>JBLIGW010000011.1:0-17083 GCA_047635955.1 Oceanicoccus sp.
AACTGTGAGTTACTTTGAACTGGTACAAAACAAAATGAACTACTACTGGACAGAAGAGGAAGTTACAGAGAAACTAAAGACCAAGATGCAATTAGCTTGGCTTTCTGTAGCTACCAATGCTAAAAAGTATAACTGTAGTTATCGAGTTGCTGCCTTTATCACCGCGATGAAGCGACTCGAAGATTCAATTCTAACTCGTCGCGGCTAACAAAACCCAGCTCAGATGAAACATATCTATTCGTTCTCCGATGGTGACCGCAGCATGAAAGACCTCCTCGGGGGGAAAGGTGCAAATCTAGCAGAAATGACGAATCTTGATATACCTGTCCCTTATGGACACACGATTACAACTGAAGTTTGTAATTACTATCTTGCCCACGGGGAATATCCTCGAGGTTATGATGAGGAGTTAGCTGCAAATCTAGATGAGTTGGAGCACAAGATGAAAAAGACCTTTGGTAGTGCCAAAAATCCGCTTCTTGTTTCTGTTCGTTCTGGAGCTAAAGTTTCTATGCCAGGGATGATGGATACTATTTTGAACTTAGGACTCAATGATGAAACCGTTCAAGGATTGATCGAAAAGACAGGAAATAAACGTTTTTCTTACGACTCATATCGTCGTTTTGTGAATATGTTTTCCAATGTAGTTCTAGGAATTGGACACTCTCATTTTGAGAAGGCAATGGACGAATTAAAGGAGAAAAGAGGGGTTGAAGAAGACACAGACCTTACTGCTGACGACCTCAAAGAACTGGTAGCTACTTTCAAAGCAATTGTGAAAGAAAAGAAGAAACGAGACTTTCCAGAAGATCCTAAAGAACAATTAGCTCTTGCGATCAAAGCAGTATTCAAATCTTGGAACAACAAACGTGCAATCGACTACCGAAACATCAATGGATTCCCTCACAATATGGGAACGGCAGTAACAGTTCAAGCAATGGTATTTGGAAATAGGGGAGACACCAGTGGAACAGGAGTGGCTTTCACTCGTGATCCTTCAACAGGTGAACATGAATTCTTTGGTGAATTCCTTTTGAATGCTCAAGGAGAAGATGTAGTAGCGGGAATCCGTACTCCACAAAAGATCTCTGAGCTTCAAGAACGAATGCCTAAGATGTTCGACCAACTGCATGACATTCAAGCTCGACTTGAACTGCATTACAAAGACATGCAAGACATTGAATTTACAATTGAAGAAGGAAAATTATTCCTGCTACAAACTCGAACAGGTAAGCGTAGTGCTGCTTCTGCGGTTAAAATCGCAGTAGATATGGTTGGCGAGGGACTTATCACTAAACGAGAAGCTCTACTTCGAATCGACCCAAACATGCTCAATACTTTGCTTCACCCAAGTATTGATAGAAATTGTGAATTAAATGTTTTAGCGAAAGGGTTGCCTGCTTCACCAGGAGCGGCGGCAGGTAAGATTGTGCTCTGTGCGGACAAAGCTTGTCAGATGCATGAGGATGGAGAGAAGGTAATTTTGGTTCGTAAAGAAACCAGCCCAGAAGACATTCACGGAATGCATGTGGCACAAGGAATTCTAACTTCAACAGGAGGGATGACTAGTCACGCTGCGGTAGTGGCTCGTGGAATGGGGAAACCTTGTATTGCGGGTTGTAAGGCTGTGGTAGTGGACATGAAAACTGACACCGTAAAGATTGGTGACAAGGAATTTAAAGAAGGAGACGTGATCACTATTGACGGAGCGTCTGGTCAAGTTATAGATGGACTGGTTCCAACTAAAGACCCTGAAATGACTCCTGAATTCGGAATATTGATGGAATGGGCTGATGAAGTTCGTACCCTTAAAATCTTCACCAATGCCGACAATGGCCCTGACGCCAAAGTTGCGCTTAAGTTTGGTGCTGAAGGAATTGGCCTCTGCCGAACGGAACACATGTTCTTTGAAGAAGATCGCATCATGTACATCCGACAAATGATTTTGGCTCAAACTGATGAGATGAGAGAAACAGCGCTAGAAAAACTTCTACCAATGCAACGAGAAGACTTTAAAGATATTTTCCGAGCTATGAATGGGAAGCCTGTGACGGTTCGTCTACTCGACCCGCCATTACATGAGTTTTTGCCTCACACAGACGACAAAGTTGAAGAACTGGCCTCTGAGATGGGAATGAGCTTCGATGAGCTTAAAAAGATAGTAGGGACGCTTCACGAGGTAAACCCAATGATGGGTCACCGTGGTTGCCGGCTTGGAATCACCACTCCTCAGATCTACCAGATGCAAGCGCGCGCTATCTTTGCGGCTGCCAAACAGGTTACGACAGAAGGGATCAAACCTGATGTTGAGATTGAATTGCCATTGATTGGACATGTGAATGAGGTGAAAGTTTTGAGAAAAATGATTGAAGAAATTGCCGCAGAAATGATGCCTCTCGATTTCCACTGGAAGATTGGAACCATGATCGAACTGCCTCGTGCTTGTTTGACTGCGGACCAAATTGCAAAACACTCTGACTTTTTTGCTTTTGGAACGAATGACCTCACTCAAATGACCTTTGGATTCAGTCGTGATGATGCGGGGACTTTCCTAGCTAAATATACGGATGATGGAGTTCTTCCTGCTGATCCAACCGACACCATTGATATTGATGGGGTAGGACGGCTCATGAGAATGGCTGTAAAACTAGGTCGAAGCACAAAACCAGACCTGTTCATTGGGATCTGTGGAGAACATGGAGGAGAACCTCGCTCCATTGCTTTCTGTCATGACATTGGCCTCAACTTCGTAAGTTGTAGTCCTTACCGAGTGCCTATTGCACGATTGGCTGCGGCACAGGCAGCGCTATAAATATATTGAAGCTCTTTCAATTGCCCCTCACCGTAAGTGATACTTACTTTGTTTGAGGGTATTCTGAGCTTGGCTCGGTTTGGTTTGCCAAAGGCAACCAGGCAAGCGAGGTATAATGACCTGAGCCGCTGGAGCGAAGGAATGGGCCCGAAAATTAAGTAAGTATCACTACCCTCGCCTCCCCCAACTGAGTTTGTCTCGGAGCAGTCGGTAGTATTTCTGGCCGCTTCCTTGTTTGCGAATGAAACGAAGTTTTCGGGAGGATTTTCGGACTTTAATTTTGTCTCCGTACTCAAGTGGAAGGACAATTTGGCCGTCTATGGTTAGTCCAATTTTGTTGTCTTTAAATTTACGATCCGTATCTACGGTAATGGTGATTTGTCTGTCACTTGGGATCACAATGGGCCGCACGGACAGTTCAGAAGGGCAGATCGGAGCGAAGACAAAAGCGTCCACTCGAGGGTGTAAAATGGGCCCTCCGGCTGAGAGTGAGTGTCCCGTTGAACCCGTTGGTGAAGCCAGAATCACGCCATCCGCTTTGAAACTGATCATCTTCCGTTGATCGATGGAGGCATTGAGACCAATGAGTCGCGCGAAGTTTCCTTGATTGATTACGGCTTCGTTCAGCGCCAAATGTGTAGAAAGTTTTTCGGCGTTTCTGTATTGAGTGACTCGAAGAACCAGTCGCTCATCTATATGATATTTGCCTTGAAAAAATTCATCTAACATTTCAAAAACTTTTTCTGACTGTTTCACTTCAGTAAGAAATCCAACATTCCCAAGATTCACTCCAAAAACGTAGAGTTTTTTTCGTTTTGGAAGGTCTCTCACTAGTTTCAAAATAGTGCCATCGCCACCAAGCGTGATGACTAGATGGGCATGATTTAAAATATAGGCAGGTCCACGCTCATGCTCTTTCCCATAATAGTCCACCAGGTGGTCGTCCCAGATCACATTGCGGTTCTTTTTCTTTAAATACTCCATTAAATGATTCAAGAAAGGCTCGTGTTTCTTGATCTTCTTGCGGCCAATTAGCCCGATTGTCTGGAATTCTTGCGCCATATTTGCTTTGATTGAGTTAACAACTGATTATGCAAAGATTAGCGAAACGTCACATCCTTGTCACTCGTTTTCCATTTGAATCACAATGGGGCGGTGAAGAAGTGCATACTTTATCACTCATGTGTGCCTTAGATAAAAAGGGCTACGAAGCCGCTTTTTTAGGCAGTTGCCCTGTTTTGTTGGATGCATTTAAGAAAGATAAATTTCCCGTAAAAAAAACCTGGCTCAGCAAACCACCGGTTACAAAACTTCAATTGATTCGTTTCACATTGCTCTCCCCTCTCTTATTTTTGATGGCAGGATGGCAGCTCTTCAAAATGAACAAACAGTTCGGCGTGGACACGGTCTACATGCTCTCTCTCACAGAAAAACTATTGATGACTCCGTGGGCTCGACTCTTCAGAATGAAGGTCATTTGGATGGAACACGCACGCATCGGAAAGTGGCTCACCCACAATCCATGGCGGCACGTTTATAAGCGATGGAGTAAGTGGGCAAAAGTCGTGGTGACGTCTAATGCGATGGTCAAATATGTGGCGCCTTTGGTGCCCAAAGTGAAAGCTATTTCCTGCGCCGTAATACTAGACAAAAGTGCCCCACTTCCTAAAGAAATTTCTGCATTCCTAAAAGGCGGATTTGCCGTAGGAAATGTGTCTCGTTTGACGGTAGACAAGGGGGTAGACATGATAGTCAGACTTGTACACTCTAAACCTGATATGAGACTGATTTTAGTTGGCGATGGACCGCTTAGACAAAGTGTCCAGAAAGCCGCCGAATCCAAGCAAGTAATGTGGGTAAAATCACTGCCACGAGAGCAGCTAATGAGCCTCTACAAATCTCTGGATTTATTCATACTCGCGAGCAAGGAAATGGACCCATTTGGAATGGTTGCCGCGGAAGCCATGTGGCACGGAACTCCAACGATTGTGACGGACCAATGTGGGATTTCTGAAGACCTACACAATGGACAAGACGCACTCATTGTCCCAGCTAAATTCTCACTATTAGACCGTGCCGTGAAGAAACTCATGCGACACGAAAAAGACAGAAAAGAACTCGGCCGACATGGACAAGACTTCGTGAAGAAACACTACGTACTAAGTTCTATGGTTAGTGAGTTTGAGAACTTGGTTTAGGATTCCACTCGCACTCTCATCCCATGAGAACTCACTCACTTGCTTGAGGCCTCGTTCTTGAGCGACACTTTGCATTTGTGGGCCCAGTAGTTGATTGATTGCATCTGCAATCTCGTCGGTATCGTCAGGGTTTACCATTAAGGCGGCGGAACCTACGACCTCAGGGAGAGAAGACAGATCACTTGTGATGACTGGACAGCCACAGGCCATGGCTTCTAGAGGCGGAATTCCGAATCCCTCATAGAAAGAAGGGAAGACCAGCATTTGGGCTCTGGAGTAGAGTTCAATCAATTCGTCATGACGGACGTAGCCGAGAAAGTGGATGCGTTCTTTAAGCCATTCAGGAATCGCTTCGAAAATAGCGGAACTTTTCCACCCTTTACCTCCAGCGATGCATAAATGAAGTTGAGGTTTGGCTTCGGCAACTTTTTCAAAAGCTTTGATCACGCCTTGAATGTTTTTACGAGGTTGCAGCGTTCCCACGGCAAGTAGGAATCGATCGGGGAGATCCATTCGTCGCTGGGAAGTGGAGCGAATGTCTTTATTAACTGCGGGGTAGGCCACCACTCGAGGAATCTTTTGAGCTTCAGGTTTAAACAGAACTAAGTCACGCCAAGTATGACTGGACACGGTGACCACTAGATTAGTGTTTTTTAAAGCTCTCCCCAGGGTAAACTTTTCAAGCATCGTGGAGAACCAGTGATTGTGTTCAGGGTGTCTAAAGGCAATGAGGTCATGAACCACCATCGCTATCTTTTGGTCTTTTGGGGCTATCGCAGGGTAAATGTAACTGGTAGTCGCTAGGAAAAGATCCACGGGATGCTGATTCAAAAACTGCTTTAGCTTGAAATGCCAAGCCAGACCTTTGCCATTGATGACCACTTGTTGAACATTTTCTGTATTTTCAAAACGAGAATTTGCCTCTTTAGTAAAGAGAAAAAACTTTAAATTTGGAGCCTGACGAATCAGCGCATGCGTGATTTCTTCAGTGTAGATGCCTTTCCCAGCCCCTTCACCATTTGCTTCGCGGATATCGATACCAATGGTTTTGTTTGCCATAGCAGATTGCCTTTGTTAGATTATTGCCACAATTTCCCCCGCATTATGTCTGCAACGCAGCGCGTTAAACAAGGCTTTCTCAGATTGCCTACGGCCAAGAAGCTACTTCTCATTTCGAGTTTTACTCTAATGATTAGCGCTGTACTCCCTTGGTACGACAACCAAAATAGCTTCGGAGCAGGTGAAACCTACCTGGGAATCCAAGGTCCACTCTTTATGGTTGGTCTCCTTGTTTTAGGATTGGGACTCGCTAATTTTCTCAATATGTTCCTTCCACTATTCGGAAAGAACTTTGCACGATTACGACGTAAAAGTGGCGTTTTATCTATGATTTTAGGAGCTCAGTCAGGACTTTTACTATTAGTAGGGAACACGGTTTTCCTTCATCCTGAGTTTGGAACTAATGCTAATCATAAGGCGACAAGCTTTGGAATGACTATCGCTTTGATTTCAGTTGGAACTTTAATTATTTCAGGATGGTGGGCTAAACGAAAAGAACTCTCTGGAGAATATGACAAAAAGGAACAAGAGTTAGAAGAGATGGACGAGGCTATGGCCGCTATTAAAGCGGTAACGCCCCCGGCTCCTGAACCAATTCCTGTGAGTCACGCACCTCTGTACACACCTCCAGCAAGGCCTCAAGCTCAGTACCAAGCGCCGCAATACCAAACGGTTCAACCTGAACCTGCTGCCGTAGACAATACGGTCGACCCATTAACTTTAGATGCGAAAACTCGATACAAGTTGATGAAACAACGAATGCGGCACAATGAAACTTCTCGACAAAATTTATGGGGAACTGCTAACACGCAAAGTGATCCTTACGGGGCAAACCGAACTGGAAGCCGACTCCCTTAACAAAAAAAACACATGACCGAAGAGACTATACCGACTGAAGAAGCTACAAAGAGTGAAGAACCTGCAATCTTGTTTTACTGTAAAACATGCCAGAAGGTTATTTTGAAACCAGTTAAAAGAGGAAAGAAATACGACTACACTTGCCCTGAATGCAAAGGTGATCGAGTGACTTTTGGAACTAAAAATGCAATTGCAAGCTTCTACCACATTAAAGAAAATGCGTTAGAAAAGATGATTAACCCTGAAAAAGAATGACCACTTATTCTGAAGCCGGAGTAAATATTGAAGATGGAGACGCTTGTTCACGAATTGCCTACGAAGCAGCCAAAGCTACTTTTGCAGGGCGACATGGCATGATTGGAGCTCCTGCAATTCTCGAAGGAGGGTTCAGTGGCGCACTAGACATGGGGGATTTCTTCCTTGTCCAGAATGACGACGGTGTGGGAAGCAAAAGTATGATCGCAAGTGCCATTGGTAAATACGACACACTCGGATTAGACCTAGTAGCAATGGTGGCCGACGATGCCATTTGTGTGGGTGCTGAAGTGATCTCACTCAGTAACACTGTAGATATTCAGAAGGTGAATGCTGAACAAATCGAAGCAATGATGGCTGGACTCAAAGCAGCCTGTCTCGAGCAAAAGATTGTTGTTCCAGGAGGAGAGATTGCTGAACTGCCTGACCAAGTGAACGGTTTTGTTTGGAATTCAACGGCAATGGGAATCGTAGAAAAGGATAAACTTATTGATGGAAACAAAGTTAAAGAAGGAGACCTGATTATTGGTCTGCGAAGTGCTGGGTTCCGATCTAACGGATTCACACTCGTTCGACACATTCTTTCCAAAGCTTACGGGAAAGACTGGGCTAATGAAGATTATGGAGATGGACGCACTTGGGGCGAAATTCTACTCACACCTAGCGTGATCTATCACCGAGGACTATTGAAATTACTCGGAGCGTATGGAGAAGCTCGTCCAGTGGACGTACACGGCTTAGTTCACGTGACTGGTGGCGGAATCCACGGAAACGCAGAACGTATCGTTAAAGGAGGTCTAAAGGCTGAATTTACTGATCTCTGGGAAGCTCATGAACCTATGAAGAAACTCATGGAACTCGGAGGCGTTGCTGAAGAAGAAGCTTACAAAACTTGGAACATGGGAACTGGAATGCTGATTGTACTTGCTGAAGCCGATGTAGATGCAGCCATGGCAAAACTTACCGACTTTGAAGCTAAGGTGGTTGGGAAAGTGGTTTCAGAGTGAGTTCCACAGGAGGTCAAACATCGTTGTCATGGACATGACGAGGTCTTCTCGTTGAATCCGAATGCCAGCTCCTTCGCTATTGTCATACTTAAGAAAGTAAACGGCTTTTTCACCGATGATACAATCGGTTTGAATTTCTTGATCTGCGGAGATACGTTTCATTTGATGCTTGGGATTGGTGAATTGAGATTCGTACCAATCCGCCTCTTTACCAGCAACGGCAATTTCTTGAATTTCTGCTCCATTTTCATGTGCAAGCTTAAGAAAATTTAGAATGATATCTCGGCTTCTTTGATCTGTGATTACAAGCTGCGGGTTGAAGATCGTACGAACTCTTTTGTTGTCTTTAAAAGCAGAGGCAAGTTCTTGATAGACTGTTTCTGTTTTTTCAACAGTAGATAGCTCAAAACCAGAAATAAATTCGTGTTGATGGATCTGTTTTTCCTTTAGTGTTTCCGTTAAGATCTCAATATGATGAAGCTTTGCATTGTACTGAGCCTTTGCTTCCAAGCTGAGCACGTCTTTAATCAAATCCGGCTCTAGCAGTTTGAAATAGCTGGAACCTTTATGAAGCAAGGTGAGCACCAAGCCTTCAGTTTTTAATTTATTTAGAACCGCGTAGACGGTGGGACGCTTCACTCCAGTTTTCCTAGATAAGGTGCTTGCGAGCATTTGTCCGCCTTTAGACAGAGCATCGATGACTTTCCGTTCTGTAGTCGTAAACTGCGTCATGTTGTCAGTTCATTATTGACAGCATTATTATAACTTTTGCAGGTTAGTTTGTCAAACAGCTAAAACAGCTAATTGCTAAACTCTGACTAAGTTGACATAATTAGCTTACGTTTCATAAATAACCACCCCAAACATGAACGCAATGAAATCCACTCCAAACCAATCTCTCGAACGTATTTATTCCGTAATGGAAAGTACACTGCATGAACTCATTGATGGAATGCAGCTTCAAGATCCAGATGAAATTTTTAACTCAGTGATCTTACAAGCCTACGACCATATTGAAGAAACAAATCTTGCAACTGATATGAAAGCCTGGCTGCAGGTATTGATAGATAAAACAGTTCAAGGCTTAGAGCCTGAAGGCGCATTCCCAATCGATACACTTAGCCCCTCACCAGAAGAAGAGCTTACTTGTGCTGGCTTTAGAAAGAACTTTGAGGAAGCCATAGACAAGGCATTAGAGAGCAACCCCATTTTGGATCGATATGACTACTATCGAGTTCGATGTAATCAGCTTGAATGGAAAGCTTTGAAAGATCTTAAAGAGATGGGCTATACGGGCCTAGGCATGTGGCTCATTACAAATGAAGTAGAAAAGGGTATGGATTGGAGAGAATTTGTAAAGCAAGGAACGTCTCCTTACCTCAGTGAGTTTGAATTCAAAAACCCAAATACCCCCACTGAACAGGTTAAGAAATTTCTGCAATTCCGGCTTGATATACGTAGAGAGCATAAAAAAATGAACGACCTCAGTCGACTAGGACATGAGGGAAGCACCGAGGAACTGTTCAACGTTAACAGAGGAATTAAAGATCTTAAAACACTTATGGAAACTGGCTATGGAATGAATTCACACGCGATGGCACGTGTCTTGAGTTTTATGGATATGGATGATGACCTCTACAGTGGCGCAGATGACTCAAAAATGTTTTAATTAAGTTCATAAAAAAAACCATGATTACATTCAAAAACGATTACAGTGACGGAGGACACCCAAAGGTTTTAAAAGCCTTGCTTGAATATGCAGAGACCTCTCAGCCTGGATATGGAGACGATGAATATACCGCGCAAGCACGAAAGCGAATTCAAGAAGTATGTGAAAGCCCTGACTCTCTTGTTCGATTTGTATCAGGAGGAACTCAGGCTAATTTGATTGTGATTGCTTCAATCTTACGACCCCATGAAGCTGTAATTTCAGCGAGTAGTGGGCATATCAACATGCATGAAGCTGGTGCCATTGAGGCGACTGGACACAAAGTGGACATTATTGATTCTCCTTCAGGTAAATTGACTCCTGAACTAGTAGATATTGCCTACAAACGATGGGAAGATTGCCATACCGTTAAAGCAAAGCTAGTCTATATTTCAAACACTACAGAGCTAGGCACTGTTTACTCCAAAAAAGAACTCCAGGACCTTTCAGCTTATTGCCGGAAGAATGATCTCTATTTATTTATGGATGGAGCTCGACTCGCAAGTGCACTCTGTGCAGAAGGAAATGAACTTACCCTGGCAGACATCGCAGAACTGACCGATATCTTCTACATTGGAGGTACAAAAAATGGGGCTCTCTTTGGTGAAGCTATTGTGATCACCAATCCTGCTTTACAGGAGTATTTCGATCACCACATTAAGCAACGAGGAGCTCTGCTTTCAAAAGGACGCGCCTTGGGAGTTCAGTTTCTAACTCTATTCCAGGATGATCTATATTTTGAAATTGGACGACATGAAAATTCCATGGCTCAAAAGCTCGCTAAAGGGATTCAAGCAGCTGGTTATGAGTTTTTAACTCCGCCGGTATCGAATCAAATCTTTCCTATTCTACCAAAGCCCGTAATTGAAAACCTTGAAAAACAGTTCAAGTTTTATGTGTGGGAACCTGTTGATGAAGCCACGAGCGCCATTCGATTGGTGAGCTCATGGGTGACTCAAGAGTCTGAGGTTGCAAGATTTATCAGTGCCATTAAAGCGCCTCATAAAACTCAATAGGATCAAGTCCCATCTTTTCTATACAAGCACGCAAGAGCCCTGTTTTAATGGAAGATCCTTTGTGAATTGATATTGGATAGACTCCACCCCCACGAGTTCTAAAGAAATGATGACTCCCTTTTATTCTTACAGGTGAGCCCAACAACCGAGACAAGGCGCTTAATACTTTTTGACTTGAGAGGTTTCTCAAACAAGCTAAATTGAAAACTGGTTTTTGACGTTCTATAGGGAAGGAAAGAACTTGAGCCTGTTCTTCTTGAGGAAGTGCTGACTTGAGCTCTTCATGAATATATTGAATCTCTTTTGTGACCACAGTAATATTCGACTCTAAATTTTCAGGTTTTCCACTTAGTTCGTTGCAAATTAATTTAAACAAGTGTGCCCTAAGTGAATGATAAGCCCCCGCACCCATATAAGAGCCTAAACATACATTGGTAGTGGGTATGAAAATATCACCCGTTGATCTGCAGATTGTAAAATCCAAAATACTTTGGCGAGTGGCTCGATCTGCAATCACAACAGATGCTAAATACTGACTTCGAACCCCAATACGATCAGAATATTGACTTTTGATGGCAATTTCGTAATTTCCAATTAGTAAACTTCTAACCGGCATCTCTCGGAATTGTGTAAGGTCCTCTGCTTCCTCTAGTAGTTCATGTAGCTCCTCTGCTGGTATTTCGTGAACAAGCTCCTCTTCAAGCCCCTGCCATGCGGACGATTCGGCAAAATGCTCCATGATACTGACACCATTCACTACAAGAAAATATGGGGATTTTTCACCTGTTTCTTGTGTAAAAGGGTGAGGTGTATTAGACGCAATATTCTGAACCCCATACAAGGCTTGAATTCGTGAAGCTGGATCTGAAAAATGTGAAGACGTGAAGTCCCTTAAATGTAAGATTAAGGATTGATCTAAAAATTCAAAAAATTCTAAGATTCTCCCATTCCAACCCGTTATTTTTTCTCTCGTTGAGTAGGCCTGTAAAAGCTCAAACAATAACAATCGCAGGCCATTAAAATGCTTATTATACTTTTTGACGTCTAAGGTCCCATTACTTGAGAATATTCTAGAGAAATAGCGTGGTAATTTACCTCTCATTGCACATGCAAATTCATCAGCAAGTAAGCGTAACTCTGTTCGTAGCTCATGATACTCAGTCAAATGCATTGCGTATTCAGCCGCTTCCTCAAAAGCAATTTCCTCCTCATAAACCAGTGCATCAATTTCAGGAAGGATCGATTGACTTAACAGTAAGCTAAGTTTTTCAAGTCTTTGCTCTCCAAAAAAAGACCTGAGATTCTTTGTAGGACCAGGGTATTCATAATTCAAATTAGGCTGAGTTGCTTCAATATTAGACATAATTGTGTGGTTAGTTGTGCTTGCTTTTTACCCATAAAAGCAACTAGGACCAATCTGACGGTCATATTCGTCACCTTTATGCAAAATATTGAGACCATACTCAGAAAAATCGGACTCTCCGATCTTGAAACTCGAATTTACCTAAAATTACTTGAAGAGGGTGAACAAGCTGCTTCTCCTATTGCTCGGGATTTAAAAATACCTAGAAACACCACTCGTGGAATTTTAGACAAACTCTGTGAACGCCAATTGAGTGGCAAAATCTACCGTAGAAACACTCAGTTTTACCAAGTAAAAAATCCCATTTCAATACTTGGGATTTTGGCAGAGGAACGTGAAAAAATTAATGAAGCCGAAGGCTCATTAAAGTCAGTAATGCCTCTATTATTAGGGCTACATGAACAAAAAAATATTGTTCCAAAAATACGTTTTTATGAAAAAGAGAATGAAATAATTGAAGCCTTTAACCATAGCCTCTACGCGGGAGTGAAAGAAATTCTTACATTTACATCGTATGAGTTTTTTAAATCAAAAGCACTGAGGGACAATGATGTGAACTTCTACATTCCAATGCGAGTAAAAAAAGAAATCTCAATGAAGGTTTTAGTGGGAAAAACAAATTTTCAAGAAAAACTAATTCCAAATGAAGCAGGTCAACTACGAGAAAGACGTTTTCTGCCTGAAGATCTTGTTCTGCCTGGAAACTTCATGATTTACGGAGACTTTGTATTCTATTTTTCTTCCACAGAAAAAGAACAGATGGCGATACAGATTGAAAGTAGGATCATGGCAGAAACATTAAGAGTGCTCTTCATGTTCATATGGAACACATCATCAGTACTCACTAAAGTTAAAAATTCAGGAAAAATTCAGATCGACTTAGTTAAGGTAGACACATGCTCTACACAATCCACATCACCGACGACCTTTACCCGAACCTGTTAAAACAGATTCATGACCCACCTGAGACTTTATACGCTCAAGGTGATCTGTCTCTTTTGTCCAAACCTGGTCTTGCGATAGTGGGCATGCGCCGATGTTCAAAACGTGGGGAAAACCTCGCTTTTGATTGGGCCCGACGCCTGAGCAGACAAGGCCTCACTATTGTTAGTGGATTGGCTTTTGGGATTGATGCGGCGGCTCATCGTGGTGCAATGGAAGGCAGTGGGAAAACCATTGCAGTAGTGCCCGCTTGCTTGCCTGAAGTCATGCCACGCAGTCATAGAAAGCTAGCCGATGAGATTCTCGCAAAAGGAGGGCTTCTGCTGTCTGAATGGGATTTACCCCGACCAACCCGCAGGCACGACTATTTGGTGCGGAATAGGGTGGTTTCTGGACTATCTCGTGGGGTCTTAGTGGTTGAGGCTGCTCATAAATCAGGCGCCATCAATACGGCCATACATGCATTGAGTCAAAATCGTGAAATCATGGCTGTGCCCGGTCACCCTAATGAAATAGAAAGTCAGGGTTGTTTGAGACTTCTCAAAGAAGGCGCGGCGATGGTCCGGTCTACTGTAGAAGTCCTGGAAGCGCTTGGCTTGGAATACAAAAAAGAACAGCAATTGGAACTCCCTATTGAATTGAAAACTCTTTATCAAAGTATTCGCGCGGCACCTAAAACCGTTGCTGAGTTACCGGAAGGTAGTATTTCAAAACTCACCCAGCTTGAACTACAAGGTTTGCTTAAACGTGATCGCTTTGGACGTTATGCGGTGGCTTGAGAAGATTCGGTATGTTCACTTGGAATTGCCTCAGCTGCTGCTGCCTTGGCCCGTTTAAGTGCCAGTTTACTTGAGATGTCCGTTACACGTTCAATTTCACTTAAAGTGGTTAGACCTCGCAGCACTTTCATCACTCCGTCTTCACCCATTGTGGTCATTCCTTGTTTTCGAACAATTTTAAAGAGTTCACTAGTGCTTGCACCTGAAAGGATCTTATCTTGAAGCTCATCTGTGTTTTCAAACATTTCAGCAATAGACAACTGACCAAGATAACCGGTTTGGCTACATCGGTCACAACCTGGCCCTTGAGGCAGACTTGGAGGAAGTCCCAATTCCATCTCAGGATAAAGCTCATGAATTTGAGCAATGGCTGATGTCAGAGTTTCTCGTTCACCATCATTTAGAACCTGTTGTTGTGCACAATAGGGACAAATCTTTCGGATCAAACGTTGAGCCACTACGATACTAAGTGAAGGCGCCACCATAAAGGGCTTGAGCCCCACATTGATCAGTCGTGGAATCGATTCAATCGCACTATTCGTGTGCAAAGTGGACAGCAGTACATGACCTGTCAGGGCTGCTTGAGAAGCAGTATCTGCCGTGTCTTGATCACGAATTTCCCCAATCATTACAATGTCCGGATCCTGACGAAGAATCGCCCGAAGACCTGAACCGAAAGTATAACCACGCTTTTCATTTATCTGACTTTGAGTGATTCCTTGAAGATGATATTCAATTGGATCTTCCAAAGTGATTATCTTATTTTCTGGCTTATTGAATTCATTCAAAAGCGCATAAAGTGTGGTTGTTTTACCTGAACCTGTTGGCCCAGTCACTAGAATCATTCCATTTGGAATGGTCAGTGCGTGTTCTAAGATTTGTAGATTTCTACCTTCAAAACCAAGATCAGCAAACTTAAGGTCTTTCTTGTTTGAATCAAGCAATCGACAAACGAAACTTTCTCCATACTCAGTAGGAATTGAAGAAACACGAACGTCAATCTTTCGTTTATTTACTTTGAAGAAATAGCGTCCATCTTGAGGGATGCTTGTAACATTCAGCTTCATTCCTGATTTGTATTTCAGCTGGTTACTGATGTAGTTATAAGTATTTTTGTCTATTTCCAGAACCTGTTGTAGTACGCCATCAATACGAAAACGTACAATCACATGCTTTTCTTCAGGTTGATAGTGAATATCTGAGGCACCTGTTTTTAGAGCTGCCACATTGAGAAAGTTGAGCGCTTCTTCAGCGGTCACTTCACTAATTTTTGTCCGTAATGCTGCAAGGTTTTCAATTTCATCCTGATAAGATTGGATATTTTCTTCATCGATAATATTTTCAGTCTCAATTGGCCGCGCCACTACAAGTTTTTTGTATTGGTCCAAAGCAGCTCGAAGTCCTGTTTCTGAAGCAAGGGTCACATTGATAGAAAACCCTTCGTCTTTCAACTTACGTATAACCGCTTGAGTTCCTGGATTGGTCGGATGAGCAATTGCAATCCGAACCTTCTTTCCAACTTTGAAAAAAGGCATCACCAAGGATTGATGAGCGTCTTCCGAACTCACTACTTTTAAATAATCTGTGTTGATATTCAGCTCCGCAAGATTCACATAATTCATACCCATTTTCTGAGCACGCTCCGCTGTAGCACGTTCTTCAAAATCACGATTGATCTCCGTTACAGGGTTTGATCCTGTAGCCACCGCAAGCTGTTTTGTTGCGTCAGTTTTTACCTGTGATGTGGAGAAGTCTTTATCAGCCATATGTGAGTTCATGCATTAATCCGTTAATTATAGCATATTTGGCATAAAATTTCCAGCCCCTCATCAGACACAAAAAAGGCCATGGTTTCCCACAGCCTTTTACTTCGATTTAAAAACTATTTAACGCTTTTAACTGCTTTAACAATTTCCTTCGCTTCCTCTTCAGTGATTCCATCTACTTGAGTGAAATCTTTAACAGAAAGCCCTTTGAGTTGTTCTACTTGTTCCAGGCTCACTGCTTCTAGTTTTTCTTTGATCACATCGTTAATTCCAAGATCAGCAATCATCATTACTGATTCTTTCACCACCGCTTGAGCAGGTGCAGCACCTCCTGATGCTTTCTTAACCTTAGAATCTGGTTTTGCTACTGGTGTTGTTTCATCAGCATCAAGGATGTCGATTTCCCACTTTGTTAGGTTTGAAGCTAGACGTACATTTTGTCCACTTCGACCAATAGCCAATGCTCGTTGATCTTGTACAACGTAAACCTTAGCTAGTTTAGTTGTTTCATCAACTTCAACATGAGTAATTTTTGCTGGTTTCAGTGATTCCTTGATGAATACAGCTGGATTTTCACTCCAAGGAATGATGTCGATTCGTTCACCGGCAAGTTCTTGAGTCACGCTTTGTACACGTACTCCATTTTGCCCCACACAAGCTCCAATTGGATCTACTTGTTCGTCCGTAGACATAACGGCAACTTTACATCGAACTCCAGGTTCACGAGCTACTGCTTTGACCACGACTATTCCCGTTTTAACTTCAGGAATTTCAAGCTCCATAAGTTTTTCAACCAACTTAGGATGTCGACGTGAAATAAGTAGTTGAGGTCCTTTACTTGTTTTCTCAACACGATCTAGATAAAGCTTAATTCTTTGTCCTCCATAATACTGTTCTGTAGGGATTTGTTCTCGTGCTGGTAGAAGTGCAGTAATACCTCCAAGTTCTACGTAAACATTATTGTTGTCCACCCGGTGAATAACAGCGTTGATAAGCTCGTTTTCTCTGTCTTTGAACATTTCGTACATGAGGTCTCGTTCTGCTTCTTGAATTCGTTGAATAATCACTTGTTTAGCCGCTTGTGCTGCAATACGACCATAAGTTGTAGGAGTTACGTCCATTCTTACTTCTTCTCCTGTTTTGATAGCCTTATTCAGCTTTTTAGCATCTGTAAGACTAATTTCATATTCTTCGTCTTCTACTTCATCAACTACTTCCTTTACTAGAAAAATAGACACATGTTCTGTCTGAGGTTCAATCTCAACATCAATGTTTTGATCTTTGGTTCCGTAGTCTTTTCGGTAAGCGGTCTTGAGTGCA
>JBLIGW010000012.1:0-15454 GCA_047635955.1 Oceanicoccus sp.
AAGCGATCTCTGGCTTCCTTAGCGTAGAAGGTTATGGAATGTATAAAGGGGTTTATGACTTCTTGGCTTTCTTTGGAATTATTGCTGATCTTGGTTTGTTTACAATCGCCGTGAGAGAAATGGGAAGAGGAGAACGAGAACGTGATTTTATTGCGAGCAATATTTTTGGAATGAGAATGATCCTGGCGGTGCTCGCTATGTCACTCGCTACGATTGCTGCTTTTGCTATTCCTGCCTACAGTGGCACGCCGATTCCAACAGGTGTGGCCATTGCCTCCATGGCCGTATTCTTGGCAATCATGCATGGAACGGTTTCCAGTGTTCTACAGGTTGAACTCAAGATGCAATATGCCACAATTGGGTTGGTAGGAGGGAAGCTACTTTCCCTAGGATGGATGATGGCGGTAATCTTCTACTTTTTTGCAGGCGATCCTAGTGACACTGCGTTCTACTACTTGCTCCTTGCAGGAACGGTAGGGAACCTATTCGCCTTTGCCTTCACTTTTTATTACGCACTCAAATATGCCAAACTTAGACCTAAGTTTAATGCTGATTATTGGAAGGAAATCATGGTGACTTCGGTTCCTTATGGGCTCGCACTCATATTAAATATGGTTTATTTCCGTATCGATAGCATCATGATCCTGTGGATGGATGGGCCTAGAGAAAATGGTTTTTATGGGCCGGCGGTAAGCATGCTGGAGATCCTCTCTGTTGTGCCGGTTTACTTTATGAATAGT
This sequence comes from Oceanicoccus sp., assembly GCA_047635955.1. GTDB lineage: Bacteria > Patescibacteriota > Gracilibacteria > UBA1369 > 2-02-FULL-48-14 > WFTC01. The sequence continues at coordinate 741 of JBLIGW010000012.1, forward strand.
GTGCTTCCTACTTTGTCCAAAGCGGTGAAAGATGGCGGCAAAAAGGTCACTCGTATTCTGCAGCTCAGCTTTGATTTCCTTTATATACTTGGTTTACCAATGGCGGTTGGCCTTTTCATTCTTGCTTATCCGATCATCTTTTTGATCACGCAGCCAGAGTTCTTGAGCCAGCTAGATAAGGGGATTTACGGGTCTGACATTGCACTACAAATACTGGTCTTTGCGATGTTCTTTGCCTTCCTAAATAGCGTTTTCACCTACACCATGGTTGCCGTGAACAAACAAAATCACCTACTTTGGATTAATGGAATCGCTGCAGTAGGGAACATTGTTGCGAACTTCTTTGTGATTCCTGAATACGGATTCCGTGGTGCTGCGATGACCAGTGTTGCCACCGAGTTCTTTATTCTTTTTGTTGCGTTCTTTGTTGTTCGACGATTTGTAAAAATGAAATTCAGTTGGGGAAGGTTGGGTAAAGCCACCTTTGCTGCTGCACTCATGGGTGTGACTGTTTGGTACTTACGAGAACCTAGCTTCCACTGGCTTGGAATGGAGAACTTTAACGTTATCTTCCTCACTGCCGTAGGAGCTTTAGTTTATGGGTCCACACTGCTTCTTACCAAAACCATCCCTCAAGAGTTTCTAAACAAAGCAAAAAAGCGTCTTGGTTAGCAATTGCTTAATGATAATGATTCTCACCTATAGACTTGCTAAACCAAGCCTGATATAGTCTGGTTGATAAAATTCGAGGGAAGAGCCGAATTATATATATGTGTAACACAGAAAAAAATGTCAAATGTAGATAAGATTTCTGCGTGGATTAAGGAAACTGTCCACGGAGGAACTAAAGCCACGGAATCTAAACCTGGCCCGGATTCAAACAGCCCAACTAAACCGGCTGAAAAGAAACCACAACATAGCCAGCACCAGAAACCGAACCATCCGGCTAAACACCGGCCACAGCAGCCTCAAGGCCACAAGCCATCAAGCCCTGTGAAAAAAACAGCACCGAAAAAACCGGTACCTGTTCATAAAGATGTAATGCGTGTCATTCCTATTGGAGGGCTTGAAGAAGTTGGTAAGAACTCCATGCTTGTTGAGTATGAAGACGAACTGATCATGATTGATGCGGGTTTCCAATTTGCCGAAGACGAAATGTTTGGGGTGGATTATGTTATTCCTGATATTCAATACGCAGTTGAACGAAAAAAACGTATTAAAGGTTTGCTAATCACTCATGGTCATCTAGATCACATTGGTGGTTTACCTTGGATCCTTCCAGGACTTGGTTACCCGACTATTTACTCTTACAAGCTCACGCTTGGTTTGATTCGTCGTATTTTGGACGAACATAAAATGACAAATATGGTTCAGCTAGTGGAAATCGACAATAAAAAACCCCTTCATCTTGGTAAGTTTACTATTGATACTTTCCGAGTGAACCACTCTATCCCTGATGCTTTTGGTTACCGACTTAAAACACCTCAAGGTGCTATTGTACATACTGGTGATTTCAAATTTGATTTCACACCGGCTGATGGAGTTCCTTGTGATCTTGGGAAAATGTCTCAAATTGGTAAAGAGGGGATCGACATTCTCCTTACCGACAGTACTGGTTCAACAAAACCAGGCCACACTCCTTCTGAACGAGTTATTGGAGAGTCTCTAGAACGTGCAATTAAAAACACCAAAGGGCGATTGATTGTCACTTGTTTCTCTTCTTTGATTGGAAGAATTCAACAGATCATGAATTTTGCTATGCACAACAACCGAAAGATTTTCCTTTGTGGGCGAAGTATCGAAAAAAATGTGGAAATGGCAATTGAACTTGGATTCATTAAAGTGCCTAAAGATTTAATCGTAAATATGCGACAAGTAGGTGACTACCGTGATGAGCAAATCTTAGTTCTCACTACAGGAAGTCAGGGAGAACCAATGGCGGCCTTGTCTCGAATGGCAACGGAAGCTCACCGTCACCTTAAAGTTAAGAAAGGAGATACTATTGTGATGTCTGCAACAGCTATTATTGGAAATGAACGATCAGTCGCTCACTTGGTGGATGCCTTGTCTCGATTGGGAGCGCATATTATTCATAGTAAGATTATGGATGTTCATACTTCTGGGCATGGATACCAAGAAGATCTAAAGATGATGATGTCTTTGATTAAACCAAATCACCTCGTTCCTGTTCATGGAAACTACTACATGAGACGAGCTCATGGTGACCTTGGACTTGATATGGGTATTGCACCTTCTAATATTCACATGTTGGATAATGGGAATGTGATTGAAATCCGAAAAGGACAAGTTAGCTTTAAACATGAAGATGTTAAGACTAAATACGTAGTGGTAGACGGACTGGGACAAGGAGATTTAACATCTCAAGTGCTTAAAGACCGTGCGGCTATGGCTGAGAATGGAATCATTCACGTTGTGCTTAAGATGAAGCAAGGACAGTTAATTGGTGTTCCATTTGTTAACTCTTCAGGATTTGTTTATGCAACAGAACAAGAACGTGTGATTGAAACCATTAAGAAACGGGCGAAGGACGCCGCTATGAAGCTTGCTAAACGTAAGTCTCGTCCTAACCTTCGAGACTACCAACACTTCGTAAGAGGGGAGGTTCGTGGGTATGTTCTTAAAGAGCTGAACCGAAGACCACTGATTGATGTGACAATTATTCGAGTATAAAGAGTTTGAATTTACAGAAAAGAGCGTGCTTGTAATGACCACGCTCTTTTTGTTTATAGGCATATAAACCCAGCTAAATACCCCTATTTCCCCTGTGTAAACACGGTGCATAAGCCAAAAGTTATGCACAGGGATTGTGTAAAAGTCCCTAGTGGGTTGTGCAAAACTTTTAAAACGCTTTTACACAAGTCAAAAATCTTTTGCACTTCATGCGGTATAAAGTGGGGCACTTTATGCACAGCTAATATTAAAATCCTGTTTAAAAGATAGTAGACATACACATATTATCCACAGAAATAAGAGTTTTGAACGAGTTTTGCACAATGTTTTCATTTAACAGGTTAAAGTTATGCACATTTTTATTTTCGTAGCCTGTAAAAGGGGGAAGTATATAGACAAATCTAAGCCTAAAGGTGTGTGATTACACTAAGATCGTCTACTTTTGTAAACCCCCTACTATAATAACTACTAGCTTTATATCTCTATTTATACTCTTATTGATTGATTCCGATAGACAGTGCAAAACTTTAATGATTCACTGAAGGTGTAACTTAAGCCAAAAAACAAACTATGAAAATTAAATGTACTCAACAAGACCTCAGTTCAGCACTATCGATTGTGAATCGTGCAGTGAGTTCTAACAATACACTTCCAGTATTGAATAATATTAGAATCACAGCGGAGAATGGTGAACTTAAATTAAGCGCAACTAATTTGGAGATAGCAATAAATGCAACGCTTATGGCTGAAGTGGAAAGAGAGGGAACGATTACCGTTCCAGCCAAATCTATTACGGCTTATGTTGGTTTGATTAAAAAAGAAATGTTGGAGCTTGAACTTAATGGAACTGAATTAACTATAAAATCAACGGGAACAAATACGAAAATGAAAGGAATTGCGAGTGATGAATTCCCACTTTTACCAAAAATTGATAGTGGTCTTTCTTTAGGACTTCCTGCTGAAGCAGTTAGAAATTCAATTGATATGGTTGCTTTTGCAGCTTCAAATAACATATCTAGACCCGTTCTCACTGGTATTTACTGGCAACTTTCAGGAGATAGTATGAAATTAGCAGCTACAGATAGTTATAGGCTTGCTGAAAAAACAATGCTTTTGGAGGAACCAATAACTGATGATATTAATTTCATCCTTCCAGCAAAAACAGCACAAGAGTTATCTAAGATTTTAGGAATGCTTGGTAGTGAAACGGTTGAAATACAAATTGGGAAAGGTCAAATTATGTTTATTGCGAATGGCGTTGAACTTACTTCTCGATTGATTGAAGGGAACTTTCCAGATTACGCGAAAATTCTACCGGCAGAATCTAAAACGAAAGCCAACCTGGCAACGGATGACTTTGTTCTTGCACTTAAAAAAATGTCTGTGATTGTTAGGGACAATAACAACAATGTGAAACTTTCGATTGGGGACGGTAAGGTTTCAGTGGTTTCAGATGAAACTCAAGTAGGACATGGTAACTCAGATCTTTCGGCTGATACAGAGGGGGATACGCAAGTAACAGCATTGAATGCATCTTATATTTTGGAAGTTTTATCACACCTTAAAGATAGTCATGTTCATTTAGGCTTGAACGACGGACTCTCACCTGTTAAAGTTGAGCCTGCTCAGGAAACAGGCTACGTGCATATAATTATGCCACTTAAAGTCTAAAAATTTAGATCATAAATTTTAGTATTTGAAAGATTGTAGACACCTCACCACTCTATTTCCGAGTGGTCAGAACCTTGAGGTAGGGGAACAGTTCGCAAAGAATGGTTACAGCTCCATATCAGGAGGTGGTAACTTTTCGTCTAAAGCTTTTTTGGTCGCGGATCTTCTTCGGGAAAATAAAGATTTGCACAATGTATTGTGGATATCTTCAGACGTGCAGCACAAGGAACACATGGTTAGGGCTGTGACCTTATGGGGAAACACCCATGTTCATGATTTAGTGATTGAAGACAATGGTATTAGAGATAAGAAAATTGAGAGAAAAAACAAAATTCACGTGATGGAGACAATGTCTTTGCTTTTGGACAAAACGCGACCGACATTTTTCCTAATTACCTATCCTGATTTATTCAGAGATTATCCAAGCTCTGTTGAACTACGAGAAAAAACATTAGTAATTAAGAAGGGGGATGACATTGATTCAATTGATTTTTTTGAATCATTAATTAATGCTGGTTATGAAGTCTCTATGGATGCTTATGTTGAAAAAGGTGAATACTTTAGACATGGAGACAGTCTTACGGTTTGGCCGGTGAACAGTGATTATCCTGTTCGAATGGAGTTGGCGTTTGATGTGATTGAGAATATTTCAATTTTTGATCAACGTGAAAAGAAAGACATTCAGTCTATTGCGGAGGTTTCTCTTTTCCCCATTAGTGTTAAAAATTGGAACACGCCATTGCTGAGCTTTTTTGGAAGAGGCTCACTGGTGGTTGATGACGAAGTTGAGTTTCCAGATAGTGAAGCTGCTCCTTTTGAGGAGGCTATGAATCTTCGAAACGGAGAATCTAAGTACATGGAATTCCGTTCGTTTATGGAGGAAAGCCCTTATCACCACCACCTTCACTACTTATCAGTTTTGAAGTATCACAATCCTATGGATTTCATTGAGGATTTACGTGAAAAAGTTACTAACGAATGGACAACCTTTTTGTTTACGAAACACCCTGAAAATTATTATAAACTTTTTGAAGATAAAAATATTACTTACAAAGACTGGAAACATGGAATTCATGTTAGTCCAAAAAATGTAGTTATTTTTAAGGTAGATAAAGACGATGTTTTCCCTGAAGGATTCCAGAATCCGAATTTGAAACTGATTGTTCTATCTGATCGCAATGTTGGATTTGATGACGAGAAAGTGACATCACCAGATAGACAACGAGTGTTTAGTGACTTTCTGACTGGATTGAAGCCGGGAGATTACGTGGTTCATAGTGATCACGGTATTGGAGAATTTATGGGACTCGCTAAGCGAACGATTGATGATGTGACGCGTGAATATTTGAAGATTGCTTACGCCGAAAATGACAAATTATTTGTTCCAATTGATCAAGCGGACAAGGTCTCTAAGTTTATTGGAGCGGGAGATCGAAAACCAAAACTCACTCGACTTGGAAGTGCGGAGTGGAGCACCATGCAGAGTCGTGTTAAGAAGGAAACGGAGGAAATAGCACAAGAGCTTTTGGCCTTGTATGCAGAACGAGCTAACTCGAAAGGGCATCAGTATGACTCAGATACTCAAGATATGTTGCAGTTTGAAAAAAACTTTCCGTATGAGCCAACACCGGGACAATTACGAGCGATTATTGATGTGAAACGAGATATGGAAAACAAACAAACCATGGATCGACTGATTTGTGGAGATGTAGGTTTCGGAAAAACTGAAGTTGCGATGCGAGCAGCCTTTAAGGCGGTTCAAGGGGGGCGACAGGTTGCAGTACTTGCGCCAATTACAATTTTGGTAGATCAGCATTACAAATCTTTTGTAAAACGAATGGAGGGATTCAATATTCGAATAGATATGTTGAGCCGATTCCGGTCACCCGCAGAGCAAAGAGAGATTTTGAAGAAAATGGAAAAAGGAGAATTGGATATTGTGATTGGAACTCATCGAATTATTCAAAAAGATGTGAAGTTCAAGAATCTTGGACTGGTGATTATTGACGAAGAACAGCGGTTTGGAGTGAAGCAGAAAGAAAAACTCAAAGCGCTTCGGAAGTCGATTGATATCCTCACACTGACGGCAACGCCGATTCCGCGGACTTTGAATATTAGTCTGCATGGACTAAGGGACATCACAACTATTACGACGCCGCCTCCAGGAAGACGACCGATTGTTACAGAAGTTAGACGGTTTTCTTTAAGTCTGATTAAAACGGTGATTGAACGAGAGTTAGAACGTGGAGGACAAATTTATTTCCTTCATAATCGAGTACAAACGATTGAAGACATGGCAGGAAAACTGCGGTCTTTGATTCCAAAGGGAAAGTTTGTGGTGACGCACGGTAAGCTCAAACCGGAAGAGCTTGAAAAACGCATCCTAGCCTTCAAGAAAGGAGAGTTTGACGTTTTAGTGAGTTCTACTATCATTGAGAACGGAATCGACCTCTCAAACGCTAATACGCTGATTGTGAATCAGGCTGAAAAGTTTGGTCTCGCGCAGCTGTATCAATTGCGTGGACGAGTGGGACGATCGAAAACTCAAGCCTACGCGTATTTCATGTATCATATGAAGCGATTGCCACTGGATGCGAAGAAACGGCTACGTGCGATTGTTGAAGCAAGTGAACTTGGAGCAGGTTTCCAAATTGCAATGAAGGATCTCGAAATTCGAGGAGCTGGAGACGTACTTGGTGCTAATCAATCGGGTGCTATTCAAGTGGTTGGAGTGAGTCACTTCATTCGAATGTTGAATCAAGCGGTTGATGATATGAAAAAAGGAAAAACAGTTGCAGACGGAGATACTCGGGTTCAAGATGTGACGATTGAGGTGCCACTTCCAGCGTACATCCCTGATGAATATGTTGTGAGCTCCAAAGAAAAGATTTCAATTTATCAACGACTTTCGTCGGCGGATACTTCCGCATATCTAACGGAACTACGAAAAGAACTGATAGACGATTATGGGAAAATGCCTGAAGAGGTGATTAATCTTTTCCGTGTTCTTGAGGTGAAAATGGACGCGAAAGCGGCTGGAGTTAACAATGTGAAAGCTGAAAATGTTCACTCGAAACTAGACAGACAAATTGTCCTCACAATGTCTGAATCTGTGAAGCCAGAGAACATCATGTCTCTCTTACATCAAAATCCAAACTGGCTAATTTCAGGAACGAAGTTGAAAATCACCTTCACAAAATTAGGACTGAACTGGGTAGAGAGTCTTCGGAAAAGTCTGAAAGCTTTGGCTAAGACGCCAAAGAATTTGCCGGGTAAGGAGGTTGAGAAATAAGGTTAAATTAATTGGCCCTCAATCAGTGAGCGAGATTGGTTGAGTTGTTTAACATCATCAACCGTAAGCCCAAGCATAGCGGCGTTGTCCACGGCAATTTGAAGATCGCCAATAACGCCATGTGCATCTTCCAGGAAGATTGTGACAGCGTCTCTTTTTTGGCGTTCCACACCTTTGACAACTTCTTTTCCGGCTTCTGAAACACAACTCAGACAAGATCCGACTTTACGACTTTGATTTACTAAACCTTTGACCACGCCACCTGCAGTGGCTCCATAACGTGCTAATCTCGGGAATTTAGTAAGTATAGGGCTTACCATTTGGGCTATTTTAGCTGAACTTGATATGAGTCCTGCTCCTCGCGTATAACTTGCTAGCTTTTGCCCCAGCTGACTATTTTTCAAATGACTGCCGAGAGCACCCGCTCCCTTTGCTCCTAAGATTTCACCGGCAATCAAGCCAATTAACATGGTTTTTTCTTGAGGAGAGGTGTTACCCCAACCATAATCGAGAACATTTTTAATGTTTGCGTAAGTGGAAGGTTTAAACATTGCTGCACCCATGTTGTATAAACCAAGAATGGTTCCCTCTGGATCACCTATTGCATTACCAATGAAGGTGGGTAAACCTCCGACCCCTTTTCCTACGCCGACTACTAATCCATCAATGTGATTGTAGTCTTCCGCTGATTTTCCTGTGTAGTAGTGATAGGCATTTTCAGCATCAAACAACTGTTCTGTAAAGGTCGGGTTTTTTGAACCATGTAGAATTAAACCTAAGATCACAGACATTTCATTTTCGGAAAGGAGTCCATTTGATGATAAATCTTCGACATCATCGCTCGGGAGGTGATTCATTTCTGAGAAAGCTTCTTCAGGAGTGAACAAGGCGGTTTGCAGTGCATCGATACCTATTTTGAACATGTCTAAAGCGGGTTTGAATCGTAGCATTAGAGCTTGTTTTGCGGCTTCGGGATCTGTTTCGCTCAGTGTTGCAATTCGCTCTAATGCACGAGAAATATCGCCTTTTATGTCTTCTAGATTCATTCCACCGGTAATCATTTTGAAACTAAGTTTAGCATGAAAGTAACGGTCTGCATTTTTGGCCTGTCTAATCTCCTCTAGTAGAAAGTCGTAACTAGCTTCATAGTTGGACAGCTTTTCTGTATTTGGCATTTCGCCAATAGATTCACCAATGGTTTGAACACTTTCAGCAACATTTGATGGGTTGAAATCATAAGAACCAAGATAGGTTTCGTAAGAGCGTTGAGCCTTCAACTCCAACGTTGCTGCTGACTTTGCGGCAAAACCAAGATCAACCTTCATCTCTTTGAGATCCGCAATGGTTGATCCTGTTACTGAACGTAATCGGTGAACGTCGGCAAGATCTTCAGACTGATCAATGAGGTCAAACTCGCTTTTAATTTGTCGAAGCATGGCTTCGGGGGTGTGAGCATCACTCAATTGTATTTCAGTATAGTAGGACATAACTTCTGTAGACCGATCACCACCTAATTCTTTGTAATGCTGTAGTGAATTGGTGATGGTAGATTCAAGTTTTTTTATTTCCTCTAATTGTTCGATAGCAATGTCTTCCGTCGATGAACTTACACGTTTATCCGCTTCCTCAGCTGCTTCATAAATGGTGTTTTGCTCAAGACTAGACATTGCTTAGTTGTTCTAAAATATTAGCTGGATCTCCTTCTTTTTCTTTGTTTCCCCCCTCCATTTCTCGTAAAACTTTAGGTAATTCTTTTTGCTTGAAAACCTTGAGTTTCTGGAGATACTTACTGTTGTTTTCTACTTTTTTTTCTAAACGGGATTGATGAATTTGCTTAATCTTAGATTCTTCATCATTAAGAATCTTAAGGAGTTTTCCCATCTGAATTACATCCATCTGGTGTAAACTTTCTAACCAAAAAAGCTGTTCATCTGGTTTCTCAAGCAGGCCAGGGGAGCGTCCAATCGCATCAATAATAACGGTTTTCAATGAAGGCATTTATTGAAATAAGGTTTCAAATGTATCTAACAGAGCGGGAAGTTCTGTGTTTGTTAATTCACGTTCACAAGTCCGTATAAGTGCTGGATCACGACCTTCGCTACGGATAATTGAATATAAAGCAACGAGTCTAATTTGATCACCAGACATTAACTCTTCATGAGCTTTTGGTACAAGTGCATCATTTCTTAGGCTAGAGTGACCCAAGCCTAAGGCTTCCTGAAAAGATTTGTCGTTTTTTGATGCTAACATCTTATCGAAGAGAAGCTCAAAACGGTTCATGGTTTGAATCCTCTCCATGTCGCTCACCTCTGTTTTTAGGTAGGACTCTAGTAGTGTAGAAAAACTTGGATATTTCTGGTTTAACTTTTCTGTTAAAGCCCTTTGTTTTTCTATCACTTGTTGAAATTCAGAACGATCTAAACGAGCATCAATAGCATTACGTTCAGAAGGCAGAGCTTCTGTAGATTCAAAGTTTTCGCTTGGAGGCATTTTTTTTATAATTTAATCTTATTATTATACCACAAAAGACTCTGAATTGACAGGTGTTAGTTAGGGGGCTAAATTGCCTTCTTATGGATAAACCTACAGAAAAATTTAGTCCTGTCTTGCCGCCCAAGGCCAATGTTTTTGGTGCATTAGAGGCTTACAGACAAATGGGAGTTGGTTTAAGAGACGTGAATCGGAAAATAAGCGAGGCAAAGCAAAAAGGAGAGCGTATTCCTGATGGATTAGAAAGGGAGTGTTTAGACTATATTCATGCACAAGTTTGTAAGGCAATGCAGTGGGACGTTCAGGTTGAAGGGGGTATGCCTGAGATTGATCAAAAATTACCTACCTTAGTTTTGAGTAATCACACTACAATCATTGGTCTTTGGACACCCCCACAGGTTTTGGCTGAGCATTATGCTTGGAAGTCCGTAGCGGTGGGGAGGGAGTCACTTTCTACGGTCCCCTTTGTTGGGGAGAACTTTGTTCAACCGATGAAGGTAATAAAAACAGGTCTGTTTTTTGATCGAGACAATGGGGTGGAGGGAAAGAGACAATTGCAAGAAGGATTAGCAGAAGTTTTTGTTGGAAATACCGGTTTATGGCTTTTTGCTGATGGGACTCGTCCTTATGAAAAACGTATTAAGGCAGAGCGTGAACGATGGGAAAAACGTTTGGGGCACGACCTTCCGTGGCTTCAACGAACGCCATTTCCTCGTCGTGGTGGTTTCCATGCTTTAGTGGAGGGTGCAAGTCAAAAAGGCAAGTTTAACCTGTTGAATGTGACGGTAGCGGAGGTTCGAGATTGGGAAATCGGGGAAACTATTGGAATTTCCGTGAAAAAAGAAAATGCGGCTGAAGTTGTTTCTATGACTGAAGAGGAAAAAGGAAACTGGCTGATAGGAAAATGGCGAGAAAAAAACAAATGGATACTAGACTTTGAATCAGGCCGCTAGATTGACAATTTCGCCAAATTTGTTACAATACTTTGGCACTTTGACAATTTGGGGATGCACAGGTTTCGACAGAAAGATCAGAAGTTTCGTGACTTGCTATTCAGTGGTTGTCTGGGTCCCACTGTGATCCGTTCCAGACATTTCTAAGTGCAAACGAAGAAAACACCGGAGAACTAGATACTGTTGCTCGAATTAAAGCTCTTTTTGCTTCAGCTCCTGCTAACAACAACCTAGCTTACGCTATGGCTGCTTAGTTCTCTTTGAGAGCCCATATGCGCGCTCTCACGTCACATTGAGTGAGGCTTCATAGCTCATCGTGATGATATATTATGAGGCTTGGAAAGAACTTTCCTTGTGTTCGGAAGTTCCAACGACAACTTGAAGACCGCTCCAATCTACTTTTCGTCTCATCTTTATGGATTGGTTCTAATTAGAAAAGACTATGATAGTAGACAGCATGTACTTCCTTTTTGGACGCGGGTTCGATTCCCGCCATCTCCACCATATTTCGAAAAAACAGCAGGGCTTGTCCCTGGTGGTTTTTTGAGGTCTGCGCGAGCAGACCAGGGAACGAACAAAGGTTCGATGCTGACTAGGAACGAGAGTCGCGCCGTGCTTGCACGAGCATGACTGAGTGACGACGTCAGTAAAACATTCACAAGGTGAATGGATATTCCCGCCATCTCCACCATATTTATCTAAACACTAGCCAAAGCGGCTTTTTTAGGGTATAAAATGCGCACATGAACACAAACGACACCATTCTCAGTTTCTCTTCTGTCTCGTTTCACTTTGATCACAAGAAACCAATCTTGGACGAAGTGAACTTTTCTGTGCGTAAAAACACGAAGGTTACCATTATGGGACAAAACGGAGCGGGCAAGAGTACAATTTTGAAATTGATCACCGGTGAGCATGAAGCTACGGGAGGAACGGTGAATACAGTGCCTAAGCTTACGATTGCTACGGCGCATCAAGTGATTCGGCCGGAAGATCGAGATTTAACGATTTTGGAATACTTTTCAAAAGCATATAAAAAGAAAGCTCACGATATTGAACGAAAAATTAAAGCAGTTTTAGATGCGGTTGATTTGCACGCACCAGTTGATCGGATTGTGAAAAGTTTTTCAGGAGGACAACAAGCTCGATTGCTTTTGGCAGGGGCTTTGATTCAAGATGCAGATCTTCTGCTTTTGGATGAGCCAACAAATAATCTAGATACAGCGGGAATCGGTCATCTCACTACTTTTCTGATCATGTATCCGAAAACTTGTATGGTCATTTCTCATGATTCTGACTTCCTAAATTCATTTACGGAAGGAGTGCTTTATCTTGATTCTCATACTCACAAAATGGAGCAATACTCCGGGAATTATTTTGACGCAGTGGATCAAATCGCTCGTCGAATTGAGAAAGAAAACATGAAAAATGCGCAGATGGAAAAAGGGATTAAGAAGAATAAAGCTCAAGCGAACGTTTTTGCTCACAAAGGAGGGAAGCTCCGATTGGTTGCTAAGAAAATGCGTGAAAAAGCAGAGGAAATGGAATCAAACAAGGTGGAAGTTCGACGAGAAGATAAAACAATTCGAGAGTTTGAAATTCCAGTTCAAGAAGACTTAGGAGGTGTGGTTTTAAGACTGGATGAAGTCTCTGTGATTCGAAATCATAAAGCTACGCCACGACAAGTTCATATTGATCTTCGGAAAAATGAACATCTACTTTTGGAAGGGCCAAATGGGATTGGGAAAAGTACTTTGCTTGAAGCATTGGCTTCCGGTGAATCGAAAGGAGCGCAGATTTCTGAGGGAGTCCGAGTTGGATATTACCGTCAGGACTTCTCAACGTTGAACTTTGAACACACAGTTCGAGAGTCTCTACTTGAGGCTTTGGAGTCATCTGGTGGTGACGTATTGGAACAAGAAATGCGACGAGTGGCGGCGGGATTTTTGATCACCAAAGAACATATTAATGCGAAGGTAGGAAACTTGTCTGAAGGGCAAAAAGGCCTAGTGGCGTTTGCTCGATTGGTACTGCAACGACCAGGACTTTTGATTTTGGATGAGCCAACCAATCACATCAACTTCCGACATATCCCAGTAATTGCTGAAGCGTTGAACACTTACAAAGGAGCCATGATTGTGGTTTCTCATGTCCCTGAGTTTGTAGCTAAAATTCGAATGGATCGAGCCTTGGATTTGGGACGTTAAGACTATGATCCTCCATCAGCTTGCGTCGCCCATGGTTTTAAGTGTGAGGGAAGTCTTCATATAAATCTGGTTGACCACGAAGCGCCAGGCTTAATTGTACAGCATTTAAAAAAGCAAATGGGTTGCGAGTTGCGCCGGTAAATCGTGGTTTAGTACCTGCTAGGTCAGAAGGTTTGCGAGCGAGTCCATATTGATATTTCCAGTGTTTAGATTCAACTAAAAAGGGTCGACCTATTCTGATTAAATATCGAGCAATAAAGTGGTTGAAAGCTTCAGTTAATTTACTTATCTCACAGTTTAAATGCTTGTAGGTTTTGATCTTGTGATCGCCGCTCCAGTGCTTAGAGAAGCTTCTCAGTGTCCGGTGAATGTTTTGATTAAAAGAACGGATTAATCGTGCTTGATCTGCATCAAAGATTGCTTCCGTAGCTGCAGGAGCTAAATAAGGGGTGCCTGACTGAAGGCCGTTGTTCAAAGTGAAAGGAAGAAAGAGGGCTCCTTTTGGTTCCTTTCCACTTAATCCAATCGTGGGTTTATGGGGGCGTAAGCTTTGTTTGTAGGTGTAGATCATTTCTTTTAAGTGTATGTTTTCTAAAAACCCACGAGATATCGTACCTCTTTCAAGGTTAGACATGAGTGGATCAACAAAGCTGACAGTGAAGGTCCCATCGCTACGCTCCGGCATTAAAAAACCTCCTTCTCTACATTTGGTTCCTGGAGAATCGATACAAATAACGGATCTTACCCTTTCTAAACAAGAGGTCCTGGGAACGTCTAAAGATAAGGCTCGATCAAAAGTGGTCTGTAACCCTTTGTTTAGTGTCGCGTGTGTGAGATATCGTAAGTGACCTCGTCTTCTGACCATGGGTTATTGTTAGGCCTCACTTTACAGAAGACCAAAACCTTGTCCAGTGTTTAGCTAATTGTAATCAGTTGTCCACAAGCAGCGGCGATGTCGTCTCCCATTGTTTTACGAACGGTAACAGTAATGTTGTCGCTTTCTAGATCTTCGCGAAAGCTTGCGGTTCTTTCGTGGATGCTGCGTTGGAAGCCAAGATCGGTGAAGTTGTAGGGTATGAGGTTCACTTTAACCTGAGAAACGCCGACAGCGTGGCAGAAGTCAGCGAGCTTATCTGAGTGAAGCTCGGTATCATTTACGTCTTGGAGCATTACGTATTCAAAAGTGAGGTGGTGTTTTCGATTTCCAGATTGATGTAGGTATTTGATGCACCAGGCTTCTAGTTCCGGGAGGAATTCGTCGTAAGAAGTGGGAACAATTTTATTTCGAGTTTCCGTATCGGCGCTGTGTAGTGAAAGGGCGAGTCGAACGTGTGGCCAATCAGGATCTTTGATGAGTCCGTTTAGAATGGCAATCACTCCCACGGTAGACACGGTGATTTTAGACACTCC
>JBLIGW010000013.1:0-15331 GCA_047635955.1 Oceanicoccus sp.
CCAGTACAAAAGAAGAACCATTGAAAAAAGCGGGCTGTTTTTGATTGATTGACTCGTTCCTGCATGAAAAGAATACTGCTGAGCAAAATCGTGAGACCGAGGGAAAAGAAAAAGGCGACAAAGAGGTAAGTAGATACATCGTACCAAGCAAAAAGTGAAGTGACGATGGCGGCCCCAAATAAACCAACAGTGAGTGGGCCAAGAACGGCAAGTGCATCGCCAATGTCAAATTTCTTCATTCAAGCTTGTATGTAAGATTTTTACTTTTATCTATAGTAAACCATTTGAGTAAAGAAACAGTTGATTGCTGTGAGGGAGGGGTAGTAGCTGCTGTCAGAAATGTCGGAAATTTAAAACAGTTCAGATAATCCTGAAAAGGCTAGTGTGATGCCAACTAAGATAATAATTAGTGAGGCTACTTGTGCCCAAACTCCCTTGAGTGCAATTCCGTAGTAGGGCATATGTTTGATTCGATAGCTATACAGGCCGTCAATGCTCATAGCTAGTCCAAGGGCAAACATAAAAAGATCTACGGCAAAACCGAGACCTTGAAAAATAAACATATCCATCAATAGGAATACTGTTGCTAAAGCTGTAGCAATCCACGCTATTTTCCGGATCTTTTTGTGTGAGTTGATATCCATAATTTTTTAAGCTTCATCACCGTTACCTACTTGAACTTTAGCAGGACGGATTGTTTTTCCGTTGAATGAGTATCCTTTTTCAAAGATTTGAATGACGTCGCCTTTAGGTCCAGCGGCTTCCATTAGTACTTCATGTTGATGAGGATTCATAGGTACGCCAGTGGCTTCAATAGGAGCTAGCCCGAGCGAAGCGAGGGCGTCCATTAAAGATTTTTCTGTAGAAAGCACTCCTTTGATCCATTCGTTGTCGGCCAGATCTTCTGGAAGGTTTTCAGTTGCACGAACCAAATTGTCGATCGCCGGGAAAATTGCATTGAGCAATTGACGATTTGCGTAAGCCATAAGTTCGGCACGTTGTTCGTCCATTTGGCGTTTGTAGTTGGCAAAATCAGCTGCACTTCGTTGTGCAATTTGCGTCATTTGTTCGAGTTCAGCTTGAATCTTTTCAGTTTCGCTGATTTCTGGAGCTTGTTCATTTTCTTGCTCGTCTTGTGGGTTTTGGTCGTCTGACATAATTTTTATAATTGATTAGATTCGAGTAGGTCTCGTACTTCAGTGACGAGGGCACTATTGAAAGCGTAAGGCATTCGTTTGGATCCAAGTATTCCCATGTGTCCACGGAAGCCTTCTACTTCATATTCGGTCACGATCATACTACAACTTTCAATTCCATGGATGATGTTTTCAGGGCCAATTAGGATTTGAGTGTGTGGTCCGGTTTCAAGATTACGCAATCCCCTGAGAAATTGCTGCCCGTCTTCTATCACCTCCATCACTTGGCTGGCTTGCATAGGCGCATCCATGAATTCAGGTTGTCTCAGTAATTTAGAAAAGCCCATGAAAAAAGTACTATCATTGGCGGGAATGGTGGCAAAAGCTACGTTGGGGGTGGCTCGATTCAAAAGATTTACGGCTTCTTGTACCTTTTGTTTTACCTGGTGTTCTTCTTCTTGGTTCCGAAGTAGGTTGAGCGTGTCATGTGCACGGGTTTTAGCTTGAGCAAAATCAGCGAGTTGATCCACATAGAGTCGATACCCTTTGTCCGTAGGGACTCGTCCAGCCGAAGTATGAGGTTGCATGATTAGACCTTCTTTTTCGAGAGCGGCCATGTCGTTGCGAACGGTGGCGGGACTCACTTTAAAGTCATAAGTGAGTATGATGGTTTTTGATCCCACCGGTTGAGCGGTTTCAATAAAATGCTCAATCACTTTCCCGAGAATTTGAATTTTACGTTCATTATCCATACCTTTGGTTTATACAGTGAGGCGTGCCATTGATGCAAGAAGATTGCTAATTCTCTAAAGTCTGTTGAGACAGGCGTATTGCAGACTGGCTTTGCCTTGCCAAAAAGTCCTAAAAGTAGTACGATTCAGTCCTAAATTCACTTAGCCCTGCCTTGTGTCTGACTACCTTACGGAATCGGGAATGGAAGAGTCTCCAGTTGAAGGAGTAGCTCTGAAGAAGGAAGGGGTAAGTTTGCCTCCTTCTTTTCTGAGAGAAGTGCCTGGTTTGCTTAGTAGTTTTAATCATCAAGTTCGGGGCCGTTTGAGGGGTAATACGTATCTGCCAATAGGAGATATCGGGCGCCGAGGAACACTTTCTTATGATTTGTTGGCTGAAGCCTTTACTATTCAGGCAGATGGAGTTAGTGGTTTTGAGCTGACTCCTGAAGAATTGAGAGGATTGGAGCAGGCTTGGGAAAAGGCAACGAGTGCTCCGTTTGTTCAAGGTGTATTGGGGCCTCTTGTTGAACTTGTTAAGGCCAGAATGGCTGAATGTGATGAAGAGGGGCGAAATTATTTGGAAGTAAGCAACGGACTTGCTTTGAGAGTTGAGCTTGAGGGGATGCTGCCGTTGGGAGACATAAATGCTTACTCACAAATATCAACTCAAGGAGGTACAGCACAAAAAGTGAGAGTTTCTGAAGATTTTTATAAAGGATTGAAGCAAGTTGGCGGGGTATTGGTTGAACAAATTCAAGGAGATGCTGCACTGCCAGTTATTCCTGGTGGTTTGGCTGAAGGTCTTTCAGCAATGAGGGCTTATCAACAATTAATGATTACTATTGAAGACCCTGATTTGATTGGAGCACGGCGTCCTGAGACAGGGGAACTTTATTTTCCAGAAATTGAACATGAAGGTCAGAAAATCAATCACGCTACTTTTAGTTTGGGACTTCAAAAGGGGAAGGTAGTCATTGATTTGCAAACAGGAAAAAATGGAGGAAGAGGTCTTATTCGTGCACATGGTGAGGATTACAACTCAGTTACAAAGTTACAGACCCAAGCTCAGCCAGGTCAGTCTTTATTGGCACTTGACCTGATTGCTGATGCTCGTAATTTAGGAGTTGATGTTACAGATGAAGGTCTGATTCATGGTATTCCTGAACGTTTCAATTCGAAAGCTCAGTCACTTCCGACTGTTGATTTCCCAAAAGATAATTTGATTTTGGCAGTGAAGGT
Source organism: Oceanicoccus sp. (assembly GCA_047635955.1). GTDB lineage: Bacteria > Patescibacteriota > Gracilibacteria > UBA1369 > 2-02-FULL-48-14 > WFTC01. Next base: position 3,107 of record JBLIGW010000013.1, read on the forward strand.
GATTGAAACTCTTTGTAAATTGTATCCTAATTTAAGTGATACGGCTGCTTTCACTCAAGAGGGTGAAATGGAATTAACTTCTCAATTGAACTGCACTTACATGGTGGCTAAATTTATTTCTGCTGATGGAGGAGAGGTGACAGAAATGGATGCATTTTGGACTAAATTGGCTTCTGAGGGAACGGGTTCGGATCATGTTGAATATTTCAAAGTGGTTGGAGACTCAGTTCATTGCACGGCACAGATTAATAATACAGACGACTGGAAGGGAGTTTTGAGTCCATTTTTTGAGCAAATGCATCAAGTAGCTCAAAGCATGGGCTTAGAGGTTCACATTTCATTGGCTCATGAAGAAGCTTTGGAGCTTTTGCCTGTTCCTGGAACGGCTTATGTTGACTATACGGGGAACGCTATTGTGGCGGCCTATCGTGGGGCTAGCTTGAAACGAGAAGGCTCATGGATTAGTCTTGATAGAAGTTTTCTTCGATTTGCTGGTTTGATGACAAATGAGATGAGTACTTTCGCAGCGAAAGGAGTTCCATATCAACATGTGTTTTGGGATATTGAAAAAGGTGGAGACTTGAACCCTCATGAAAGTAAATTGATTGGAGTGGAACATATTGAAGAGGCTATTGGGGGTTTCTTGTCTGAGGATGATTCTCGAAAAGTAATGCAGGTTTTACCACCAGCTGGTTTTGAAGAAACGGGGTCAGGGGTTTCAGCGATGCAACGACGTGCAATGAAAATTGCGATAGATGATCATAATTATCAGCTCAATCGTGTCTTATTTGTTCATGGTAGGAAGAGTGATCCACGAGTTTTGGTGGCTCAATTATTAGCTTGTTCTTTGGAGGATCTTTCAAGTGTGATTCGGTCAGTGACTGAACCTATTCTTATAGTGAAAGAGGGGCCTACTTCTGTACTTCAGCAGCAGTCAATTGATTGGTTGGTTCGTCAGGCTCATGCTGCGAATGTTCCATTGAAATTTATTGTGGATTCAACAGTGGACCTTTCGGGTGATTTTTATTCAGCAAGCGTTTGTGATCATCAAAGTTTGAGAGAATTGACTTTGATTGAATCACTTGGAATGATTTTTGAGGCGCGCTCAGATTTGGATCCAGCAACTGATACACTTATTTTGCGGACTTTGGTTTTGAATTGGGTGAATCATGAAGCGGGACGATGGTTGGTTCCACGTGCTGTTTTAAATGACTTGGCAGTTCATATAATTAAAGATGGTCATAAGGTTAGCCTTCCTTCTGATTCTGAACGAATATCTTGGGCTGGTGAGCTGGGGCGTGAACTGGAAACAAAAAATATTTCTCAACGAGCACGAACTTTAGTTGGAGTTTTGGCCTTAGTCGGAGAGCCTTTGACTGGTGAAAAACTGCTTGAAGCTTATAATCTAGCTTTTGGTGGTGATTTGACTATGAAGGACTTGAGTCTTGATTTAGGTGTTTTGTCTCAGTCAGGGAAGAAACCATTTATTGTGAAGAAGGATGGAAGGTATTGTTTAGGTGCTGCTTGGGATAGAAATTTAGCTATGGTTTTAGCTAGAAAAGGAGAGAGAGCTATTCGTATATGGACGATTGAGAAGTGTGAGAGTAGTGAAGTCTCTGAGTCTCATTTGGAAAGCGTGATGCGTGAGTTTGAGCATCGAATGGGAGTAAGTGAATTTTGCGGAAAAGCACGAACGTTTGATTTAGTTGCGGATCTTATTGAATACTATGGTGCTAAGAAAAATATTGCTGGAGCCATGACTATTGCACGGCGATACATGCAGGCGATGGATCGTTATCGTCAGTTTTTGAATCCTTGTTCTGAGAATAAGCGTGTGATTCTTAAAATGGCGTGGGTAGTTATGCAATCAGGAACCGCGAAAGAAAAGGATGTTTTGTCTGCATATTTAGAAGTTATGAAAGGGTTGCAGTCACATATCGATTTAAGCGAAGAAGAGAAGAGTGAATTGTATTGGCGATCGGCTTATAATTATAATTTGAACCGAAATCTACCTCAGCCGCTTGAATTTGCTCAGGAGCATTCTACTTTAATTGAAGATATTAAAGCCTTGAATATTAAGGGCTTTGATTTTCCTATTATTCGAGCACAAGAATCTTTAGCAAAGTGGAACGTTTTAAATCGAGCACGAACGGAAGCGCTATCTAATAATGCCGATGACTCAGCAGTGATTCATGGTTTGAATTCAGCCATGGGGTATCAGCTGTCTTTTGCTTTGAGCCGTTTGAGGTATGTTTTGAAACAGGTGTCAGGGGTGGGTGAAGAGGTGAGTACTAGAATGAATCAAGTTTTAGCAGGATTTGAATCTACGATAAGTTCTTTAGTGGAAACGGTGCCAAATCAAATTCTAACAGATTTGATTGGCTCTGAAATTCAAATTAATTCATGGCGATTGTTGGCAGGAATGAGACGTTCATTGTTTGGACCTCAAGATGAAGGAGTGCATCGATTGTTTCGGTTGTCTTTGGATGGTTATAAATCCATGAAATTCCCTGTTGAACCAGAGATGTATGATACTGAAAACGGAGCTATGAGTGCGCGAGTGTTTAGAGTCTTAGCTTGGCTTGATGATTCCGATGTTAAGGATGGTAAACAGCGAGAAAAAATTGCCTCAGAATTGGTTGATATGCAGGAGGATTTAACACTACTCACTGCAAAATTGGCTGAAGCGGCTCATCACCCACGTTTGGCTGACATTTGTTCACAAATGAGAAATACCTATGAGCTGATGTACCGTTACTATAAGAAGTTTGAGCCTGAACATACGGCTGAACGTATGAGTATTGTGGATGAGTATATTGCGTTAGATAAAGAAATGGAGCGTCTTTGCGTCGCTATTGATAAGACTTACCAAAAAGATCAGTCTTTTTATGAAATGATTGAGGCTCTCGATGAAGATGAAGAGACAAAGGAGCTTGAGAAATAGAAAAAGCCCCCAGCTAGTGAGGGCCTGTTCTTTTAAGTGTATTACTTAATCCCGTTCATTCCAACCTCTTGAAGGCTGGTGCTGGTATCAATAGCTTCAGGTAGTTCAACAGGCACCATTTCTGGCGGTGCAGATTCAATAGGAGCTACCGTAGGCAGATTTGATCGGTGGTTAAATCGTAGGAAATTACTATCGGCAGAGTAGTTCCAGATTCCGAGACCCGTGAATATCACAGCAGCTAGCACCACTAGGGCTATTAGTAGGTTTTTTTTGTCTTTCTTTTTCATATTGGTATTTGTTTTAAGAATAGAAAAAGCATCATCTTACAATAACATGACACCCCTAATGTGTCAATGGTGTGGGGTCAATAAATGGCTTAGTCTTGCTGATCCATGTACATAGCGAGGTCGATACAACGATTGGAGTAAGACCATTCATTGTCGTACCAAGCGAGTACTTTTATTGTTTTTCCATCGATTACTTGAGTGCTGAGTGCATCAAATATGCTTGATCGTGGGTCTTCTTTGTAGTCACTAGAAACAAGAGGGAGATCGCTGTATCCGAGTATGCCTTTCATGTCTCCTTCAGCAGCGGCTTTTACAGCAGCGTTCACTTCTTCAACGGTAACCTCTTTCTTTAGATTGAGTACGCAGTCTACGAGTGAAACCACAGGAAGTGGCACACGAATAGCCATTCCATTTAGTTTTCCTTTTAGTTCAGGAATCACGAGTCCAAGTGCTTTAGCTGCTCCTGTTGAAGTAGGGATCATATTTGAAGCGGCTGTTCTTCCTCGACGCCAATCTTTGTGAGAGTTGTCGAGAATGTTTTGAGTCGTTGTGTATGAGTGAACGGTAGTCATGAGTCCGTTTTCAATTCCAAAGGCATCATTCAATACCTTTACTAGCGGTGCTAGGCAGTTGGTTGTACAACTCGCGTTTGAAACAATGTGGTCTGTTTCAGGGTTGTAGTCAGTGTGATTCACTCCATAAACGGCAGTGAGATCCACTTCATCTTTTGCTGGAGCAGAGATCATTACTTTCTTTGCACCGGCTTTAATATGAAGCCCGGCTTTCTCTTTAGTTCGAAATGCGCCAGTACATTCGAGTACTAGATCGATTTCAAGTTCTCCCCAAGGAAGGTCTTCAGGATTTCGGTTACTAAGCAAAATATATTCTTTTCCATCTACGATTAATTTTCCATCTCCACTTTTTACATCATTCTTAAGCACACCGTAATTGGTGTCGTACTTTAAGAGGTGAGCCGATTGGGCTTGATCTGCAACATCGTTAATAGCGACTATCTCAATTCTAGGGTCTAGGAGGTTAGCGCGAAAAACACTCCGTCCGATTCGTCCGAAACCATTGATAGCAACTCGCATGAGGCCTTGGGTTAAGCGTAAAATCGCCCGCAGTATAGAGGAGTTGTTATTTAATTTAAATCGCAAATCACTATATGGTAATCTGTGATCATGAAATCAAAGCAAGGGTTGTCACAGCTAGGGAATCGTCCCATTTGGATTTTTTGGACCATGCTAGTGGCGGTACTTTTCTTTGGTCCTTATTTATGGGCCTTGATCACTTTGCCAGGACTCGGTGAACGTGCCTGTTTGGTCGGTGCTAGCCTCACGCCAGAAAATATAATTTTCAGCGCCTTGATAAGCATTACTACGGCACTTACTTTGTTTGGAGTTTGCTTGATGCACAAACAACGGGCCTTCCGCTTCCGAATGGCAGCCGGTGGCGCTATTGGTGGAATCTTAGGCTTCTTTTCTGTTTTTTGTACTCTGTGCGTGGTCCCAATTATATCTGTTTTCGGTTTCTCTATTGGCTTAGGCTTTTTCACTACCTACAATGTGATGATCAAGGCTGTGAGCCTTTCGTTGATGTTTTTTGTTCTATGGATGATCAATGACAAGCTTAAGAATTGTAAGGCTTGTGCTTAGTCTAATACTCATTTGTTATGAGCACTGCAGAAAAACGTTTTCGTTTAGCCACTGTGCAGACTGTTTTTGATGGTAGGCCTGACCGGTCTACTGGTTTAGTGGGTGCCAGTAGTGAGTCTTTGCAGGCTTATTACCGTTCTCATCCAGAGGCGGTGCCTTTGAATTGTGAAAATGGATTGCCAGCTGTAGTAAAAGCATTACTTAGACCTTCCGTTGAAGAGGCTTTAATACAGGATTTTGGACGGTCTTATTTAAAGGGAGGTTCTTCAAATGCACGTGTTTTCTCACCTGAAGACTTCTTAAAAATAGCGAACCTGTGTTTGTCTCGTGAGGTTCCTCTTGGAACACATGCTGTTGAAATGAATATGGGGGTGACTATTGGTAAATTCAATCCAACAATGTTGGCATACTTTATGCTGTCTTTGAATCGTTACTCAGAAGTTGTTAAAGTTTGTAGGGAGGTTGGTTTTGCTCCTGGAACTATTCCTGTTCGTTTACGAATATTCAGTACAGTGGGTGCAAGATTACAATTGGAGGATGGCGTTGATGAGTCAGAGTTGCGTGCTGTTGCTTTAGAACAAGAGAGGTGGTTGATGGTTTTGATTCGGTGGTTGTATCCAGATGTAGCTTCAAGTATGCCTATTTTTGAGGTGGCTAAGTATCCAGTTATGGACATGAGTAAACATCAATCTGATCGTAGGTTACTTGCAAAAGTATTGCGAGGTGAAACAGATTTACAGTCAGTTATTAGCCGGTCAGGAGAGAGGCATGGTGGAGCTTTTGCTGATTTTTTTTCAAATGATTATTTGGCTTGGCATTTGTCTGGACGTACTTTTAGGGATGGAGACCCTACTGAGCCATCTGCTCGTATTTCAATTGGTGGTCCTAGTGAGGGGGTGTTTAATCAGGTTCGTATTTTAGCTATTCGAGATAGGCGTAGTCGTGGAGAGGAAACACCTTTGGTCTCGGCAATTACAGCACCATCAAAAGTCATTTGTAAGTCGCCACCATATCTGAATCGGGATGGGCTTTTCAGAGAGGGGGATGAGCTGTCTTTAGAACGTTTTTTAGATGGAACTTCTGAGATGGCTAGAAAGGTATTGTCTGACCCTGGTGGGCTTGGTCATCCAACTAAGTCAGAATGGTTATTGATTGGACGCACCGTTGCTGAGAGGCTTTCTTTGCGGGGTGATAGAGAGGGTATAAACTCTTTTAGAGAGTTTTTTAGAGATCGTATTTCCTAATTTCCTATGGTGACTGTTGATTATGCTAAAATCTTAGAGTCTCAGATCTTGAGTTATTAATATATGAGTGATTCACATTTAATTCCTTTGCTGAAAGAATTAGGCTTCAATGGGAAAGAGGCTAAGATTTATCTTACTCTTTTAGAACTAAATGGCGCTTTGCCAAGTACTTTGGCCCGCATAACAGGTATTAAAAGAACAACAATTTATGGGGTCCTTGAGGGCTTAAGGGCAAGGGGACTTGTAGGCTCTGTCCAAAGAAAGGAGTGTTGTTATTACTTAGGGGTGGCTCCAGAGCTTCTTTTGGAGGCTCAAAAAAACAAATGTAAGGCAGTTGAAAGCTTGATTCCTGAATTAAATAATTTACGTACCCGTTATGGTGTTAGACCTCAAATGTCTATTTATGAAGGGGTGGATGGGATTATTCAAATTATGGAAGATACTTTGGAAGTTGAGGGTGAAATCTTTTGTTGGTCTGCAGGTACGGAGGCTTATGAAGATTTAATCTTTAAGAATTACCATTCTCTTTATTCAGAGAAAAAGAATAAACTGGGAATTATGATTCGTGGCTTGTTTCAGTATGATGATGTTGGATTGGAGTTGAAAAGAAGGGGCGTGGCAGATAATCGCGAAGTTTACTTGATCTCTAAGGATAAGTTTCCGTTTGAAAATGAAATTAATATTTACAATGATAAAATGAGTATTATTTCTCATAAAGATCAGGTGGGAGTGATTATTCAAAATCAGGCTATTGCAGATACTCAACGTTCGATCTTCAAATTTGCCTTTGAATATGCCAAAATGCTTGAGCCTCAGATTTTAAGTGAAGAACATAAAAAAGAATTTGGTTACTAAAACTCAAACTGCCGTTCAAGAATTGCTTCAAGGTGGGGTGATTCTTCATCCAACAGAAACTTGTTATGGTTTGGCAGTGGACATATTTAATAAGGCGGCAGTGACAAAGCTTTATAATCTAAAGGATATGGCGTTTGATAAGCCAGTGAGTATTTTGGTGCGAGATTTACAGGAGGCGGAAGCCTATGGGGTCTTTAATGAGAAGGCTCGTGATTTGGCTGTTAAGTATTGGCCAGGACCGTTGACTCTTATTGTTCCACGTAAGGCGGTGGTGCCTAAATGGGTGAATTTTGGGATGGATAGTATTGGGATTCGGATTTCTTCAAACAAGAAGGCTAAGGAGCTAATTGAGGGCTTTGGGGGGCCTCTTACAACAACAAGTGCGAATATTCACACTCAGCCTCAGGCTTATACGGTTCAAGATGTTTTGGATCAGGGCTTGGTCCCTGATTTCATTATTGATTCAGGTAAAATAGGACCTACTTTACCATCAACTATATTGAAGGTAGACGGAGAGGAGGTGGTCCTTATCCGGCAAGGACCGATTCAATGGCCTTCATAATCCCAGCGGTTCCAAAAGCGACAATTAGCCCAGAGACAATGAGTCCAAGAAATATCCAGAATAAGGCTGGTTTCTTTTTAACGTTGAATAAATAGGCGATTAGGCTTCCAGACCAGGCTCCACTGCCAGGCAGAGGAATGGCTACAAATAGGAAAAGGGCTAAGTGTCCAAGTTCACCCATTTTTTTGTCATGTTTTTTTCGTGTTTTGTGAAAGAGCCAATCGATGAATCGTTTCATCCCCGGAACGTGTTTGCTTAAGAATTTAGTGACTGGATCTAAAGCCCAGATAAGGAACACTGTGATGGCTGTGTTTCCTATTAAGGCAAAAGCAAGTGCGGTCCATCGGCTCATTTCTAAGGCGGCCATTCCGTAGGGGATGGCAAAGCGTAGCTCCAGTATGGGGAGCATAGAGAGTATGAGAACCTGTAGTTGGGCTGGCAAAGATTGAAGCATTGAGTAGAGATTAATTTATATACTTATAAAAGTCACTTAAATATCATATCTTGTGTGGTGAGTGGGGACTCACCACGAGATCTTGTGGGTCTTAGGGGCTTTTTGGCACTATTGCCTTCAGTTGTATACAATTGTTGTACAACCCAATCGCTATTTCGCAAGGTTTTATGAATACGAATTTTACCCAGAGCCTAACGGGTTTGAGCCGTGGGTGTGTTTGCTGGTTTTGCACAATATTTGTATACAGTCAGAGCTCTAATAAATAAGTAATTCTTGACGGGTGGGTCAACTGGCTTTAGCTTTATATCACTCCCCGCGCTCGTTCAAATTTTTTATCCAAGACTTGTGCAAGAAAATTGTTCAACAACTCAGCTCGTTCATGAGCCCGTACTGCTGAATGAAAGTCTTCACTACCTCAATCTTAAGCCCGGTATGACCGTGGTTGATTGTAATTTAGGTCTTGGCGGTCATTCGTCTCACATCCTTAAAGCTATTGGGCCAACGGGGATGCTTTACGCTTTTGACCTCGATGAGCGAAATATCACTGTAGCTAGAAAGAGGCTCAGCGAGATTGGAGACAACTTTCATATCTTTCACGACTCATTTGCATCTTTGACAGATCGGCTCAGGAGGGAAGGGGTCCCAAGGGAAATCAATGCGGTTTTCTTTGATCTAGGACTCTCATCCCCACATATCGATGACCCCGAGCGTGGCTTTTCATTCTTGAATGATGGCCCGCTGGACATGCGTTTCGACGCCTCATCTGGTCCCACAGCGGCCGACCTTCTCCAAACCACTCCAGAGAAGGAGCTCGCCGACATCTTCTACAAATATGGAGAAGAGAGGGCCTCACGAAAGCTTGCAAAAGCAATTGTGGAGGATAGAAAACAGCATAGGTTCACTCGTACTCTAGAATTTGCCGACTATGTCGAAAGGGTTCTAGGGCGAGGAAAGCCAGGTAAACATCGAGCGACTACGATATTTCAAGCCTTACGTATCGCGGTCAACGAGGAACTCAGTGCTTTGGAGCTTGGTCTCAATCAAGCGGTTGAATATTTAGCTCCTCATGGACGCGTTGTCGTACTTAGTTATCACTCCCTAGAAGACAGAATCGTTAAACATTTCTTCAAGGACAAGAGTACCGACCTCCGCGATCCAAATGACCCATTTGGATCGAGAGTTCTCGTATCGAAGACCCTTTCCCTCCTGACTAAGAAGCCGATCAAAGCCACTCCCAAAGAGGTGGCAAAAAATAAACGAGCTCGCAGTGGATTACTACGAGCCGCCGAAAAAATTTAACTCTGTTATGAACCACGCCCTAGACTACATCGATACCTTCAAAGGACTCTTCCAAAAAAACGAAGACGCTACCATGGCTTCAATTGGAGCCTTTATGCTTGTCGCCATTATTGGAATGAGTGCAGTTACACTTACTGTTCTTAATACTAAGGCGACTAAGGGTTATCAGCTCAACGCTCTTGAGACTCAACGTCAAGAACTAGTGACTGACCTTGAAATCAATGAAACTTTGATTTTGCGAGCTCAATCTATGAACTCTATTGAATCAAATACGTCATACATGGTGAAGCCAACAAGTGAAGATGTTTATTACGTAGTAGCGGGAAGTGCAGTTGCTTTAAACAACTAGTGCGAATGCGGCAATATGCCGCCTTAAATTACTTATGGTACCCATTAAGGGGTTAAGGGGAAATCACAAAAGGCCTGCCGGAAACGGAAGGCCTTTTGTTAATGGTAAAACTTAAGCTATACAATCTATTGACAGCTTTGTAAAAAAGATGCATAATGCCCTCCTTTCCTACTTCTAATCTAACTATATGGAAAACTTTATACCAAAAACGATGCTTGCCGCAGCCCTTATGGTTGGTGGTTCAGCACAAGCAGCAGATAACTCAATTGAGTATACTCCTGCAGAACTATCTTCGATGTGTGACCCTGAAGGGCGCATAGGTGGTATTGCCAACTACGCAAATATTGCTGGAGCTACTACTGATGTTAATTCAGCTTTGGCTGAAGCACTTCGAGATCCAAGTAAGGCTGAACTAGCAACGGTTCTTTCAAATGAACTTTTGGATGCGCTTTATGGTCAATTACATGGTGCTAATGCAGATCCTGCAGCAGTTCTTAATGTTCTTGGTGACATTCAGTTGGGACTTGATCAACTTATGACAGGTGTTGACTATAATGATGACTCTAAAGTCTCAGAAGCTATTGATAAGATTGGAGCTTATATGAAAGGTCTTAATAACCTTTCAATTCTTCTTTCCTCTTTGGCTAATGATAGAGGAAATGCGCTTAATCGAAGGCAATTGCTTGAGAGATATGAGGCGTCTTTAGATACTGTCGCTCTTGCTTGGCAAGTAGATAATGGACTTACCGCTCTTGAACTTCTCAATACTCCTACTGCATGGGATTGTAGCCCAATCGTTCTTGCTTATGGTGTGACTGGTTCATGGCCAACAAGCCTTGAAGTGATTGAATCTCTTGAGTCTACAGATACTCTTGCGTGGTCTACTCCTGATGTTTCAGTACTTACGGGTCCTGAATATTCTGTTTTGTTTGACTATGAACAAGATGAAACAACAGATCGACGAAGTCGTTTGGCTCTGTCAAACGCTTATGAACAAGCTAGTGCTGCAGTAGCAGAAGTTGTTGATGAGCTAAAACCACTTGTTGATGAATTTGAAAAACGTCAAGGAATTGAAGATTTCTCAAAAGATCCTGAACCTGCTGTAAATATGGTTTGGGGAACTCCAGAAGTTCTAGAAGAGGGAGCTGAATAATAAGTTTCTTATAGATTAGAAGGGACTAAAGAGAGTGGCCTAGGTCGCTCTCTTTATTTATGTATTGATTTATGCTATAATCATATGAATTAACAAAATTTATAATGATTAGTAAAAATGACTTCTCCGAGCTAAATACTCACCTTTACCTCCAAGGCGGCCCTAGTGGCCTTCCTTCTGGAGTAGATAAGCCAGCACGTTACCGTGGAGCTTATATTGAAAAAAAAGCAGAGGGAGCTGGGTTTGAATCTACGAAAGGAGCTTTAGACTACGCTGAAGGCTTGAAAGACTTCTATCTTGGTCAAAGAAATGAAGTTTTAGGTGATACGGCTTTGTCTTTACTGCCAATTGAATCAGATCTGTCTTTTCAAGGTGGAATTACTCAAATAGCAATGACGGCTGAAAGTGGTGTTTTGAATAAAGGTCTGATTCAGACTTTAGTTAATAATTCACCAATGCTCAAGGTGGCTTATGGTCAAAATTCTGAACTTGGAGATCTGCTTTACGCTAGTGTAATGAGCTCTGGGAAAGAAGTTGGTTTTGATGCCAATTACATTGAAGATGGAACACTTGTTGAATTTGGAAAGATAGATGGACAAGATGGAATGGTTCGAATAATCACTCCTGACAATACTATTTATACTTTTGCACTTTATTCAGACTGGCTGAAGGGTGCTCAAGTTGCATTGGATGCACCAGCTACTGAGCCAAGTGAAGAACCTGCAGTCATTGAATTACCTGAGGTTCCAGTTGTGGAAACTATACAACTGACACATGAGGGAGAAGCAATTGACTCTGAAGCTTCTGTTGAAAACTCAAAACCAGAACCAGAAACTGTTGAAAAGGAGGAAGAAGTACCAGAGGTGGCTTCAGCTCCTTTGGAAGCAAACCCTGCAAGTGAAGAGTCTGCTACGGAGGCATCTGAAGTACCTGATGCTGAAAAAGCAGAGCGAGTCAGCTTGCTGAATCAAGTGAAAGCTCGTCGTGAAGGAAGAGAAGCTGAGAGGGCTGCTGAAGTACCAGTTGAAGTGTCAGAAGAAGCACCAGTTACAGATGTTTCAGTTAATTTGGATTCACTTGAAAATTTAGGTACTGTCAATATTGAATCAAATCCTGAAGAACCAGAAGAGGGGTCGATTGAAAATATGCCAGTTGTAGAACCACAGGCTGAGGTAGTGGAGATGTCAGTTGTAGAATCACAGGCTGAGGTAGTGGAGATGCCAGGTTTAGAACCACAGGCTGAGGTGGTAGAATCTGAGTCTGAGCCAGAAGTTGATGAAGAAGGTCCAAATTTGGCAGATGGCTTGCAAGCACTTGAAAATTTAGGTACTGTCAATATTGAATCAAATCCTGAAGAACCAGAAGAGGTGTCAACTGACGAGATGCCAGTTGTAGAACCACGGGCTGAGCCAGAAGAGGCTCC
>JBLIGW010000014.1:0-15016 GCA_047635955.1 Oceanicoccus sp.
GATTATTGAAGCTGCAGACCTCTCACCTGATGATCATGTTCTTGAGATTGGACCTGGTAAAGGAGCACTTACGGATAAGCTCATTGAAGGTGCAGGAAAAATAACAGCTGTAGAATTAGATGACCGTCTAATCCCATTTTTGAAACTGGACTATGGGAAACACAAAAACTTTGAACTGGTACATGGAGATGCACTGACTTTTGTACCACCAAAAACGCCTTACAAAATAGTAGCTAATATCCCCTACTACATCACTTCTCCCCTGTTAAATCATTATTTATTAGAGCAGTTTGAAGGTGGAAACCCACCAAAAATGATTGTATTTATGGTGCAGAAAGAAGTGGCTGAAAAGATTGTCGCGAAGAAAGGAAAGCACAGTATGCTCTCACTTCAGGTTCATCTATTTGGAAAACCTGAATTAATTTGTAATGTCCCACGCACAGCCTTCCGGCCTATGCCAAAAGTAGCTTCAGCTGTGATCAAAATCACCGTAGATGACAAACCAAAAATTGATGTAGATATGAAGAAACTCTTTTGGCTATTCAGAATCAGCTTCGCAAAAAAACGAAAGAAACTCGCAAATAATCTTTCTATCATCATGCGAATCAAACCTGCTGAAGTAAAAGAAGAACTCAAAAAGCTCAATATTGATCCAGAAATTCGTGCAGAAAAACTCACACTAGATGAGTGGAAAGTTCTTTTGAACCTAGTTCAAAGTCTCTAAGATTTCCTTAGCTAGATACGGGTTCCACATAGCTCCGGTTGCGCTCATAACAGCGTCAGCTCCAGCTTCGATGTAAGCGTGATAATCCTCGGGAGTTGTTACTCCTCCAGTTCCCACAATAACGAAGTCACGGCCAAGGTAAGCACGCATTTTCACAACACGCTTAACCATAGACATTCCTGCCCACATGATAGGTGCACCACAAATCCCAGATCGAAGTCGTCCTTCACCAGGAAGCGCTTGTTCACCATTTGGCTTCCGAACGTCTCCTGCAATCGTATTGATCATCACTAGACCATCAATAATTTTTGTCAGTCGATCTACAAAGTCTAGAAGAGCATCGTCATCTGTATAATAAGGCATTTTAAGAAGCACTGGAGTTTCTCCCACTTCTGCTTTCACTGCTATAGCAATTTTTTCCACCATATCTGTATCTTGGCAAAGCACTTGAGCCTTCCCTTCATTTGGACAGCTTAGGTTGATTTCAATAATTTTTGCTCCTGTTTCTTTAACCAACTTCGCTCCTAAAACAAAATCTGCAATAAAGGCGTCGCTACCATTCCCATCGTTGGTTCCTTGGTAACTCGCAATCATCACTTGTCCAGGACCTGCGGCTGCTACGGCTTTTTTCATGTCCGCTTGCCACACCTCAACAGGGGGACAAGGCACTCCAAATGAGTTTGTGATCGCAATAGGATCACTGTAGAAATCCGCTTGAATTAAACCTGCTGCTGCTTTTTCTAGAGTAAGATCTCCTTCAATTACGATAGGCACTACATTTGGCCAAGGGTGACAAGCACGCTCTCGAGTACGAACAGTTTTAAAAGTAGGAAGACTGAACCCCATTCGAAACGCTCCTTCTACATATTTGCTGTGTAAAAGTGGCCCCGCTGGAATTCCCAAAGGTGCATCCAATTCAAACCCAAGAAACATCGTTTTTTCACCTGTGAATGCAGGTATGCTTTCTTCTAAAAAAGCTCCAGATGGGCCGTCAGCAAAATTAGCTTCATAACTTTTTTCTGGGTCATAAAAGGGAATATGCATACTGGGGGGCTTTAAGATTTTCTGACTAAGTTGAGTGCCTCTTTCATGGCAATAGTTGCTTCACGAGCAACACTCGCATAATGCGATCCATCTTCTGGACCTTCAATGTTTTCATAAGCAAAAATAATTCCTCGTGAACTACTCACAATCGCTCCAAGTCCATTTTCATCGAAACATGGTCGAACGTCTTCTGCTGCTCCCCCTTGCGCTCCATAACCTGGGACAAGGAAGAAAGAGTGAGGCATTGTTTTTCTAAGTTTGGCGGCTTCTTTAGGGTAAGTGGCTCCCACTACCGCTCCAACCACGTGATATCCATTTTCACCAATATGATCAAATCCCCATGTTTCCACAAAATGTCCCATCAATTCAGCAATACTCATTTCTTCATCTGCCGTGATTCGATCTTGAAGATCTCCTGACGAAGGATTAGAAGTTTTCACAAGTACAAAGATTCCTTTTCCGTGCGTTCCACATTCATCTAGGAAAGGCATGATTCCATCCGCTCCAAGATAAGCGTTAACCGTGAGTGCATCCACCGGTGAATCTTCTCCAAGATAAGCTTTAGCGTACGCCTCAGCCGTTGATCCGATGTCTCCACGCTTCGCATCCAAAAGGACCAAGAGCCCTTGGTCCTGCGCGTATTTACACGTTTCTTCCAAAGCCCAAATCCCTTGATAACCAAGATTTTCATAAAACGCTGATTGTGGCTTCACCATTACCGCATGATCTTTCACCTCGTCAATGATTCCTTTATTGAAAGCCAATACTGCATTTGCATAAAGTTCAGATGAATCTTCGTAAGACTCAGCCATTTCTCGCATAATGCATTGAGGGATTCTTTCCAATCGAGGATCCAATCCAACACAAACTACCGAATCTTTCGCCTTTATGGCTTCAATCAGTTTATCGGCAAAGTTTTCTAGTTTTGTCATTGGAATATTTATAGCATGCAGCTACGAAAACAGCAATCAATTGCCCTTAACGACCGTAACCCGATCACCGTCATCAATAGACTCAGGAGTGAAAGTCACTCCATCAAGAGTGTATTCCAAAGCAGGAAGTAAACCATGATATTCACCTTCTTCTGCGAGAATCTCCTGAACTTCTTCAATTTGAGCCCGGGAATCCGCTTCGAAAGGTGTCATTCCTGAAAGCTCCAATGATTTTCCTGAAAGGTGCACCCATCCAAATCGTTTTTCAAAATCAGCCAATACTGTACGCCACGTTGTCTCAGGTACCGGTTCTAATTTTTTTAAACACTCATACGCAAGCACTCCTTTACCCTCTTGAATACCAGCGAAATAACCAAATCCTAATAGATCTGCCGTTAATGATTCACCCGACTTTTCACTTAACTCCGCAGCCATAACAAAAGACCGATACGCTCCAATATAATTATTGTTTCTCAAATATTGACTTATGCCATCAAGTAAACGGATCATTTCAGCCTCCACCTCAGGTTTATTAACCGTTTGACTCACTCCATGTTCATAATTGAATTCTGGAATTCCTTCATGGGCCTTTCTATCAAACCCCTTAGATCGTTCAACAATTTCAACCCCATCAATTCCTATTTCACCCGTATCTTCTTCCTGACCTGTATCTTCTGGGATCACAGCTATCATAGCCTCTACCTCTTCCACTCTAGGCGCTTGATCTCTATCAAAATAAGCAGCAGGATAAACAAGAAGCCCCACACCTGCACCAGCTGAAAGTCCTGGATCACCAGCTAAAAACCAACCATTGCCAATAAAGTCATGAGAAACATACAGATTGGTAACTAAAGAACCATTGATTGCATCAATAGGTAAAACCTCCATGCTTCCTCCAAGAAGAACATAAGGTGAATTTAGAAGTGGATTGTAATCACGTGAGTATCCAGCCTGTGCACTTACAGTGAGGCCTTTTTCTAATCGTGGAACTTCAAATTCTCTTGCCACTACAAGTCCTGACCGTCCAAGACCTGAGCGCTCCATGTCTCCAACAGGGACAAGTAATTGACTGGTTACCCCAAGACCCCACTGAGAGTCTCCAAGTGGAACTAAAGATTCTAAACGAAAGTCTGGATTAACTCCCTTTGTATACATGTCATACTCTTCAACATAAGGTCCCACATTCGCGCTCAAAGAAATCCCATCAGACCATGGGGTTTGTGAAGGTTCAGTTGTATATTGAGCATTTGGAACAGAGGCTACAATCGGATGAAAAACAGCCGTTGGAAATCTATCTGGAAATTCACTACATGGGTAAGGAGCTGAAATTTTATGATTCGAGCTATCAATCGTCCAAGACCCATCAATATCTTGATTTAAGTAACTCACTCCAATACAAACTACTGCAGTTTCATCTCTAGCCTCATAATAAATAGTTTTATGGGTTTCCCCTCCTCTGGCTTTTGAAGTCCGAAAATATGGGACTCCCCCCACTCCATAGAAAATATGCGGGTCATAACCATCACGCCCCTCTTCTTCAGAAGAAAAAATTCCAGAAATCTTTACTGATGTTTCAAGTAACTCATCATCAGACAATTCAGTTACATCTAAAGTACTTGGCTCTATTTCTTGCCCTAAAGCAGGTTCACCAGCCAGTAATCCAGCTACAAGAGCCCCTCCTAATCCAAGTCCTCTACGCGTATTCATATCCCTTTAATTACAGGCTTCAGATTCTACAAAGAAGACTGTGTTACGTCAAGGTTTTAAAGTTTTGTCAAATCCACCAAAACATTAAGCCAAACCATTACGGTCAGCCCATCCTGCAGGATCAGCACTGAAGTCTTTTAGAACTGTAAGCTGTTCATCTGTAATCTCACCTCGATTCATAGTGACATCAAGTATCGCAGAAAAATTCGTAAGTGTTTGAAATTTCACTCCTAATTCTGCAAAGGCAGTTTCAGATTTTGCCATTTCATAAGTAGTAATCGCGAGAATGTCAGTCACCACTGCATCACAATCTTCACGAAGTGCTTCGACGGTTTGAACACTGCTACCCCCTGTTGAGATAAGATCCTCAATAACAAGCACCCGTTGTCCTGCTTCAATTCTTCCTTCCACACGTTTTTTAGTTCCATGCCCTTTAGACGTTCCTCGAACATAAACCATAGGTTTATTTAGCTTTTCTGCAATCCAAGCCGCCCATGCAATTCCAGCTGTAGAAGTTCCAGCAATCACGTCCACATCATCAACAATAATCAGGTCAATAAACGCATCCACAATTTGTCGCCGCACTTCCACATTTGAATTCAAAGACCGAAGGTCACAATAAACAGGTGATTTAATCCCACTAGACCAAGTAAATAAAGGGTCGAGTGAAACTTTAAAGGCACCGGTATCCAGCAAGGCTTCTGCAATATTTTTTGAATCAAACATGTGAAATCAAGGGTTAATTATTACTTCTTTTCCGAAGGCAGTGCTCGAAACCTTACCGCTCTCCATAGTGATTTGTCCATTAACTATAGTCATAACTGGCCAACCTTTAAGCTTGTAGCCAAGGTACGGAGTCCATCCACATTTTGATTGAACCATTGCTTCTGTGATGGTTTTTTCTAGTTCCATATCTACTAAAACTAGATCCGCATCCATTCCCTCTTTAATCGTTCCTTTTCCTTGAAGGGAAAAAATCCGAGCGGGTTCTGCTGAAGTTAAACGAGCTACCTCCGTGAGCTCCAAGCTATTTTGAGAAGATTCATTCAACATCAATGGGAGCATGAATTCCACTCCAGGCACTCCTGAAGGTGAAGCCAATCCTTTAGATTTTTCCTCCTTTGTATGAGGCGCATGATCAGTAGCAATACAGTTCACTGTTCCACTATGCACCCCTTCCCATAATTTTATTAGATCTGCCTCTTCACGAAGCGGTGGGTTCATTTTCAAATTGGCATCTTTCATGTCATTCATAGTGAAATACAAATGATGAGGCGCAACTTCACAAGTAAGATTTGATGAGTCACTAGCCTCCACTAAAGCTAATTCAGCGGCGGTGCTCATGTGAGCAATATGCAGTTTGTTTCCCACTTGCTCATGGAGAGCAATCGCTTCATGAGCCGCAATTTTGGCGCATTCACAGTCACGAATTTTTGCGTGAGTGATCATTGCCGTCTCCCCTGCCATAGCTTTCGCTCGTTCTTGAATTCGATGTTCATTTTCAGCATGAACAATCACGGGAATATTTTTTTCACGACACACTTCAAACACTTTTTCCCACTGGCTAGGCTGATCCACCAATAGATCTCCCGTTGAACTTCCCATATAAATCTTCACACCTGGAATGTTTTTTGCAGCACGAATTTCTTCTAGATTTCCGGTTCCTGCAGCTCCAAAGTGGAAGCCATAATTTACAAAACTTCGTCCTTCAATCAAAGCTCGTTTTTCATTCAAAGTTTTCACTGAGATAATCGCTGGATTATTATTGGGCATATCTAAAACCGTAGTCACTCCACCCATTGCGGCAGCAGCGCTTCCTGTTTCCCAAGTTTCCTTGTGACTGGCACCAGGTTCACGGAAGTGAACATGAGCATCAATCGCTCCTGGCAAAAGAAACTTACCCGTTCCATCAATTTCTCTATCAGCAGAGTCAAAAGCTCCTGTGATTTTTCCATCTTCCACAAAGACGTCCTGAATTAAAGCCCCATCGGAGTTAACGACGGTAACATTTTTTATGATTAGTCTCATAGGTCTAAAAGGTAAGCGATTATAGCCATTCGGATGGCCACTCCATTTGAAACTTGTTCAAAATATTTTGCACGAGGGTCGGAGTCCACTTCAGGAAGAATCTCATCAATTCGTGGCAGCGGGTGCATTAGAATTGAATCTTCTTTCATTTGTTCCATCTGTTCTTTTCCAATCACATATATCCCTTTGTGTTTTAGATATTCCGCTTCCGAAGGGAAACGTTCCGCTTGCACTCGAGTTTGAGTCACAACGTCCGCCTCTTTAAGGCCAGCTTCCATGTCTGAATGTTGTTCTACCGTGTGTCCTTTAGATTCCAAAAGATCCACGTACTCTTGAGGCATTGCCAATTCAGGTGGCGTCACAAATATAAACTTACTCGGACCAAAGTTTGAGAGCAAAGTAACATCAGAATGAACCACTCGGCTGTATTTCATATCTCCAAGTCCCATAAAAGTGAATCCATCTAATCGTCCCAAGTGAAGTTGAATAGTCAGTAAATCAAGCAATCCTTGAGTCGGATGATCCGCTGGACCATCTCCCCCATTCATTACAGGCACGTCACTTCCTTCCGCCAAAGCAGGCACTGATCCTGATATAGGATGACGCATCGCAATAATATTCGCGTAAGCCGAAACCACTTTTCCAGTGTCAAAGAGAGTCTCTCCTTTTTTGTCTGATGAAGTTTCTTTCATCGTCCCATTTGAGATCACTGAACCTCCCAATCGGAGCATTGCAGTTTCAAATGAAAAGCGTGTTCGCGTGGATGGTTCAAAAAAGAGCGTTGCCAAAATTTTACCTTTTGCAATCTCCAAGGCCTCTTTATTCCTAACTGTAGGCAAAAACGACTGAGCGAGGTCGAGCAAAGCTTCGATCTCAACGCGACTCAGTTCTTTGGAAGAAAGCAGGTGTTTCATTGGACAGATGCTATCACAAACTTAGTTTTTGCGCACCGTTTTTATTACAATGGCTAGAATGACCGTTGCTGCAAGTCCCATTGCAAGCCAAGGAAGCCACGGTAGATTTTCCGTTAATCGGCTTTCTTCGTCATCACACACATCACCTAAACCATCACCATCTGAGTCTTTTTGGTTCTTATTAGCAAAGTCTGGACAGTTGTCTTCACCATCTTGAATTCCGTCTCCATCATGATCTTCACACACGTCACCCAATCCATTTTGGTCCACATCCGTCTGATCAGCATTCACAACATAAATGCAGTTGTCTTCAGAATCGATAAGCCCATCTTCGTCCTTATCTGGTTCAACAAAAAGAGCGTTAGATTCTTTTTCACCCAACGTGGCTTCAAGTGCATCTTCACGTTCAAGAGTTCCTCCTTCTTCAGCAGAAATATTCGTATAGATCGCAGCATCAATATAGAGTTCATAAGTTTCACCAGGCCTTCCAAGCCAAACTAAATGAGAAGCACCTTCCTCTTTGTTTTTATCAGTCAAAGTCATTTCCGTCATTTGCAAAGGTTGAGAGTGCCAGAATTCTACTTTCCATTTACTGGCAGTGGTCTCAGGGAAAGTAACGCTAGAGCTAGTTAAATCTGTCCGAGCAATAAGCGTTATCCATTCATCAAGTACCTCACCCGAGTAGGAGAAAAGGGCAATTTCATCAGGTCTTGCTACTTCTTTAGCTAAACTCAAAACAAGTTCGGAGCTCGTCAAATGTTCACTAGATTCAAAAATCATGTAAGCCTCTCCCTCGTCCTCATCCAAGTCAAAATAAGTAAAACTTGAATAGTCTTCATCAAATAAATTTTCTGCATCACCCTTCAAAGCAGAACTTTCAATTTCTTCAAAAGAGATCGTATTATAATCTTGATAAAGTTTTGTTGCCTGAGCTTCTTGACTCTCAACTTCTAAAATAGTGTAACCAAGTGCGTGACTAGAAGGCAGCTCAAGAATCAGCTCTGATGCCACTTCAATTTCAGGAACTTGAATGAGGTAAGTGGCTTGAAAATTTAGGAGAAATACATCTAGCGGTGCACCTGCAAATACAGAGGGAGCCATTAGCCCCACAACAAGAGAAGTGATAAGAATCGATTTAAGTGATTTCATAAAATTATTTAGATTTTTTTTCAAAGAAAGCCGTAAGAATAAAGAGAACCCCAATGACTACAAACGTAATGATTCGTTCCACCAAAGACATGGTCCAAATTTCCACTAAAACTAGTCTTAAGAGAACCAAAGCCAATATAGCGCTTCCGGCCCATTTGAAATCCTTCAAATGTTTAACCACTCCTTTAAAGAACAAGACCAGTCCCACCAAAGTGTAAATCACTAAAGCAGTTCCATGGGCATAATCACTTGTCAGATAAACCTCCAAAGATCGCCAAATAATGGCAAAAACGAAGAAGCTAGACGCTGCCATTGAAATCAGTTTTGTCGTGGTCGATCCAGGGTCTTCATTCCCCCGTTTTTCAAAATTATGAAGAATCAGTGCCGTCCCCGCCAAAGACAGAGCCACAAAGGCCAAAGTCAGGGCATCAATATTAAACAGGTCTGTGCCCCATCGGCTAGTCATGCTTTCCGTGGCAATCAAAACCGGCACTACTTGCAATCCCACCGCCGCAATCACTGCTTTTTTGTCTTTAAGCAAGTAAGCCGCCATCGCAACAAAGATCAAGGCCTCCACGGCAAAGACCATGGCTAAAATTTCTCCATCATATTCAAATATACTGGCAGCTCCCAAGAGCACCACGGCACCCGCACTGTGTAAGTAAATACTTTTAATGGGCATCTTTCTCTCATTGAAAAGCAAACTCACTCCCATAGACAAGATCGCTACCGCCGCTAAAACTAAACTTTGAGCCTCTACAGGGACATAACTTTCAACCCAAACAATTCCTAAGAAAACCGTCAGTAAGGTCGTCACAAGATCACTAACTTGCACTTTCTTCTCATGCAAAATTCCCAATGAATTTCCCACAAAGAATAAAGCGTAAAACAGTCCAATAAAGAGCCACGCTACATTCACAGAAAGGGTATCAAAAATCTCAAAAGGAAGTGTGTAGAACGCGATGCTGATGATCGCCAAAGATACAAGTTCTCTCCACCCTCTCAAGGCCACGACCACAAAGACACCAAGACACAAAAGGAACAAATACCCACTCAAAACAAGGTAGTCCTGAGATGGACTCGCCGTCATCAAAGGCGCCACAATTCCTCCTAGAAAGGAGGTCACTGCTAAAGACAAAGCTCGTTCTTTTATGGCAATAACCGTAGTCAAAACCACCACCAAACTCATGATTCCCAGCGCTGATCCAGGAGTGAAGAAATCATAATATTCTCGAGCAGCAAAAGTAGTTAAAAGGAGTGCCGTTGTTCCAAGCACAATTAAAACCTGACCAGGAACTCGTCGTTTTTCCATAGCTAAATATCCTCCAGCTAAAATTCCTGTCCCTGCAAGCATTCCCAAAGCAACTCGTCCCACTGGACCAATCCAATCATTCAAGAAGGAATATCGAACAAACCAAGTCAAAGCCAATAAAATCATCAAAGACCCCATTTTCATTAAAAAGTCTTCTTTCATCCACACTATAAGTTTATTCACTACCGTAGGTTCACCCTTGTCATAACCACGTTCATAATCATCAGTACTTGGTACGATATTAGCCACTGCTTTTGCTTTTCGCTTCACAGGTTTAGACTGTTTCAACCCTTTCATTGAGTGCTTCAACTTTGAAAGCTTCACAAAAACAACTACGAAAAGGCATAGCTCTACAAAGATCCAGAAACCATCACCAGAAAACATAATACGTGGGATTAACTGACTTAGACAGGCTGATAATACACGCTTAGCATTGAAAAAGCCTTAATTATTCGCTAAAGTGCTCCAGAAATGACTAAACAAATCCTTACATTAACGCTTGAAGACGGAACCCAGCTCACTGGGAAGGCCTTCGGCGCTTTTGAAGAAACGGAAGGTGAAGTGGTTTTCACTACTGGAATGGTAGGTTACCCGGAAAGTCTCACCGATCCTTCATTTAAAGATCAAATCTTAGTATTCACAACTCCGCTTGTGGGGAATTACGGAGTGCCTATTGAAGAACTGGACGAACACAAAATGAGCAAGTGGTTTGAAAGCCTACGAATTCACGTGAAAGGTCTGATCGTATCTGATTACAGCGAAGTTTACTCTCACTGGAATGCCAATAAGAGTCTGTCTGACTGGATGAAAGAATACGGAATTCCTGGAATCACTGGAATAGACACTCGTGCCCTTACGAAAAAACTACGTGAAGAAGGTGCCCTACTTGGAAAGATTCACTACGAAGACACAAAGCCAAGTGATGAATTTTACGATCCAAACAAAGAAAACCTGGTTGCTAAAGTCAGCGTTTCTGAAGTCCACACTTACGGAGAAGGTGAAAAACACGTGGCAATTATAGACACGGGAATCAAAACCAACATTCTTCGAAGCTTCCTCAAGCGTGAAACTAAAATCACTATTTTTCCATGGAACCAATCTCCTTTTGATTACGAGAAAGAAAACGATATGAAATTTGATGGTTACTTCTTTGCCAACGGACCTGGAGACCCAGAACGATTAGACGAAACGGTAAGCATCATGAAGGAAGCAATCAGCCAATCTAAACCTGTATTTGGAATCTGTTTAGGAAACCAACTCATGGGACGAGCGGCCGGAGCTAAAACTTACAAACTCAAATACGGACATCGAGGGCAAAACCAACCTTGTACAGATCTTATGACAGGACGATGTTACATCACCTCTCAAAATCACGGATTCGCCGTGGATCCAAAAGGACTCCCAAATGACTGGGAAGTTTGGTTCGAAAACACCAACGACCAAAGTGTGGAAGGCCTTCGACACAAAACCAAACCTTACTTCAGCGTGCAGTTCCACCCGGAAGCTTGCCCTGGACCAACTGACACAGACTATCTCTTCGATATGTTTGTAGAGATGCTTTAACGGTCAGTAATCTTCGCAATCAACTCCTTCCCTCGCTCAAGGGCATTTTCACCATAGGTCAGAATCACTGCCATTCGTCGGCCTTTGTGGCTGTCTGGTTTTCCAAAAACTCTCACCACGGCATCTTCCGCGAAGCATTCTTCAGGTATCGTGAGGACCGGTTCTTCTGATTCAGAGCTAGCTTTATAAGCTGCGCTCGCACCCGGCCCATAAGTGTGGAATGCCAAGGGAAGTCCAAGCACCGCACGTACATGCAGGGCAAATTCACTTTGGCTTTGAGTCATCATTGTCACCATTCCGGTATCATGAGGACGAGGACTCAATTCTGAAAAATAAACATCCTCTCCTTTCACAAAGAACTCCACTCCAAATATCCCGCGACCTCCGAGTCCATCGGTGACTTTTTTAGCCATGGCCTCTGCTTTTTTTTGAACCGCTTCTGCCATTTCCATCGGCTGCCAGCTAAAAATATAATCTCCATCTTGCTGGGTGTGACCAATGGGATCACAGAAAACCGTTTCGTGCTCCGTTCGTGCCGTCATCAGGGTGATTTCATAATCAAACTCAATAAATTCTTCCACGATCAATTCACTCGCATCTCCTCGGGCCTCCTGAGAAATTTGCCATGAGCGTTCAATGTCTTCCGGGCTACGAGCCACACTTTGTCCGTGTCCTGATGAACTCATCACTGGTTTGATCACACAAGGATAACCAAGCTCATCCGCCGCAGCGCCTAGTTCCTCCTGATTTTTTACAAAACGGTATTTACTAGTCAAAAGCCCCAGGTCTTCCGACGCGTATTTACGAATGTTCTTTCGGTTCATGGATTTGTTCACCGCTTCGGCATTTGGTATCACATGAAAGCCTTCCGCTTCCAATTCAAACAGGGCCTCAATACTGAGGGCTTCAATTTCAGGCAAAATGTAATCAGGTTTTTCTTTTCGAATAAGGTCCATCACGGCTGCTTTGTCTTTCATGTCCACCACGTAACTTCGATTCGCCACCGAATGAGCGGGAGCATCCGGATAACGATCCACGGCAATGGTTTCAACACCAAGACGTTGAGCTTCAATAACGACTTCTTTACCAAGTTCACCGCTTCCAAGGAGCATGATCTTAATCGAGTTTGATTTCAAAGGTGCTGGGAAATCCATATATTGTGGTTTTAAGTTGATTCCAGCATAGCAGAGCCTGAACTTCACTTCACATTTATTGCTTGTCCTACATGTATCAACACATTAGAATTAAGCCAATGTTTATATGTCTTGATGTCGAAACCACCGGACTCAACCCTAAAGAGGACCACTTGATTGAAGTGGCTATTGTTCGTTTTGATTATGAAAAAATGTACGATGAGTGGAGCACTCTGGTGAAACCACCCATTCCTATTCCTGCATTTGTAAAAGGCCTCACTGGGATTAATGATGAAATGGTGGCAGACGCTCCCCTTTTGGCAGACATCGCAGATATAGTAAGAAGCAAAATCAATGACGATGAGCCTATCATGGGACACTTCATCTTTTTTGATACTGGCTTCCTTCGTGAACACGGAATTGATCTTCCAAATGCTGAGCTAGATAGCTGTCAGCTCACCCAAGCTTTGCTACACAATGAACCTAGTTACAGTCTAGAAATTCTTGTTGAAAAACTAGGCCTCACTCAACCCAATGCTCACCGAGCCTTGGATGACGTAAAAGCTAATATTGAACTATTTTGGGCATTGTGTGATCACGTTCGTGCCATGAGCAACGAAGAAAAAGAAGACATCCGACCTATTTTAGAAAAAAGTGAATGGCAGTGGGCAGAATTCATTCTTCCTCTACTTGATCAAGATGGTGGAAAGAAAATCGAAGACACTCCGATGCCAAAAAATGTTTCTTCATCGGAACATCTACAACTCAAAGAACTCGTGGAAACGACGCCATTCCTACTTGAAGAAAGCAGTCACACTTACCAAGACTTGATTAATTATAGCCTTGGACTTGAAGGCGAAACGCTACTCAGTGTTCCAAATTTGGAACTAATGCCGGAGCATCCAGAACTAGGAGTCTTGAAGCACCCAACCGATTATTTAGAGCAAGATCGTTTGGATCTTTTCCTTCAAAAAGAGCGACTCACGACGGCTGAAACAATGCTCGGAATGAAGCTCAAACTTTGGACTCACAAAACTGAAACCGGTGACAAGAACGAACTACGAATTATTAAATCTGAAAAAGACATTTGGTTTGATGTGTGTGGACAAGAAAATAGTGACTCAGAATCTTACTACGCCAAAGCACTAAAGAATGCCGAAGGCAAAAGAATCACCGCTATCAATCATCATTATTTCCTCAAAGATCGAAGTCGAAAAACACCATTACTACCTGCGATGCAGCATATTGTAATGGGAGAAATTGAGCACCTAGTGAGACAACTTGAGTACTCCTGGCACATTCGATTGGGTGAAAGTCGTTTCCTTAATGACCTTCGTCGACTCAAAGCTGAGAACCCAAAAATGGAAGAAATCATTGATCACATTGCCACTAAAGTAGCGATTTTCTATGGCTTCATAGGCATGGAGCTTCAACGTTATGGGACTCCCAAAGATCCCAGGCATCCTATTGTGATTGAAGGCCACCACCGAAACACTTCAGAATGGAATAGAGTCGTTGCCTCCGCGAGCTCAATTGCCGCTGCCGTTGCGGCCTTAGATGTGAAGGAAAGCCCTACAAAGGACGAACTTTCTCACTACATCGACTACCTACATAAAATTGTAAACACACCCAGTGCCTTGATCTGGATGGCCACGAGTTACGACGATATGCCTCTGATACACTCCTTCCCTCAAGACACTCGTAAACTATTCAGTGAACGTGTTTGGAAAACAGATGCGGAGCTTCATCTTTTTGCGCACCACGCGGATCTCGATGATGATTTTAAATTCATTCGCACTGAACTCGCACTGCCTGATCAAATGCTTAGCCTCTCCCCTGGTGGGCCAATGCCAGAACCTATTTTTCACTCTGAAGTCCGAATACCAAATCCGAAAGATGCTGCCAATGTAGCCGCTTGCGTCAAAGCTGTTGAAGCTGAACTTCCTAAGACGGAAGGAAACGTAATGATACTTGTAACTTCTATGCGAGTGGCCGAACAGTTTTTCTACAAGTTCAACAATCGAATGGAAAAACATGACCGGAAACTTTTTGTAATGAACATGACTGGAAGCCTAGGGAAAGTAGTGAAAATGTCTGAAAAAACGGCCGGACGAAATCTATTTGTAGGAAATGAAATTCTACTGCAACGTCTGCTTGATGAAAACGTGCCACTCACCTTGATGGCCGTTCACAAGCTTCCTTTTTCTTATCCTGATGCACCCATCCAAAAAGCTCGTAGTTCCCACTACGGCAACGTATACAAGGAGTTTTCCCTACCACAAGCCAAGCTTCGTCACCAAATGAACATAAGCAAATTCCTTGGGAACGACTGGGAAGGTAAAAAAATCTTACTCCTCGACCCTCGCATTGGAGATCTGTTTTAAGATTAAGGCCAGCACACAAACCTGATTCAAAACAGTCAGCTTACTTATAGTCTTCTACTATAAATACATTTTATGTCTGAAAAGTTACTCACAAAGTTGGCAGGAGAGTTAAAAACATTAGATGAA
>JBLIGW010000015.1:0-14856 GCA_047635955.1 Oceanicoccus sp.
AATCTGTAACGTTATAAACGGAAGTCAGATACAAAGTTAAACCACTTCCAACAGCGCCTCCAATTGAGCTTACGGTCATCAGAAGTAAAAAGCTTAGGATCAAGTGTTGACGCTTCATAAACAGGCAGAATTACAGGTATAGACTAAGGATAACACGGCACCTATCTTTACAAAAGAGATGTCCCAGTGCAAAATAGTAGTGATTTTAAGACCAGTATGAAAGAAGAAATTAGAGAAAGAACCAAAGCAAAACGCCTCGCCATCAAGGAAATGGACAGAGAGCGAAAAAGCCATCGCATTTATGAAAAACTAATGAGTCTTTCAGAGTTTAAAGAAGCAAAAAACATAATGATTTACATTTCATCCACTGAAGAAGTAGTGACCCACTTCATGGTTAAGCGTCTTTTACAAATGGACAAAACCCTTTACGTTCCAAAAGTAGTTGATCAAACCCTCATTGCTTGCCGGCTCGACCACTGGGAGGATTTAGATTTTGGCTCTTTTGGAATCCTTGAGCCTAATGAGGTTATTGAGATCAAACACCCTTCTGAAATTGATGTAATTATTGCACCTGGAGTTGCCTTCACAAAAGAAGGAGCTCGACTCGGGATGGGCAAAGGCTTCTATGACAGATTCATGCGGAATTACACCGGACTTAAGATTGGACTAGCTTACGAAGAACAAATTATTGAAGAAATCCCTACCGAAGATCATGACGTCCAAATGGACATGATCATCACCAATGAAAATATTTATCGCCCATAACCTCACCCTATGCAGTTTATACAAACGCAAGATCCGAAGATTTACGCCGCCATCAAAGCAGAAGAAAAGCGACAAGCTTTTGAAATTGAGCTTATTGCTTCAGAGAACTATGTATCACCTGCTGTTCTTGAAACAATCGGAACTATTCTCACAAATAAATATTCTGAAGGATACCCAGGAAAACGATACTACGCAGGACAAGAGCACATCGACACTATTGAGAACCTTGCCATTGACCGAGCTAAAGAACTATTTGGATGTGAGCACGCTAACGTGCAATCACTTTCTGGATCACCAGCCAACGCAGCTGCATTCATGGCCTTTCTTAAACCAGGAGACAAAGTTCTAGGGTTCAACCTCGCTCATGGAGGACACCTATCTCACGGTCACCCTGTTAATTTCTCAGGTATTCTTTACGACTTTGTTCAATACGGAGTTGAAGAAGACACCGGGCTCATTGATATGGAAAAGGTTCGTCAACTTGCTCATGAACATAAACCAAAAATGATCATCGCTGGATTCTCAGCTTACTCAAGAAATGTAGATTGGAAAGCTTTCCAAGACATTGCTGACGAAGTTGGAGCAATCACAATGGCAGACATTGCTCACATTGCAGGACTCATTGCTGCAGGAATTGTTGACTCACCAGTCCCTTACTTTGACGTTATAACTACAACCACTCACAAAACACTTCGTGGGCCACGTGGCGCACTTATCATGTGTAAAGCTGAACATGCCAAAGCCGTTGATAAAGCAGTATTCCCAGGTATGCAAGGAGGTCCTCACGACCACGTCACCGCAGCCAAAGCCGTTGCTTTCCTTGAAGCACTTCAACCTGAATTTAAAGAATACTCAAAACAGGTCATTAAAAATGCTCAAACTATGGCTGACGCATTAACTGGCTTCGGATTCAAGATTGTTTCAGGAGGAACGGACAACCACCTAATGCTCGTGGACACCATGGCCAAAAATGTTCCAGGTAAAGTAGCTGAAAAAGTACTTGAAGCTGCAGGCATATCTTGTAACAAAAATATGATCCCTTTTGACCCACGATCACCATTTGACCCGTCTGGAGTCCGTCTAGGAACGCCAGCGATCACAACAAGGGGGATGAAAGAAGAAGAGTCTAAGCAAATTGCAGACTGGATCAACCAACTACTAAGCGCGCCTGAAGATACAAGTATTCAAGAACGTGTTAAAAACGAAGTTAAGGAAATGTGCCTTAAGTTTCCAGTTCCAGGGATTGAGGTTTAATCCTTCCCTTTTAGAACCACAACCGTAATGTCATCGTCGTGCTCTTGGCCATCAATGTATTCAATTACATCCGAGAGTACGGCGTTTTTGATCCCCTCTGAGGTATAGAGGTCATTAGCTGCATCCTGAACAATACGTTTGAATTTAGCCATACCATATTGCGCCCCCTTCCGATTCATAGCTTCAGGAACTCCATCACTGTACATAACCACTACGTCCCCTTCTCCTAGTTTAAGAGATTGAGGTTTAATAATTTGACTAAGGTCATCAACAAAACCAAGAGCCATCCCCTGCTGAGTAATTTCGATCACTTTCTTTTTCTTTGCATCGTAATAAAGAATAGGAGGGTGCCCCGCATTTATATAGCGCAAACTTCTTTGAGCGTCATCCCAAAAGACTAAAGCCATAGTCACAAAGACATTCGCCATAGTTTTTGCTCTCACAACTTCATTTAGTTTGTGAATAACATTAGTGATTTCAGCTTCTCCACGAAGCCCATAAAGCATCGCATTTGTAATAGAAGAAATCAGCCCAGCGGCCACCCCATGTCCAGTAACATCACCAATGTAGAAAAGGTGCTTCCCGTTATCCATTTCGATATAATCAAAAGCATCTCCACCAATTTCTGACGCAGGGATCAAGCCTCCAGCAACATCCAAATGAGCCAACTCCATTTTTTCAGCAGGCAGCAGTTCTTGTTGAATTTGTGCCGCCAACTCTAACTCTTTTTGTACACGCTCCTGATAAACTCGAGCCTCTGTAGAAGCCTCAAGATCCTGGGCCATTTTATTGAAGGTATGTGCAAGAACTCCAACTTCGTCTTTAGATTTAACCTTAACTCTCACTTTGAAATCCCCTTTACCAAGCTTAAGAGCTCCAGACTTCAACTCCTTAATCGGATTTGTAATACTAACAGAAAGCATAAATGAGATCATCAATGCTAGAATTAAACCAATAATTCCAACTATAATGATTTGCATTCTAGCCGTGGCTAAACGGGCTTCAAGCGTTTCATAGCTAATAAAGTACTGAACCGCGTAAGCATTGTCATAAGGAACAACAATGTCTAAAACTCGATTCCTATCACTCGGCGCCATTACTGATTTTTCATTTGCATCTACATACTCAATAGACTTGTCTTCATTCACACGAACAAAGATCAACTCGCCCGTATTCATCAGAATAGAAATGTGATTAGCCTGAACCCGATCAATTTCATTTTGATCATTCACTGTTCGTAAAGTTCCCGAATACTGCTCATCCGTTTCTTCAAGGGAATCAAACAAAACTACACCTTTATAAGTAGAGATTGATACACTTTCGACATCGGAGTTACGACGCAACAAAGCGCTCAACTCACGCTGGAAAGGAATAAAGTTACCAGGCTCAAGATAGTTGAAATAGTCCTCCATGATTGGAGTCGTACTTAGCTGAGCATACAACTGAGTGGACTCAGAAATATCTCCGGCCATTTCTCTCGATTTAGCATCCAAAAGAAAAGCCCCCACCGACAAAAACAGGATCACAATTAATGATCCAAATGCGAGTGTAAATTTTGCCTTCAAAGATCTAAACATGTGTAGCTAAAGTTTTATCTTATTATTCTACCACATTTTGCCTAATTTCTGAAGCTAGAATCAGCCCATCTAACCTGACATCCCAAATAACGCTAGGACTAACTCCATACAAAACTTGTGACTCAAACAAAGGGTACGCCACATGCTCTTCAAAATAAGTACGTGCAATTGATTCCAAAAGCTCACGTCTTGTACTCAGCTCCAAAGTCTGAGCAGCAAGCTCAATCATATCATCCAAGCTTTCATTTGAGTAATTTGTCCCGTTAAAGTCGCCATCACTATGAACCACTGCCTCAAAGAATTCTGACACATCTGCCAGATCATACTTCCACCCAAAGAAGTAAAAATCAGAAGCACCTGAATATATTTTCTCCTCAAAGTCAGGCAAAGAAAGTGCATTCACCTCAACATCGATACCCGCAAGATAAAGGTCTTCAGCAATCATGTCACCCAAAGCACTTAAACCTTCAGGAATATCCAATGTAAGCTCAACTCTCTCGTCTAAAACAATCAACTCTCGCCCCGTAGGCAACCACCCTGAGACGTAACCCATAATCCCTGAAGCGGCATACTGAGTCGTATGCACTAGATACCCACCTCCAAGCTTATCCGCATAAGTCACATCCAAAGCTGACCAAGCCGCGTCACGCAGACTTTGATCTGAAAAAGCACCCGTATCATTTAAAATCAAAAAACTCGACTCCAGACTTGGGTAATCAACCACCTTAAGGCCTGACTCAATCAATTCCATTACATTTTGCGGAGGTACATTCGCAAGAACATCAATTTCACTCGAGAGTATCCCTTCAAAACGAGCAAGCAAAGAAGGCTCATACATAAGTCTCGCTTCCGCAAAGTAAGGTAAATCACCCCAATAATAAGCAAAGCGATCAAGAATTAAAGTTTGATCTTCAAAATCAGAAAGCAAATAAGCCCCCGTTCCATTGGGAACTATGAATTCATCATAATCTTTCGGAACCATGTACACATTAACCAGTCGACTTAAAAGCAGTGGATCCGGCTCAAGTGTTGAGATCTGAATCCTGTAATCCTCCGTCGCCACTACTGACTCAATTCCAGACAACAAAGACTCCAATTCTGACCCTGACCCTAAATTAGACCGAGCAAGGTCTAGAGAATAAACTACATCCTCAGCATCAAAAGAGCTTCCGTCATGAAAAACAACACCTTCTCTTAAACGAAACTCCCAAGTTGTGTCATTAATCCTTCCCCATGCCACGGCCAAAGCCGTATCGGTATTAAAACTATTATCATAACGAACCAGAGACTCATAGATATTAGCTAAATATTTTCTATCTTTCGAACTATAACTAAAAGGCGAATAGTCCGTAATTGGCTCAGCGTAGGCAATAGTCACACTTTCCTCACTAATTTCTAGTGTTTCTTCAGCGACCTCGCAGCCCGAAAGCAACAAAGTCAGAGATAGAATGGCAATAAAGTATTGTGGGCGTTTCACAACTATAAGATAACCGATTAATCGTCCTTCTTCAATACAGCAAGAAAAGCTCGTTGTGGGATCTCCACTTTTCCAAACATCTTCATTCTTTTTTTACCCTTTTTTTGTTTCTTTAGCAGCTTGTCTTTTCGGGAACGGTCACCACCATAAAGTTTAGCCGTTACGTCCTTACGAAGCGCAGGAATAGTCTCTCTTGAGATAACCTTAGTACCAATCGCTGACTGAATAGGTATTTCAAATTGAGCACGTGGGATAATGTCCTTCAAACGCTTACATACCGCGAGTCCATGAGTTCTTGATTCAGAACGGTGGATCATTGTAGCCAAAGCGCCAACCTCTTCATTGTTAACCAAAATATCCAATCGAACCAAGTCCCCCACTCTAAATTCAATAAATTCATAACTTAAAGATGCATAACCAGAAGAAATACTTTTCAAGTGATCATAAAAATCTACAACAATTGAAGAAAGTGGAATTTCATAAACCAAATTCACACGATTCTCATCTATATAAACCATGTCTTTTGAGATACCTCGTCGATCTTGAACCAACTTCATAACTCCCCCAATAAATTCTTTAGGCAGCAAAATTTCGACTTTAACCCAAGGCTCACTAATTTCATTGATATAATTAGGCTCAGGCAATTCAGAAGGGCTAGATATTTTAAGTTCATCTCCATCCGTTTTCAAAACAATGTAAGACACACTAGGTGCCGTCACAATAAGATCAAGGTTATACTCTCTTTCCAAACGTTCTTGGACAATATCCATATGAAGAAGTCCTAAGAATCCACACCTGAATCCATGCCCTAGGGCTCCTGATTGCTCAGGCTCAAAAGTAAGTGCTGAATCATTCAGACTTAACTTTTCAAGCGCGTCTCTTAAGATTGGGTAGTCCTCACCTTCAACAGAAAACATTCCTGCATAAACAAAAGGCGTCACTTGCTTGTACCCAGGCAAAGCCGTAATACCAGTCAGATCCAAACCTCCCTTTTCTCTGCGCCAAATAGTGTCTCCAACACGAGCATCTCCCGTTGATTTCATTCCTGTCACCACATAACCAACCTCACCCGCATTAATCACATCTGTTTTCTCATATTTTGGCCTAAAACACCCTACTTCTGTAATTTCAGTTTCAGATTTCACATTAACAAATCGAATCTTGTCTCCACGTTTCAAAGATCCTTGCATGAGTCGAACGTAGGCCACGATTCCCTTATAAGGGTCGTAAACTGAATCAAAAACCAAGGCTTTTGTTTCCCCTTCTACTCCAACTGCCACAGGTGCTGGAACTTTTTCAATCACTCGAGCTAAAACCTCCTCAACATTGGTCCCGTCTTTAGCTGAAATACAAATGATTTCATCTGCAGGAATTCCTAAAGTATTTTCAATTTCTTTTGAACGCCCTTCTACGTCAGCAGCAGGGAGATCAATTTTATTCAGAACAGGGATTATCGTTAAATCATGCTCCAAAGCCATATAACAATTGGCCAAAGTTTGAGCTTGAATCCCCTGACTCGCATCCACTACCAAAATAGCTCCTTCACAAGCCGCCAAACTACGAGAAACCTCATAACTAAAGTCCACATGCCCAGGCGTATCAATCAAATTAAGCTGATACATCTCATCCTCATGTTCCCATTCCATCCGAACTGGTTGCAATTTAATAGTGATTCCACGCTCTTGCTCAAGCTCCATCGTGTCCAACATTTGACCGTGTTTCATTTCACGATTCGAAAGCGTTGAAGTGATCTCCAAAAAGCGATCCGCCAAGGTTGATTTACCATGGTCGATATGCGCGATAATACAAAAGTTCCGTATATTTTTCATCTTCGGGAGAATAGCAGGTTTAGACACTTGAAAAAAGAGCGAATTTTTGCTATAATTAGTAGATTAATTAAAGCTAAATGCAATATAAGATTCCACAAAACGTTCGAATTGAGGACAAGATTGTTGGCCCCCTAACCTTAAAACAGCTAATTACAGCTGGCATAGGCGGCGGAATAACTTATGCTATTTACATAGTACTAGCGAGGCAATACTTCGTTGAGATTTGGCTACTACCTACCGCCATTAGCGGAGGTCTCACTCTGATTTTTACATTTGTTAAGATACGTGGCCTTTCTTTTTATAAATGGATACTGCTTATGGTGGAATACTTCAAAAACCCTAAAAAACGTATTTTTATGATGGGAGCGGCTGACTTTCATGACAATTTATTTAAACGACCTGAAACAAACACTAAGAAAGCAGCAGAGAAAGAAGCCTCAAGCAAAGCAGAACGTGACAGAGAGCAACTCAAAAACATTGCTGAAATCACAAAAACACTGGATAATTTCGGTAAACAATCCACCACATGACACCAAAAACTAAAGATTCAGTAAAAGCCGGTAAAAGGAATAAAGCAACGAGTACACAAACGTACCTAAAAATTGCTGAAATTCGTGATGATTGCGCAATACTGAAAAATGGTGGGATACGTGCGGTGCTTAAAACTTCTAGCATCAACCTAAACCTGAAGTCTGAAGAAGAGCAAAATGCAGTAATCTATTCTTATCAAAACTTCTTAAATACACTTGAATTCCCTATTCAAATCATCGTCCGAAGTAAAAAGCTAGACCTAGACAACTACATTGAAAAGCTTAAGAAAATTGGGGTGAAGCAAAGTAATCCATTGCTTCAAAAACAAACTTTTGAATACATTGAGTACATCAGCCGATTGGTTGAATACGCAGACATCATGGATAAAACTTTTTACGTAGTTATTCCTCAAGACGCCTACGGTCAAGAAAAACGTGGATTCATCAAAAGCATAATGGAAGGACTTTTCCCAAATGACAGCTTGGCTAAAATCAAACAACGACACAAACAGTTTGAAGGTCTTGAGAAAAAGCTCCAATCACGAGTCAATATTACAGAGTCAGGACTTGCCAATTGTGGACTGCGAGTAAACCGACTCACCACCAAAGAACTGATTGAGTTTTATTATGAAACTTACAATCCTCAAACCTCAATGGAACAAAAATTCACTCCTGAAGACGAACTCGCCATAGAAATGGATGAGGAAACGGGTGTTGTTCCCGGAACTGCTGAAACTCCCGACTCCAAGGTGAGCTAGTTGACCGAAAGTAGATTAAGCTATAAAATCTACTCTTGAAAAGTATTAAAGAGTAAAAATGGAACAACTAGCTACTTCGGAAACTCGTGAAGCTGCAATAGAACACTACATTGTGGAGGATTTAACTCGACCACCTTTCAGTTATGAAAGTCGAAAGCCTAGAATGGATCGTGCTGACGAATCTCTAGTCTTTGAGATGGAAAAAAGAGTTTTTCAGTGTGATCAGCTTCCAGAAGTACCTCCATCATTTGATGAGGAGTCACCACTAAAAAGAACTTATAAATTCTTCAAAAAAGCTCAATCAGAGCTCAATAAAGCAACTAGTGACACTATGATTTTTCATGCTCATGCACTAGCCACTCCTACAGAACACAGCCAGAAAATGTTAAAGCTTGTATTGAAAAATCACCATGAGTCAAAAACTCTATACCTTAAGAACCTCATGGCCTACTTAAGTATATTTAAACATACTCCTGGAACTACAAATAAAGATGCTGCAAATGAATTGTTCCATGAGACTGAGACTATATTCCTAGCTCATCAAGTTTATGTAGGGGTTCGTAGTTTCACACATGACCACAGCCCTCTAAGGGAGGACAATGACACTGTAATGAAACACGTTTATGAGGTTTCAATTGCAACAATGAACTTCTTTATTCGAAAACTTGCACGTGAAAACGACACAAAAGTAAGAGAGTTATTATTCACACGAATGAAGGAAAACATGATTGTAGGCCTGGCACACGATCTAAAAGAAGACCACCGGAACATACCACTAGACACAATGCACGACACTCTTCTAGGGTTAACGGTTCAAGATTCTAGACTCATAAACTTAATTCACGCTAAAGAGCCTGGAGAAGAACGAATCAGAACCAATATAAATTTTCTTAAAAGAAGATGGCGAACCATAAGATTAAAACTAATTGCACTCACCAAACCTGAACAAAAAGCGTGCAGACCAGGTTATTTAAGGCGTCAAATACGAAAAGTATCAATCACAAAACAAGCAGATCTTATTCTCACTAAAATACTTGATCGTGACAGTAATATATTGAGCCTCACATATATGTCTGGAAAAGAGAAGGAATCAAAAGAATTTAGACAAAATCGGAAAATTGCTGAAACAGAAGAAATCATAGAGATTGCCCTAGAAATATATGCAGAAAATAAAGACCCTGACCTACTAGAGGAAATACAGTTTTTAGCTCAAGCCTGCATTTCTGAATCAGAAAGACTTGAGCGTGAACACTCAGAAGAAATAAAAGAGCAACAAATCAGCACTCAAATCCACGCAGCACGAGCCGTAATTAATGCCCAACTCAATCAGGTAACAGAACTTTTAGGTGCATAAAAAAAAGACCTACTAGTTAAAGTAAGTCTGGTTTTATGGAAACAAAAAGGAGCTTGATCTAGGCGTCGTCCTACTCTTCCACCGTTCGCACGGCAGTACAATTAGCGATGAAGGGCTTAACTTCTGTGTTCGAAATGGTAACAGGTGTACCCCCTTCTCTGTAGACACCTAGATCAAACTCCTTTTTTAATGGTTGTTTTGATCTATAGCTCTTAGTTGGTTGCAAAATAATCACAATCTTTCGATCTGATTACGTTCTCTGAATGCCAATAAAATCAGAAAGATGAAGTTTTATATAGACATCAATGACCTATTAGTACTACTCGGCTGAAACCATCGCTGGTATTACACCTGTAGCCTATCAACCCGGTAATCTACCGGGAGGTTCATAGGGAAAATTTTCTTAAGTCTGGCTTCCCGCTTAGATGCTTTCAGCGGTTATCCGAGCCGAACGTAGCTACCCAGCCATGCCGCTGACACGACAACTGGTACACTAGAGGTTCGTCCATCCCGGTCCTCTCGTACTAGGGACAGCTCCTTTCAATTTTCCTACAGCTGTGGCGGATAGGGGCCGAACTGTCTCACGACGTTCTGAACCCAGCTCGCGTACCGCTTTAAATGGCGAACAGCCATACCCTTGGGACCTTCTCCAGCCCCAGGATGCGACGAGCCGACATCGAGGTGCCGAACCGCGCCGTCGCTATGGACGCTTGGGCGCGACTAGCCTGTTATCCCCGGCGTAACTTTTATCCGTTGAGCGATACCCCACCCACATGGTGGTACCGGATCATTTTCACCGACTTTCGTCCCTGCTCGGCTTGTAGGCCTTGCAGTCAAGCCCGCTTGTGCGAATACACGACAAACCCGATTTCCATCCGGGTCTAGCGGACCAATTGCGCGCCTCCGTTACTTTTTAGGAGGCAACCGCCCCAGTTAAACTACCCAGCAAACGCTGTCCTCATATAGAGTTAGAATCAAAACAAGACAAAGGTGGTATCTCAAGGGTGACTCCACAAGGGCATTGCGCCCCCGCTTCAAAGTCTCCCACCTATCCTGCACAAGTCAAATCCTGATTCAACGTCAACCTATAGTAAAGCTGCACGGGGTCTTTCCGTCCTGCCACAGCTAATCGGCATTTTTACCGATACTGCAATTTCACCGGGTCTATGCTTGAGACAGTGCTCACATCATTACGCCATTCGTGCGGGTCGGAACTTACCCGACAAGGAATTTCGCTACCTTAGGACCGTTATAGTTACGGCCGCCGTTCACCAGGGCTTAGTTTCGAAGCGTTAACCCCTCCACGTAACCTTCTGGCACTGGGCAGGCGTCAGCCCGTATACATCCTCTTACGAGTTAGCACGGACCTGTGTTTTTGATAAACAGTTGCATGAGCTCTTTCGCTGCGGCCTACACAATCATATAAATACGATGCGCAGGCAAGGCTTATCCCGAAGTTACGCCTGCTGTTTTGCCGAGTTCCTTAAGCATAGTTATCCCGTTCACCTTAGAATACTCATCCCGACCACCTGTGTTGGTTTGCGGTACGGATTCATACAACTCTCACAACGAGGATTTTCTTGTCTGTTGATGTCGCCCGAATCAGCACAAAAGTGCCTTTTCATAGTAGCTCACTAATTCAAACGGATTTACCTAGATGAACATAAACTTACTACTTGAACTAGAATTCATTCACTAGCTCAGGTTAACCACCAGCGTCCCCCCGAAGTTAGCGCCACTTTCACGCGGTAAAACGTATCATCTCGTCCCGAAGGATTTGAATCAACAAAGTACTTTGCTCCAGCTTTGCTTGGGCGATCTGTATGAAGTACGGGAATATTAACCCGTTGTCCATCGGTTTCGGCTTTCGCCTTGGCCTTAGGACCGACTAACCCCAAGTTGATTAACATAGCTTGGGAAACCTTGGTCTTTCGGTGTCAGAGGTTTTCACTCTGATGACGTTACTCATGCCAACATTTGCACTTCCCACCGCTCCACCGAACCTTACAGTTCGACTTCAGCGCTGATGGGAACGCTTCCTTACCGCGCATATAAATATGCACTCGCAATTTCGGTTAGAGATTTGAGCCCCGTTATATTTTCGGCGCGAAACCACATAGACCAGTGAGCTATTACGCACTCTTTAAAGGAATGGCTGCTTCTAAGCCAACCTCCTGGTTGTCTGAACAATCTCACCTCCTTTACCACTGAATCTCTATTTGGGACCTTAATTGGCGATCTGGGCTGTTTCCCTCTCGACTATGGTACTTAGCTATCATAGTCTGACTCCTGTGCAACACACTTTGGTATTCGGAGTTTGTCAAGGTTTGGTACAGTTATTTCCCGCCCTAGCCTAAACAGTAGCTCTACCCCCAAAGTTCTGATCACAAGGCTAGCCCTAAAGCTATTTCAGGAAGAACCAGCTATCTCCAGGTTCGATAGCAATTTCTGCGCTATCCACAGGTCATCCGGTCGCCTTACAACGCGAGTCGGTTCGGTCCTCCAGTTGATTTTACTCAACCTTCAACCTGCCCATGGATGGCTCACCTGGTTTCGGGTCTAGTGCATGATACTAATCGCCGGTTAAGACTCGCTTTCGCTTCGCCTACTGGTTTAACTCCATTAAGCTTGCATCATACAGCTAACTCGTTGGCCCGTTCTACAAAAAGTACGCGGTCACCCCGAAGGGCTCCCACTCTTTTTAGGTAATAAATTTCAGGTTCTATTTCACTCCCCTCATCGGGGTACTTTTCACCTTTCCCTCACGGTACTAGTACACTATCGATCTCAAAACGTATTTAGCCTTGGATGGTGGTCCACCCAGATTCAAGCCGGATTTCTCGTGTCCGACCCTACTCAGGATACTCCTGGAGTCTTACCCTATTTTCATCGACGGGACTATCACCCTCTATGGTCGCCCTTTCCAGGGTCGTTTGATTAATAGGAGTAAGCCTCGTATTGGAGTCCTACAACCCCGCAGTCCGAAGACTACGGTTTGGGCTGATCCCAGTTCGCTCGCCGCTACTATGGGAATCTCTAATTGATTTATTTTACCCAGGTACTTAGATGTTTCAGTTCCCTGAGCTTCCTCCACTTTCGTGGTAATGCAACATTACTCGCATTGGGTTTCCCCATTCGGACACCCCCGGGTCAAAGCTTGCTTAGCAGCTCGCCGAGGCTTATCGCAGCTGGCCGCGTCCTTCATCGGCGTTTTGAGTCAAGGCATCCATTTATTACCCTTTTTACAATGTCATAACGTCATCTTTCCTCTTTTAATAGCAATCGGAAAAAATAATTTTATATTTTTGAAAGAATTGTTTGATACTATTGGGTGCTCGTCTGCAGCCAATAATATCCATATTTTGCAACCAAGTTGTCAAAGAGCGAACAAAACAAAGTGTAGTGTTTCATACACTCCTGAGGTCCAGAGGCCTATGCCTTTCTGAAGCTGAAACTCAGGAGTAGAAGAAACGTCTCGTTCACAAATTTTTAAGGGGCGCCTATTAACTAGGCCGCGCCATTATAGGCAGGCATTTCAGAGGAGTCAATACTATTTTTCCCCTTTTTAGTGAGATGCACCCTAACCAGTTACAAGAACCACGCCCAACAGGTTAACTTTAACTACGATTTCGCCACAAAACGAAGATCAACAAGTCCAGACAATAGGCTTTAAAACAAGATAATCACCTCAGAAGTTTAATCCCCAATGGCAAGAACAATGCTTTCCACTGTAGTTGTAGCCGTAATCACGTCCCCAGCGAGGGAGTTACAATCCCAAATAATCGGCTGTGAAGCCGTAAGTCTCACATCCACAGGCCCAAGACTAGAAAACTCACATGTTGTTCTATTCACGAGAGGACCGAAGGAAAACTTAAGTTCTTCTACAGTTAACTCTCCCTTAACAGTCGCACACCGAGTTTCCGTACGAGTTCTTGCACCTTCAGGACTAGCAATTCCATCAAGCCTATCATCAGCCTCAGAAATGTGATTGAAGAGTTGGTTTTCTCCAGGCACACTATCACGACACAACTGTTCAGATACCACTCCATCTGCACTCCACTGCCTATATATGCGTTCAGCCAGTAAAGGATTCGGCTCCATGGTAGAAAGAACTTCACTTTGAATTGAATCTCTAAATTTTGGATCAAGAGCCTTGTTCACACTACACACTCCTATTGTAAGCGCAGCAGCATAAGCAATTGTACGTGGAAGTGGATTTTTTTGTGATACAGCCATACCTAAATTGATTAGTTAAGAGTTAACCCTATCATTTATCTCAGTTTTGTCAAGTCTATATAAAGCTACCCAAGTTATTAACAGCAAAATCCTGAATGGTTCCCGTTGCCCACATTAAAGAGAGGACAAACACAGCAAAGCCCAATAAAGCCAAGAAGGTCCACGTCCCCCCCCTTCCAAGATAACGCTCCGCAAAGCCAATGTTACCCGTCATATCCTTAATTTGTTTTCTGAATACAATGATAAGAAAACCTAAACCCATCCCCAGCAAGCCTTGTCCTATTGGTCCCATAGCGTTGAATTAAATTAATAAGATTATACTCTTTATAGAAAAAGAAGCGAAATAGTACTTGATCAAAGTACCCCATAGGTGTTATAAATTCGTGGCTACTTTGTAGTAATTGATAGTGAGTCGTCAAGCAAGTTCGTTGCTTCGACCCTCACTCGGAAAAGAAAGATCACTTTCTTTCTCTCAATTCGGGCCCTTAGCTCAGTTGGCTAGAGCGCCTGCCTTGCACGCAGGAGGTCATCGGTTCGAACCCGATAGGGTCCACCATATTTTACACATACAGTGTAGAAGCACAATTCGAGTGGTAGCAACTTCGTTGCACAACCCTCACTCAGAAAAGAAAGTTTACTTTCTTTTCTCTCAATTCGGGCGATTAGCTCAGCTGGTTAGAGCGCCACACTGATAATGTGGAGGTCGGAGGTTCAAGTCCTCCATCGCCCACCATTTGAAACCTTTCAAAGGTTTCTTTTGCTATACAGATTTAATAGAATTCTTAAAATGCTCAACAATATCCTCCCTCCTTCTCACCATAGCGTGAGCCACTGGCCCAATCTCATACCACTTAGGGTCAAAAACATGAACATTCTCACCTAAATCAGGAGTGCCAGACAAAGCATCTGCATCAATCCTATAAAAGGAATAGTTTTTTAAGTGAGTCGTTACCTTTTTCAATTCCGCCACCTCTACTGAGACAGGAACAGCACCAAAAAGCACATTATTGAAAGCCGGCGCTTGTGAAATCCAAATAAACTCATTCAAAGTCTCAGGAATGAGCCTCAACATTGAA
>JBLIGW010000016.1:0-14720 GCA_047635955.1 Oceanicoccus sp.
AAGGACCCAATGAATTTAAAGATCACCCTTGTTAGAGTGGAGGAAGGAATCATGCTTTCTTTTGATGAAATTGCGGCATCAATCAAAACTAAATGTGTGCGTTGTGGAACAGACTTAGTGCTTAACGTGAAACTTTCTGGCTCAGAATGGCTTTATTTTGACAAGCGTCCAAAGGATTATGACGACATGAATGAGTTCCTGACTTTAGATATGAATAAGATGACTTTGAATCCTGTAAGTTCAGTTCGTCAGGAGTTGATGCTGAATATGAAAGAATCACCTCGCTGTAAAGAGGATTGTGCTCAGTTTAGTGAGGCGATCGAAGGGAGGAAGTCGTTGGCAGGCTTGAAGGATTTGTGGGAGGAGGGCGCTTAAGGGGAAACTCCTTTGAGTGAACCGTGCTTTTCTCTTGCATTCCTACTGAAATTCATTAGAATGCTCAGGCAATTAATCCGTTTTAAGAGATGGCCAAACATCCAGTACCAAAAAAGAAGACATCGAGAGCTAGAACTAGCCGACGATACAAGAACTTTCAAAACCGAGCTCGTATTCGTCTTACGAATAGTGCTCAATTAACTAAGTGTCCAAGCTGCGCGGCTGTTGTTCTTCAACACCGAGCTTGTACTGAATGTGGAAACTACAGAGGTAGAGATGTAAATCAAAGTGCGGTACCAAAAGCAGTAGAGGCTGCTAAGGTGACTACAATCAAGGCAGATTAATCAGTTCTTTTAAATTTTCGACATGGCTTCTGACCGTCACTCACTTAGGTGTATCGTATTGCAAACAATGTTTGCTTGGGAATTCCGAGGAGGGGATGCAGAGGCCACTTTGTCATATAATTTAGTGAATGGGGCGCGGCACATTGTATCGAATCAATTTGCTTATGATCTTTTAAGAAAAGTTTTACTTCACAGGAACGATATTAAGAAAACTATTGAACAGTACGCTCCTGAGTGGCCTTTTGATAAGATTG
Source organism: Oceanicoccus sp. (assembly GCA_047635955.1). Classification (GTDB taxonomy): domain Bacteria; phylum Patescibacteriota; class Gracilibacteria; order UBA1369; family 2-02-FULL-48-14; genus WFTC01. The sequence continues at coordinate 974 of JBLIGW010000016.1, forward strand.
CACCTGTGGACCGTGTAATTCTTCAGATTGGTATTGCTGAACTACTTTATGACTCAAAGGTGCCAGATTTAGTGGCTATCAACGAATCTATCGAGCTTGCAAAGTCATTTGGGGTGCAAAGCTCTTCCAAATTTATTAATGGTGTACTAAGCTCAATATACGATGACAAAAATAAAAACAAATCTTAGTGAGCTCCAAGCTCAGATAGGTCTAGACTTCGAAAAAGTTGAGCTTTTAGAGTTGGCTTTTGTTCACAAGTCTTTCATTAATGAAAATACAGCTTCAAGTGCATGTAATGAACGATTGGAGTTTCTTGGTGACGCCGTTCTTGAACTGGTCGTTACTGAATTTCTTTACTTAACTTATCCTGAAACGGACGAAGGAGAGCTTACCAATTGGCGTAGCGCCTTGGTGAAAGGGAAGAATCTTGCTCAAGTAGCAAGAAAACTAGGGTTAGGAACTTACTTAGAGCTCAGTCGTGGAGAAGATATGTCTGGAGGACGAGATAAAGATTATATTTTGGCAAATACGATGGAGGCTCTGCTTGGAGCACTTTATCTAGATAAAGGTTATGAAGTAGCTAAAGTATTCATTCATAAGAATATTATTGAATTCCTTGATGAGATCCTTTCTCAGGGGCTACACATTGATGCTAAATCACACGTTCAAGAGCTTACACAGGAAAAGCTTGGTGTGACTCCACATTATGAACTAATCGATGAGTCAGGGCCAGATCACGCAAAAACTTTCCTTATGGGAGTTTACTTTGGTGAAGATCTTGTGGGACAAGGAAAAGGAGCTTCTAAGCAAATTGCTGAACAAGAAGCGGCTCGTGATGCCCTTAAAAAGAAAGGTTGGGTTTAAATCTTACGTAGTTCTTAGTATGCCCGGGGGATGAGTGGTTGAACCCATGGTCCTTCTTTTCGTGCTATTCCTAGTGGAAAGTCTTTATATCGAAGGAGTGGGAAAGGCGTTTCAGCTTCTATCTTTAATGAAGCTTGAAGGAAAAATCGTTCTAAATTCTCAGTTTCTAGCTCAAGACCACTTTTGTCATTCAGTCCTATCCACAAGGCAGCGGTATGTGTGAATCGATTGTCTTTGAAGACTGGAAAGCTCAATGAGTGAGTGTAGGGCAGGTATAAATCCATTAACTCCTTGCTCACACCAAATAGGAAATCATCACGTTGAACCCATTCCCAAGGCACTTCAGTGATTCCATGGTCTTTTTCAAGTTTTTTCTTGATAGCCAGTAGGGCTTTTTTAGGCGGTGATTTGAGTCGTCGTGGTGTCTCTTCTTCAGGATCTATTCCAATTAATTCCGTTTTTGTAATTGCAATACAGAAGAAACCTTTAGTGTTGGTTTTTTGGGGCCAGAATCGAACTCCTTTTAAGTCTCCAATTTGTTCAGGGGCGTGGTCTGGGTATTCTTCCACAAGCTTGGCTTGAGGAAATTTCTTTAATAATTTAAGCGCCACTTTGTCGTCCTCTATGCCGTTTAAGGTGCAAGTGGAGTAAACAAGTCTTCCACCAGGTTTGAGCAGTCTAAAGGCACTACAGAGTAGGCTGAACTGGTCCTGGCTGTATCGCTTCATGGACTTAGGGCTCCAAAACCCTGGTTTCCCATCATAAGTGTTGAGTAAACCTTCTCCACTACATGAAGGGTCCAAAAGCACACGGTCAAACTTTTCAGGATACATTAGCGTGAGTTTGTGGGCATTCATTCTAAGCACCACCGCGTTCCAAACTCCCAATCGTTCTAGATTTGAATGAAGTGATTTGAGTCGTCGAGTGTCCATGTCATTCGCAAAGAGCACTCCAGTATTTTTCATTCGTTGGGCGATGTGTGTGGTCTTCCCACCTGGTGCAGCCGTCATATCGATCACCATCTCGTGAGGCTGTGGGTCCAAGACGTCCACAACAAAACTAGAAGAGGGGTCTTGAGGGTAAGTGAAGCCGGCATGGTAAGGAAGTTTCAAACTCCATAGAGCTCCTCGTCCAGTGATCTCTAGTGATTCTTTTGAGAAAGGACTTTCTGTCACTTCATAACCACTTTTTTCTAGCCATTCCTTCATAAAAGCACGAGTGGTCTTCAGTGTGTTTACACGAATTCCACGTCGAGTTTTCTTTTCTTTGATGGCGTCAAAGAATGCCTCAGCATCAGCTTCGCCAATCAATTCCTGGAAGTATTTTTTAAAAGAGTCTTTCATCTACTCGTCACCATAGTACTTTGAGACGTAAAAGTGGAGGCGTTTTTCAACTTCTGGAATAATATCTGGATTTCCAATGGCCACTTTTAACCGGTCCTGGAGCATTTCCATATTGGTAGCTCCCTCTAAAACCGCTTCCTGAATGTCCATATCAGTCACGTTTGTTTCGGGGTCAATCACTTTAGAAGTTTCAACTTTCATCCTATCAAACTGTTTGGTCCGACGGTAATGATCGTTGATCGCCTTCATCAGAGCTTTATCACCAAGTACGCTGCAGTGGATCTTCCGATTGGGAAGGCCACCGAGCCTATCCATAATGTCATTCGGGCTTAGTTTCATTGCGGCCTCGGTCATCATTCCTTCTTTTTCGGAAACCATCACACTCATCATTGAGGTGGAAGCAATCGCTGAAGCGCAACCAAAGGTTTGCCACTTACAATCCACAATCTTATCTTCATTTATTTTGATCCATAGTTTCATCATGTCTCCACAAGCGGGGCTACCCACTTGTCCATAACCATCCCAGTCAGATTCATTAACATCCCCAATGTTTTCCAAAAGGTTTCTAGGGTTGAAAAAGTGCTCTTTCACTTGATCCGTGTACATCCAGTTTTTTTTCCTTGGTCCGGCTACGTCACTTTGACTATTGCCCATAACAGGTAATGACATCTTATTTGGGTTAAATATAATGGAGTTCCCCTTTTCCTTTTTCTTTCACAATCGATTCATCCAAATTGAGAGGAGAAATCCGTCTAAGAATTCGTACAATTTCTGGTACGACATCCAAGATGTAATCCACATCTTTCTTTGTCGTATGGCGACCAAGAGTGAATCGCATGGATCCATGAGCACATTCATAAGGAAGGCCCGTGGCCAAAATTACATGAGAAGGGTCCAAGCTAAGGGAGGTACAAGCTGATCCTGTTGAAGCATAAATGCCCAGTTCATTGAGAAAGAGTGTGAAGGCTTCACCTTCAATATCTAGCACAGTCACGTTCACCGAATTTGACAGTCGCTCAGTGGGGTGTCCATTCAACATTGATTTCGGTATTTTCGTGAGCAATCCCTCCGTCATATAGTCTCGTAATTCAGTCAGTCGAGGGACTTCCTTTTCCAAGTTTTCAAAAGCAAGATCCAGCGCTTTTGCAAAACCAACAATGTAGGCAACGTTCTCAGTTCCACCTCGTAGCCCACGTTCTTGTCCACCTCCATAAATGAGAGGCTTGATGCGTGTGCCTTTTTTTAGGTACAAAAGACCAATACCTTTGGGCCCATAAACTTTTGAGCCATTCAGTGTGAGTAGATCCACGCCCAGTTTGTCCACTTTAATGTCTAGTGCGCCAGCGGCTTGGCAGGCATCAGTATGTAATAGAGCTTGATGATCTTTCAAAACTTCTCCGATTTCAGCAATGGGCTGAATCGTACCGATTTCATTGTTTGCGATCATAATGGAAACTAAAATGGTGTCATCACGTAAGGCATTCTTTAAATCATCTACGGAAACTTTTCCATTTTTATCAACAGGGAGTCGAGTGATCTCAAATCCATCTCTTTCTAATTGTCGGCACGGGTATTCAACGGCATGATGCTCAATTGAAGATATAATAATATGTTTTCCGTTCTTTGAATGTCGCTTTGCGACTCCAAAAATCGCCATATTGTCTGATTCAGTTCCACTTCCAGTAAATAGGATTTCATTAGGAGTGCAGCCTAGGTGCGATGCAATAGAAGCGCGTGATTCATCCACAGCTTGTTTGGCAACTCGTCCAAGTTCATAAAACCCTCCTGGATTTCCAAATACTTCAGTAAAGTAGGGCATCATGGATTCTTTCACTTCAGGTGCCATGGGCGTTGTCGCGGCATGGTCCATGTAGATGAAAGTTTTCACTTTGCTCTTAAGCAGAGTCTGAATGTCATTATTTACCGTCATAGTCAAGGGGAGTCAATTGTCGCCAGTCTACCTGAGGCTTAACTAGGAATCAATACTATTTATTGTCATTTAACAGATTGTATTGTAGGCTCTATTCATGAGTAAACGAGCAAGAAAAAGCCCACAACGTGATTTGATTCTTGACATCCTTAAAAAGGATGCCGGTCACCTGAGAGCAGATGAAATTTATAAGCGTGCCAGGAAGTCTATGAGTAAGATTAGTTTAGCTACGGTTTATAGGAATCTTGGAGCTTTGGAGGAGGCGAAAGCTGTGACTCAGGTGCTAGGACCTAATAATCTTAGCCTCTTTGAAGTTTACGCTGAACCTCACCATCACTTTGTATGTGAGAGCTGTGACTCTATTAAGAATTTAGAGACACCCGGTGTTCATATGTGCGTTAAATGTATTGAAGACAAGGGTGGTGCAAAGGTAAATGCTGTTTATACAACGATTTACGGGGTGTGTAAGACTTGCCGCTGAGCACTAATATGCTAAGATCCTTCTCGTAGTGTTTAGGGCCCGTAGCTCAGTTGGTTAGAGCAGAAGACTCATAATCTTTTTGTCACTGGTTCAAGTCCAGTCGGGCCCACCATTACAATTACAAAGCCCTAATAAGGTTCGTAGTGCTTATGAGCTTTTACGCACCAGTGAGATTTCCAGAATGAATGGATATTTAAATCTTCTAGTTGACCTTAAGCATGGGTACTAACTCGTGCTAATCGTTTTCTTGCTTCTTTTGTGTTTCCTAGATTTAAGGCTGCTTGATACCCATTCTGATGCAGCTTTGCCTCTTTATAGGTAATCAGTCCTCCATCTTGAACTAAATCAATCAGTTGATTGTAGCTATTGTTTACTGCCTCCCATAGGCCACGATCAACTTGTCTCAATAGGTCTTCACCAATTCGTATGACTTCCGCATCAAGCGTGGCTACTTCCTTGGGCTTGAGTCGAGCACGTGAACGAGCAGATTTATCTGCAAGTCTGTCACGAGGCGCTTCATCAACTTCTGCAAGTACAGGTGCTGATTCTGAGACACCAACGTGAAGCGGCTCACCATTAAATAGATATTCACCTTTGGGTAAAAGTCCATCAAATTGACCTGTCTCAACTAATGTATTCTGTGCAAATTGGATGGCTACTCTCTGGTCAGGTGCGAATGGCATTTGTTTTGGAGTGAGAACGTCTGTGGTGGCATTTCTAGGTGCATTTAGTTTTGCCCCCGAGAAGTTTGTTTCAACGCTGCTCAGCCATTGCGCTGCCTGAACATCTTCTGGTGCGACTTGTAGTGTCATTAATATGGCTTTTTGTACGCCCAAAGTGTCACCAAGCCCTCTATATCCATGAGCGGCTAAGAGATGATCTTCGGAAGTAAGTGCGACCTTTAAAGTAAGTTGTTTTTCATAATTTCTAATCACTCCCTTGTGCTGATTACGTGAGGCAAGACGCCCCATTTCTTCATGGATTCGTGTAGATTCAGCTTCATTACTAGAATTTGCTCGTACTTTTGTGGGTTCATCAATTAAACCAGCATCCTCTAATGCCGAAGTTAGATCGTTTCGAATGGCCTCAAGGTCTTGAGTGAATTCCTCTAGTGCGGCATTGGCATTGTTTTCAAAATCACTTTCGAGCTCTACGCGAGCGGCGTCAAGCATTATAGTGAACTCACCTGCAAGGGCAGGGTCTAAAACACTAAATTGGGTTTCTAAATTACTAGCGACATTGTTGAGTTCATTTTGTCTTAGTTTGACTTGTTCATCCAATTCTACTGCTTCAGGCGCTTCACTTGCAGACTGAACAACTTCATTCGACTCATGAGTTTCCTTCATAAAAATTACTTGGTGATTCCAGGGTTCAGTGTTTGATTGAAATTTGTAAAAATGAATCATGAATTAGAGTGCATTTAGAATATCATCAGGGCTTTCTGCCGCCTGAACTTTGGATTCCAAGTCACGAACTTTCATTGGAATAGTCTTCTTTAAAAAGATTTGTGCGTTATCAAGGTAGGCCTGATTATTTTGATCTGATTTGTCTTGATACAGGTTTTCAACACTACTGACTTTCAGCTCAGCTGAATTAAAAAGTTTAATAAATTCTTGAGTTTGGCTCTCATCCCAAGTGTCTACTAGGGTGAGGAGCTTTACTCGTACAGATTCGGTGAGTGCTTTGCTGTTTTTGATACGGTTTTTTAGGTCCATTTTAAGGCTATTTAATCCTATTATTATACTCCATTTACACATTTTTTTCAATGGGATATACTCCGCGCGATGTGGGCCCTTAGCTCAGTTGGCTAGAGCGCTACGCTGGCAGCGTAGAGGTCATCGGTTCGAACCCGATAGGGTCCACCAAAGTTTCAACTATGACTTTTTTTGTATATAGATGAGTAAAGGGGCTTGAATAAAAAAGTTAGACAAGGGGCTTTGATTCACATAAAATTAAAGTGCTTTAATTCTAACCACGCAATAAATGGAAGCAGCTAAACGTCCGACACTCTATACAGTTCTTGGAGTTCTCGCAGTTCTTGGTCTTATATCATCAGTAATGGGAATCCTAGTTATAGGAGGAGCCATAGCTGTTCTCGGAGCTGAAGCTCCAATGCTTATGCTTATTGTAAGCGGGATTGTATTGGCAGTGGCAGGAGCATTGAACCTTGCTGAGGTTGTTGGATTCTTCAAGATGAAGAAATTCATGCCTAATGTGGTTGTGGCAGCTTTCGGTCTTGGTCTTGTTTCTATGGTACTTACTTACATGGCTTCTCCTGAAACCTTCTCAATGGGAGGGCAGGCAGTTAGCCTAATTATTAGTGGGGCTATCGTTTGGAAAGTGAATGAAGATAAAGCTATGTTTAAGAACTAATTTGACTTTTAATAGTTGAGTTGTAGAATAGTCCCTCCTAACCTGATGGTAATGAGGGACTCTTTTTTAACTAAGTTCGGGACAGTAGCAGTAGTAGTGGTGGCATTTATTGATGGAATTTTAGTAGCCAACCATTATCACTCTAATGTAAATGAGGTGAAAGCACTTGAAGGAGTGGAGCTTCAGGATATTTTTGATAGTTATGTGCCTGAGGAGATCTTGATTGAGGAGCTGCCTTTTATTGAGCTTCGTGAGGCTCCATTCACGTCTCAAGCGCCTAGGGGTGACTGGTCTAGTCCGTGGAGTGATTTTGCTGAGGAGGCAGTGATCACAATGGTACGGCAATGGTGGAAAGGGGAAGACTTACTAAGTGATGAACAAGCTGAATTGACGATGCTGGATATTGCACGTTTTGACTCTTCTTTGAATTTTGACATTCCTCAAGTTCAGTCTGTTTTGGTTGATTTTTTTGGGATACCAAGCGCTGTTTTGGAAAGTCCTAGTATCGAGGATCTAAAGACTCTGATAGAAGAGGGGGCAATAGTTATTGTTCCTATAGATGGATCTATCTTGGCTAATCGTCATTATGGGAATCCAGCACCTAAAAACCATATGATTCTTGTCCATGGGTGGGTAGATGGGCAGTTCATTACTCACGATCCAGGAACTCGACATGGTGAGGACATGAAATATGGACAAGAAAAAATCCTGGAGGCTATCCAGGATTTAAATGGTGAATCTAGGGTTCTAATTATTCAGCTTTAGCTACTTTCTTTTTAGCTGGAGCTTTTTTCTTAGCAACTGGCTCTTTAGCAGCAGCTTTCTCAGGAGTAGCTTTTACTTTGATTCCAGCAATGTTTCGAGCAAGCTTAGACTTTCGTCGTGAAGCAGTGTTCTTAGGTATTACTTTCTTCTTAGCCGCAGTATCAATTACTTTGTAAGCGACTTGAAGGGCAGATTCAGCTGCTTTTGGGTCACTTGCTTTGATAGCTTCTTCAACATTACGAATTGCTTTTCGCATTGCACTACGGGTGTTGTAGTTACGAGCTTGACGTTTTAAAGTCTGCTTAACACGTTTCTTGGCTGATTTGATGATTGGCATAAAATTCTTCTTGAGTCCTTAAAAATAACCCGTAGAATATAGAGGCACAGCTTTATCTTGTCAAAGGGAAAATCATGAGAAAAATCGTTCTGGCTTCTGCCAGTCCACGTAGGAAAAAAATACTTAGGGATATAGGGCTTTCTTTTGCGGTAGATCCAGCACTTGAATATACTGAAATTCATCCAGAAAATCATGATCCTGAGTCACTTGTGGCAATGAATGCAGTAGGTAAAGCGAGAGAAATTGCTGAAAAACATAAAGATTCATTGGTGATTGGTGTGGATACTATTGGTGTTTTCGAAGGTGAGGTTCTAGAAAAGCCACTTGATAGAGAGGACGCTAAAAGAATGATCATGCTCCTTCAGGGAGAAACTCATGAAGTAAAAACAGCTATTTGCCTGATAGATACGAAAACGAAAAAAGAACTCACTGAGGTAGAGACAACAAAAATAAAATTTCTTTCTTTAACAGAAAAAGAAGTGGATAATTATTTAGACAAAGGGGAGTCCATGGATAAAGCAGCAGCCTATGCAGCGCAGGGGAAAGCAGCTCTTTTCATTGAAGGCTTTGAAGGAGACTATTTAAATGTAGTCGGTCTTCCGCTTGTTCGTCTAAATCTGATGCTTCAGGAGTTTGACTTCCATCTTCTGGATGTCGTAAAGTGAACTTAATTATATAACCCAACCACGCCATGGGAAAGAAAGCAGGTAAAATCGCATTAGGAATAGGACTTGTTGCAGGAGCTGTAACTGGTCTGTTTTTTGCCCCTGAAGAAGGGAAAAAGTTAAGAAAGAAAATCATTGCCGGTGATGGTAAGGGGATTCTTGATGATGTGGTTAAGATGGGAGGGGAAATTGGTGATATGGTTGAAGACTTTGTCAGTCGACCTCCAGTTCAAGATGCACTTAAAAATGCAAAAGGTAAAATTGCTGATGTTGCGGATATAGAACATGCAGAGTTGGATGAAATCTTGAAAAAAGCGAATAAGAAGGCAGATTCTTTCAAGAAAAAAGTAGGCGAATACGTAAAAGAACAGAAAGCTATTTTGAATAAGAAAGCAGGGAAGAAGAAAAAGTCGGCTCCAAAAAAGAAAGCAGCTCCTAAGAAGAAAACAAGTACAGTAAAGAAAAAGGCTCCAGCTAAGAAGAAAGCAGCTCCTAAGAAAAAGAAAGACTAGTCTCTCAGTTCGGACATGTGGTCAATTCGCTTCTGAATCAGTAATGAGGTCCCAATATCCTTTCGATAGAATACGGGGCCTTTTACTGTTTCCACAGCGGCTTGAGCAATACGTTCTGCTTCTTCAAGTGAGTCTGCAATTCCAAGCATTGCAACTGCTCGTGAACCAAGCAAATAGAGTAACCCCTCACGTTCATCAATCGAGGCAAAATAGGCACGAGCTCCATCCGGTAGAGGGGTCATATCTATTTGTTTATTCTTGATAGGATTTTCTGGATACCCTTCTGGCACAAGGTATTTCAAGACTGTTGCTTTCTTTTCAAATTCAACATTAATCTCAGAAAGAGTTCCTGCAATTACAGCCTCACAAACTTGTATAAGGTCCGTTTTTAGAAGAGCAAGCATGTTCTGAGCTTCAGGATCTCCAAAGCGAGCATTGTATTCGATAAGCTTCACGCCATTTTTCGTAGCAAAGAATCCACCGTAGATGATGCCTTTGTAGGCTTCGCCGGTTTCTTCTTTTAGGGCTTCAATAACTTTTTGAGTGATATCCATTGCTTGGTCAAAATCAGACTGAGTCATGAATGGAAGGAGGTGATTTGAGTCTGTATAGGCTCCCATTCCACCAGTATTTGGTCCAGTATCATTCTCATGAGCTCGTTTGTGATCTTGAGCAACAGGACAAGGTGCAAGGCTTTCTCCATCTGAAAAGCAAATTAAAGAGAACTCCTCACCAACAAATTTTTCTTCAACGACCACGCGTCCATCTTCTTCAATGCATTTAATGGCAAAATCTGTGCCTTCCTCAATACTTTCCAAGTGCTCTCCAGAGACTTTCACTCCTTTTCCACCTTGAAGAGTATCTGCTTTAACTACGTAGTTTCCCTCTAATGATTTCATGAATTCAGCAATGCCTTCAGGCTTAGTAAAAACTTTGAATTCAGGATTTCCTGGGATCTCATATTTTGAGAGCAGATCTCTAGTGAAAGACTTAGAGCATTCTAGCTGAGCTAGGGCTTGAGTGGGTCCAATGCAGGGGATGTCCATTGAGTTGAGGAAATCTACGATTCCATCAGCCAGTGGGTTCTCAGGTCCAATAAAGGCAAAATCAGGTCTGAATCGTCCAGCAAAATCACGTAAGGTGTCAAAATCACTTAAGTCAGTGGTCACATGATATTCGGTAGCTAGAGCTTTAAGCGCAGGGTTAGTAGCTTTGGCATAAACCGCCAATTCACACTCCTGTGGGCTTCGTTTGAAGGTTTCGGCAATTACATGCTCACGAGCTCCATTTCCAATGAGTAGAATCTTTTTCATAAGTTTTTATTATTGGTCATCTTCTTTGAGGGGAGTGCAGCTTCGACTCTCTTCGGCCGCTCTTAGTACTTCTTCAGTCACATCGTTAGTAGGGTAGTCCCCAGTGAAACAGCCCGTACAGAATTCATTAACATTGGGGTTACCTTCAGAGACTGATTCCAGAAGGTCATCCATTTCTTGGTAGAAAAGAGCATCAGCTCCAATTTGTTTTGCCGTTTCTTCTGTAGACAACTGATTGGCAACAAATTCTTTTCGACTTGGCATGTCGATCCCATAGACGCAAGGATGCCTAAGTGGAGGGGCACAAGAGGCAAAGAATACTTTTTTAGCCCCCATTTCTCTCACCATTTCAATAATCTTTTTGGATGTATTCCCTCGAACGATTGAGTCATCAACAAGCAATATGTTTTTGCCTTCAATTTCTAAGCGAATAGGGTTCAATTTTCGTCGGATAGAGGACTGTCGTTGCTCCTGACCTGGCATAATAAAGGTCCGGGCTACATAACGGTTTTTAACCAGTCCTTCTCTATATTTAACGCCGAGCTCATAGGCAAGGGGAACTGCTGCATGTCTAGAAGTACTTGGCACTGGCATAACTACGTCAATTTCTAGATTGGCGGCTTTAATCTGTCCAGCTAGCTTTTGACCCATTCGGAGGCGAGCTTTATAGACTGAAATGTCATCAATCATAGAGTCAGGTCGAGCAAAGTAAACGTATTCAAAAATACAAGAGTTGAAGCTTACTTTTTCAGCACAGGTTTCAGATTCAACTTTCCCGTCCATATCAACCCAAACGGCTTCACCAGGTTTGAGGTCCCTATCTAGTTTAAAGCCAAGTACGTCCAAGGCTACGCTTTCAGAAGCAAAAATAATGTCTTCTTTTCCGTCCTTCACTTGTCTTCCCATCATTAGTGGGCGAATTGCATTGGGATCTCTAAAGGCTAGCACTCCTTGTCCTGCAATGATTGCAATCACGGCGTATCCTCCTTTGATCCGAGAGTAAACACCTTTCATTGCTTTAAATACATCTTCCTTAGCGAGTGATTTAACATTCAACTTGTTGATCTCATCAGCCAAAACATTCAAGAGCACTTCAGAGTCAGATTGCGTATTGAGATGACGCATGTCTTTCTTGATCACTTGTTCTCGTAATTCAGGAGTGTTGGTTAGGTTCCCATTGTGTATCAATGCAATCCCAAAAGGAGCGTTAACATAAAAGGGTTGAGCTTCACGACTGTCATAAGTTCCCGCTGTAGGGTAGCGAACATGAGCCATACCAATGTTTCCAAGCATACGGTCCATTTCCTTCTGGTTGAAGACCTCAGTAACTAGTCCGTCATTCTTATGCATATGTAGGCGGCCATTGTAGGTCACCATTCCTGCGGCATCTTGCCCACGATGCTGAAGCATCATTAGTCCATCGTACAGTTTTTGAGCAACCGGTTCATCCGAATGTATACTGATGATTCCACACATAGCTTTGAAGGATTAAAGATTATGCTGATTTTTCGTTGCAAGAATTGTGTTTTCTAATAGGGCAGCAACGGTCATAGGACCAACGCCACCAGGTACAGGAGTCAAAGCTGAAGCGATTTTTTCCACTTTATCAAAATCTACATCTCCACAAAGTTTGCCGTCATCTTTTCTGTGAATTCCTACGTCAATCACGACAACCCCAGGTTTGATCATCTCAGCTTTTACAAAGCCAGCACGTCCAACTGCAGCAATAATAAGATCTGCTTTTTTCGTGTGTTCAATCAAATTTTTGGTTCGACTGTGACAAATAGTCACGGTCGCATTTCTATTAAGAAGCATCATAGCAATAGGCTTTCCAACATTTTTACTTCGTCCAATTACAACAGCATTCATTCCTTCAAGTTCAATGTCGTAAAACTCAAGTATCCGAGTGATTCCTTTGGGCGTTGCAGGTGATAGGTCTTCAAACTCACGACCAAGCGCTGTTTTCCCAAGGTTAACGGCATGGAAGCCATCCACATCTTTTGCTGGCTCAATTGCTTTTACAATTTCATCCTCACTGATGTGTGGAGGGAGAGGGACTTGAACAATCAATCCATTCACACTTTCGTCTTTATTCAATCTGTCGATTTCAGTTAAAAGTTCTTTTTCACTTATGGTTTCAGGAAAAACTAGCTTTTCACTCAGCATTCCAACCTTTGCACAGGCTTTTTCTTTGTGTTTCACATAAACAGCACTGGCTGGGTCTTCTCCAACTAAAATAACGACCAATTTTGGTCGCACGCCTTTTGAGTTCAGGTTCTCTACATCTTGCTTGATGTCCTCAAGTAGAGAATTCGATACTGTGCGGCCATTAAGTAGGGTCGCCATTGTGTCGGTTTAAGGGGTTCAATTCTACTGTTTTACTTCTGTAGATGCAAGAGACCTAATGTTTTTTTCATAGCTAGTTCAAATACAGAAGTATTAGAGGGCAATTCACTGCATAGGAAGCGAGTTGGTAAGGCTCATGAGCCGACCCCGAGTGCTCCTGGAAGCTGAAGTGTGTCTTTATCCTATGTGCAACTGAAGAACTTTCCAAAGTACTTCGTTCATCTTTTCCACTCCATTCTGAAGAGGGACTACGGTCCAATCATAACGTTCAGCGAGTTCTAGGTGAACTTGGCGAGAGCGCTTCATGAACTCGTCATTACTTTCATGTAGGTGACCGTCCTCAGCAGCTGCCATGAATCGTTCTCCATCAATCATTATAGCGAGGTCCTCCTTAACTAGGTGAGTATTCATACTTTCTAGCCAATCCGTTGAGGCTCCTTTCACGGTTCCCCATGCAATTCCAGTTCCAATGTAGTCTTCAGCAATTACAATCTTTCCTTCCGCTAGCCACTTTTTAAGCGTGGGTTCAAACTGGTAACGATTGAGAGTGAACCACATTTGAAGTTCTTCCTCACTGATGTTCTGAGCGTCACCACTACGAAGAAAAGCATTAAGATAAGTTCCTGTTGGTTCAATCTCATAAACAGGGAATTTAACGTAAACTGCGTCATGCCCAGATTCCTTTAACCGTTCCACTAAACGCAGAGCTTGGGTGGTTTTCCCTATATTGTTGATTCCGTAAAGCGTAATGAGCATGTCTAGTTTTTATCTGTTGATCCAAATCCACCACGCGTTTCATTGTCCATTGCGTCTACCTC
>JBLIGW010000017.1:0-13834 GCA_047635955.1 Oceanicoccus sp.
CTGGTCAATTCCTTGCTTACGCAGACTCAGCATGGGTACAAAAATTAGGTGAATTCATGACTACTGCTTTTGCACCTAGCTCATGGACTTACATTGCCGTGTACTTCTTACTTGTTGTTGGATTCACTTTCTTCTATGTAAGCATCACTTTCAACACTGACGAAGTCGCAGATAACATTCAAAAACGTGGTGGATTCGTTCCAGGGTTGCGACCTGGTTCTGAAACTGCTGAACACCTTAGAAAGGTATCAAACCGTATGAACTTCTTCGGAGGTATAATGATCGCAGCCATTGCGATCCTTCCAATCTTACTACAAAAGATGTTCTCTGGCGGTGGAGTAGGTTCAGTTCCAATGATCGTAAGTGGAGCTGGTATCATTATTGTCGTTGGTGTAGTTCTTGATCTCGTTCGACGAGTGAACTCTCACCTACTCGCTCATCATTACGAGCGATTCTATAAAGGATAAACCCACGCTATGAACTACGTACTCTTTGGTATGCAAGGATCGGGCAAAGGTACCCAAAGTAAATTCCTCGCAGATAAATTTGGTTTAGCTATTTTTGAAACGGGTGCTGCTCTCCGAGCTTTAGCTTCTGATGGATCTGAGCTTGGAAATAAGATTAAAGGAATCATGGAAGCAGGAAATCTTGTTTCCACGGACGTGGTAATGGAAATTATTGCAGACTTCATTCACAAACTACCTGAAGGACAAGACGTTCTTTTTGATGGAATCCCACGAAGTGGTGATCAACAAGAACAGTTCGATGCCCTTATGCAAAAAGAAAGTCTCGACTTCAAAGGAATTCTTATTGAAATTTCTGAAGAAGAAGCCCTTCGAAGACTAACAACTCGACGAATTTGTTCTTCATGTAAATCAGTTTTCCCTGTCTTTTATAAAGGTGATAAATGTGAAAACTGTGATGGCGAACTCACCACTCGAAAAGATGACACCCCGGATGCCATTCGAGTTCGTTTAGATACTTTCCTTGAAAAAACAGTTCCTGTTATTGAAGATTATAAATCACGTGATAAGATGATAATCGTAAACGGTGAGCAATCTATTGAAGCTGTAACTACAGAATTACTTAGTAAACTAAACTAAATGGAAATTCACATTAAAAACGAAACTGAAATTCAAGCTATGCGAGATGGTGGTAAAATTCTTGCTGATATTTTAAAAGAGCTATCTGAGTTTCTTAAGCCAGGACACAGCACCATGGATCTTGAGCGTAAAGCTGAAGAACTATTTGAACATCATAAAGTTATCCCTGGTTTCAAAGGTTACCATGGCTTCCCTGCCATTCTTTGTACTGCGGTAAATGATGAGATTGTTCATGGTATTCCCAACGATGCACCAATGCAAAAAGGCGACATTGTTAATGTTGATTGTGGTGTCATTTATAAAGATCTCAACACAGACTCATGTGTGGCGCTTGTGGTTGGAGGTGAAACAGATCCTGAATCTCAAAAGCTAGTGGATACCTGTATCCAAGCACTTTGGAAAGGAATCGAACAAGTGAAACCCGGGAACAAAGTAGGAGATATTGGTTACGCCATTGAAGCTCATGTGAAGAAAAATGGATTTAGTGTAGTTAAAGAATTAACCGGTCATGGAATTGGTTACACACTGCATGAAGAACCCTACGTTCCCAATTGGGGGAAAAGGGGGAAAGGCCCTGCACTCATCCCTGGAATGGTGATCGCCATTGAACCTATCATCGTTGCAGGAAGTCCTAAGAATAAAACCCTCGCGGATGATTGGACTATTGTAACCCTGGATGGGAAACGTGCCATTCAACATGAACACACCATCCTCGTGACTGAAACTGGCTATGAAGTGCTTACTCTAAGGGAAGGTGAAAAGACATTTTAAGCAATTAATCTCTAGGAATCTCTTGCTGCATAGTCACAGGAAAGTCTGAGAATATTCGAATGGCTTTATCATCATAGGCAATACCTACGAAAGCAGTGCAATCACTTGGTTCGTCATTCACCGCACAAGTAATTTCACCTAATGTGAAGCCTTCTTCATAGACATGAGATCCCACTTCAGGAAAAGTGTAGCTTAACACAGGATCTGACGATGTAGCCCAATCCAATCGATGCACATCAAGTCGATTTTGTGCGTCAAAGTCCACATAAAGACGCCAGGTTCGTGAGTCATAATGTAAACCTGCTCCATCGGTGTCAGAAACATCAAGAGTCTCAATGGATGTTAATTCGGCATCATCAACACATAAAGAGGCAGGATACACGCGAATTTCAGATACATACTGTCCAATAGCCAAGAAAAACCCTGCTGGATCTGTAGCCCAGACCCCTTCTCCACGAAGAAATTGCGCATTATGATTAGGCACAAAAGTCAGACCTTCAAAACCAGCATTCTCTAAGGTATCCAAATCCAAACTACAAGACTCATTAGTGTATTCACCTCTTGTGATATCAAACCCTCTCACAACACTCCCATCTGAAACTATAGATTCATCAGACTCAAAAGCTATGTAAACCACATCAGGATTCTCAGGATTCATAGTGATCCCTTCACAATCGCCTGGTATTTCCCACAGTCCTTTAACTGAACCATAGGAATCTATTTCAGCTAAATCTCCCTTATCAGACACAACAAACCAAGTTTTCCTAGTGTCGTGCCACACGATTCCACTCGCTTCAAAATCGCTGATATCTTCCAACACTAACTCCAGTAAGTTCACGCTTCCTGACGCTGTTGGCCATGGTGAAAGGTTGTCTTCACGTTCCACAATCTCTTCCACCTCCACTCCCGTATCAGGTTCGGCAGTATCAGGTTCGGCAGTATCATCTACCTCAGCTGAACCCGAATCAGTATCGCGTGAAGTTTCATCGTCACACTCACAATCATCTGCGGGAGCTGGGACAGCCTCTGGCCCTAAGCACGCAGTCATCAATAAAGTTGAAGCCATCAGAAGAGATCTAATTGTTTGCGGCAGAGCCTTCCTCGTCATAGGTTCTACACCAGAAAATTCATTACTATCTAGGGCCATCAATAGAGTTTTTATATATATATATACAAATGTTTTAATCGGATTGCATTCATTTGTCAAGCAGTGTCAAAAGTCTTTAGTTTCTGTATCCTATTTACATATAAATTAATGACATATGAAAAAGCTCCTCACCCTCACTCTACTCATTTTCTTTATTGGATGTGAAACTGAATCAATCAACTTAGACCTAGGTATCGAAACGCCTGAGCTCCCCACTGGCGAAGAAGAAACAGAGGAGAACCTCATAACTGAAGCACTCCTCGACCTTGAATTAAGCTTTAAAGCTAACAACTCCCCTTTTGCTGAGATTGTTGATCTAGATCCTCAATGTTTAGAGGAAGCTTATTTAGAAAAAAATTCTGAATTCATAGTGAGTGCTGAAGCCACTAATCCAACAACGCTAAGTGCAATTGAATGGATCAAAGGAATCCCAAACACTGAAAGCATCACTTTCAATGGTGATCCTGATATTTCATACGGACACAGCTATGAGATCTACTTCAACCAAGTAAATGGAAAATTTGTGACCACTTGTTATGAAGAAGGCGTGATTGAAATTTTATAACAAACTCCCGATATACCACGGAATTAAATCCCAATTCCCATCACGGGGTTGAAGCGTATCCAAGGCATAAGTCATGCTACAAGTATCTGGATTGTTTTCGTCTAAACAAATTTCAACTTCACGTGAAGTCACATAATCAACAGGTTCAGGAACTGCACTGAGCACGTTGGCAGGTGAAAGAACATACCCCCTACTCAGTTCAAAACTTTGGTAACGGAAGTAATATCGAATCGCTTCATCTATAGAAATATCTGTTTCTGTGGAGCCAAGCACGGTGCTGACAATACTGATCAAAGCATTAGCATCTCCAAAACCAAGAGAAGTGGCTTTATTCTTAATCCCTTCAAGAATAATTTGTTGGCGCGCAGCTCGTGAATAATCAGAAGTAGTGTAACGAGATCTAGCAATTCTCAATGCCTCCACTCCATTCAAATGCTGTTCTCCTGCTTCATAATACAAAGTAGAACAAATCCCATTATCACAAGTCTTATAAGTCGGATCAATCAGGTCATCTTCCAATACAATATCGACTCCTCCCATGAGGTCAACCACATCACTAAACACATACATATCAATCAGAATGTATTTATCTATCCGGTATCCAATCGCTTCCTCTATCCAATTAACCTGCTCATAAAGCCCATATTTCCCATAGACTCCATTGATTTTCTGACCATCTACCCATAAATCTCGTGGGATACTAAGTAAAGTAATCTTACGAGTATTGGAATTTATATTTGCAAAAATCATGGTATCCACATTACTTCCATGTTTTCCCATCACTAAAAGGTTAAAACTAGCGGGGTCCTTAACCAGTTCCAGGTTACTTGGGACTAAGCTAGGTAAGTCGAAAGTTTTTTTTTGGCAGTATCTCTTAAGTTAGCCGTTGCCAGATCCAAACTTTCTGAGACTCCAGTATCCGGCATTTCAACCCTTACCTCTCCTGTTGCAAAATCAAGAACTAAGTTTCTCAAGATTTCACCTTCTATACTTACAATAGAATAATAAAGCCGTACTTCCTCTTCAACCAACTCACCCATTGTAAGCCCCAAAGCTTCAAGAGTGCCTACAAAACCTCGATCTTCCATCACTTGAAATAATTCAGTTCGACGTTCTTCAACCTTAAGGTCTAAAGCCGTTCGTGTATCAACTAATGATTCAAGAGCGGAAAGTACTAAGTCTTGTCCAAGTTGATCAGGGCTAATATCAATCCATTTCTCTTCAGAAAAACCATCAATAGGTGCTGGTATAATAAGAGTTATCCCATCCTCTATTTCACGTTTCCAGACCTGAAAAGATGCAAGAAGAATTCCATCACTATTCATAAGACTATAGGAAGAACTAGTATCATTTTCTTCTCTAGTGTTTAGGGAGAGTAGATTTGCATTCAGATAAGTTTGAAAAGGCTCTGAAGGGAAAAGTGTTCCTTCCAAGAACCCCACCCCTTCATCATGGGCAGCAATAGTTGCTCGAAAAATATCTAGCCCAAGCATATAAGAATTGATTTTTTCAGAAATTTCCAAGAAAACAGCATCAGAAGAAAAAGAGGAATCTCCATCTATATAGCTAGTAAGTGTTAAGCCAGCATCATAAGCTAAAGCAATGGCTAAAACCTTTACTCCATTAGAGTCATCCACAATAGTCCAAGTCACTCCATCTAAACCTTCCACACCAAGTGGATCAACGCTTACTCCTTTATCTATAAAGGAGTCCGATACAGATAAATACTCCTGTAACTCTACTAAACGGACATTATAAGCCGCTTCATTTTTCTCTGCTGCGCCTAGAGCTTCAACAAGTTCAAAAAGCTGAGTAGTAAGGTCTAGTTCTACTTCTTCAGTGCTAAGTTCACCTAATTCAGAAAAGTCATAATCACTTTCAGGTAATAAAAGGAACTCACGAATTTGATTTAGGTCTGTTGCGAACTGACTTAAGTAGTTTTGAGAAAGTGAAACTTGTTCAACCACCGTAGACTGACTTTCCTGTAATCCATCAATAAATTGAAGTTTGTCTCTTAGTTGGTAGAATTGCACCATTTGGAAAAGAAGCAAAAACCCAAGAAAACCACCTAAGATATAGCCAATTTTCACGCTTAAAGCGCTTGCAATAGGGCTGTTTTGATTGTCCTTGGAAAAGAGTGGCATGTGTCTGTTTTTAACGGCAAAACTATACCTTAAAAGGAAAGTCTGGACAAAGTGTAAAAAAGCCCTTGCACAAGGCCCCTCTCCCGTGTAAAGTTCCCCTGCTTCTAACCAAGCAATGCCCTATGGCAAAACAAGTCATTCAAGTACTCGGAGTCATTGAAGAATGCCTTCCGAACACGACATTCAAGGTTAAATTGGATGACCCGAACTACCCTACGGACCACGAAGTGCTTTGTCACCTCTCAGGAAAGATGCGAATAAATTATATTCGAATAATCCCAGGAGATGCGGTCACCGTAGAGCTAACTCCCTATGATTTATATAAGGGACGCATTGTATTCCGTCACAAGAAACAACGTGGACCAGATGGGAAGATGGTAGTAGTCCTCAGGAAACCATTAAATGGTGAAGAGGAGGAACCTGCAAAAGAAACTGAAACAACTAATTCAAAAGAATAATGAAAGTACGTGCCTCAGTCCGCCGGATGTGTGACAAATGTCGAGTCATTCGACGTAAACGTATCGTACGCATTGTTTGTGCAAGCAACCCTCGTCATAAACAACGACAAGGATAATTAACTCTTTATAACTATGGCTCGTCTCTGTGGAGTAAACTTACCGTTAGATAAACGTGTAGAAATAGGTCTAACCTATATTTATGGCGTGGGTCACAGCACTTCTAAACAAATGCTGATTGATCTTGGTATCTCTCTTGATACTCGCGTTAAAGATCTTACCGAGGCAGAACTAGCCAAGCTACGTGAGACTCTAGCTAAACTAATGACTGAAGGAGATCTTCGTCGTAAAGTTCAGATGGACATCAAACGTCTTCAAGACATTGGTTCTTACCGTGGTTACCGTCACCGACGGAAGCTACCAGTACGTGGACAACGTACTAAGACTAATGCTCGAACAAAGCGTGGTAGAAAAACTGCAGTTGCAGGTAAGAAGAAAATCACTAAGTAATAATATAAATTTTTCAATTTATGGCTGAAGCAGCTAAAAAAACAGACGACAAAGCTAAGAAGATTCTTGAAGAACCTCCTGCAAAGTCAGTTCGACGAAGTAAGAAGAAGACAGTTACTTCTGGACGAATCTACATTTCTGCTGGATTCAACAACACTCTTATTACAATCACAGACAACGACGGGAAAACCATAGCGTGGTCAACTTCTGGAGCTTGTGGCTTCAAAGGTTCTAAAAAATCAACTCCTTATGCCGCTCAAATGGCTGCTGAAAATGCTGCTGAAAAAGCGCGAGTGTTCGGATTTGAAAAAGGTGATGTATTCATCAAAGGTGTAGGTATTGGACGTGAGCAAGCGCTTCGCGGACTTATCTCACAAGGTATTACTATAGGACGAATCGCTGATATCACACCCATGCCACACAATGGATGTCGACAGCCTCGTGTTCGCCGCGTTTAATCTTAATATAAGCTATGTCTCGATATACTGGAGCAAAAGGACGATTAGTACGAAGATTTGGAGTTAACATCTTTGGAAATGAAAAGATGGACAAACTTCTTAACCGACGACCTCATGGGCCTGGTATCCATGGTCAAGGGCGTCGTGGTAAAGAATCTGAATATAAGAAACAACTTTTGGAAAAACAAAAGCTACGTTTCATGTTCGGTCTTACAGAGCGACAACTACAAAACTACTACAAGAAAGCCGCTTCTATGAAAGAAGCAACTGGTATAGCGCTACTTAAGGTTCTAGAACGACGTCTTGATAACACTGTTTATCGAGCCGGTCTAGCCTCAACACGAGCACAAGCACGGCAAATCGTAAATCATGGTCTCCTTCTTATGAATGGACGACGAGTGAGTATCCCTTCAATTCAAGTTAGAGAGGGGGACGTTCTAGAGGTACGATCAAAATCACAAGCTAGTCCTCTTTTCGCTGCGGTGAAAGAACAAAAAGACTTTGACCACGCACGTTGGATCAAAGTGGATCAAAAAGCTCTAAAATTCGAAGTTGCATCTCTCCCAGAAGAAGCAGACCTCGACAAACTTATACAAACGAGACTCATTATTGAGTTCTACTCTAAATAATCTCATAACGCATCCTTCCCTATGCATATTATTCAGGAAGAAATTGGTCTACCTAAGATCGGTGAAAAGTCTATGGGTGACTTTCACTCAATGTTCACGATCAGCCCCCTTCCACAAGGATACGGGACAACACTAGGTAACGCGATGCGTCGCGTATTACTCTCCTCCCTTCCAGGAGCAGCAGTAACTGGTGTTAAGATCAAAGGAATCACTCATGAATACGACACACTTAAAGGTGTGACGGACAGCATCCTAGACATCCTTCTTAACCTCAAGAATCTTGCGGTTAGTATGGACAGCAACGAACCTGTTACTTTGAAGCTTTCAGCTAAAAAGACAGGAGAAGTTACTGCTAAAATGATTGAAACTCCTGGTGGAGTGACGGTTCACAATCCTGAACTTTACCTCACCAAGATTGAAAAAGGTGGAGCTCTTGAAATGGAAATTTTCATTGAAAAGAGTGTTGGATACCGTGCTTCTGTCATTGGTAAGAAAGTAGAAGCGGGTCTCATCCAAATGGATTCCGTATTCTCACCTTTAACTCGAATTCACTACGGAGTGGAAGACACTCGAGTAGGTCAACGAACTGATCTAGATAAGCTGAATCTTGAAGTGAAAACCAATGGTTCTCTCTCTCCTGAAGAAGCAATGCAATTTGCAGCTAGCGTTCTTGAATCTTACTTCAGCATCTTCAACCATGATCAAGATCAAGTTGAACCTGAATTCCTCAGTGACTTCGAAAAAATCGCTGCTAAAGCGAAAGCTGAAGAAGAAAGTGCTAAACCAGCACAAGAATCTTATACACCTATTGAAATCCTTGGACTCTCACCTAGAACACTCAATTCACTTATCAATGGAGACATTGGTTCAATTGAACAACTAGTGAAGTGCAATGAATCAAAACTTTCTAACCTACGTGGATTCGGTAAAAAGGCCCTCACTGAAGTGGCTGATGCACTTGAAAAACGTGGTTTGAATCTTCCCGGCGAAGAATAATTGACTTATTCTAGCTCTTTATCTATAGTCTGAGCCCTTTCCCCTCATTATGAGACATAAAAAGAAACGAAAATCATTGAACATGCAACGTGACCACCTAAAGCTCATGCTTAGGAACCTGGCTACGTCAATCATCCTTCACGAAAATGTGAAGACCACCAAAGCGAAAGCTAAGATGGTACAACCAATTGTGGAAGGTCTTATCACTAAGGCTAAAACAAAAGGAACTGGTGATGCAATCCGACAAATCGGTAGAGTAGTGCTAGACGAAAATGCTAGCCGAAAGCTAATCGACGTCCTCAAGGATCGTTACAAAGAACGACCTGGTGGATACACTCGAATCATCAAAATCGGGCACCGTGCCGGAGATGCAGCAGAAATGGTACAAATTCAACTCGTATAATAAGTTATGACAACGACACATCCAAAATTATCAGAAGTTAGACTCACACGTAAGTGGTACATACTTGATGCAGAAGGTATTGTTCTCGGACAAATTGCTACTAAGGTAGCTAACATCCTCCGAGGTAAAAATAAAGCTATCTGGCATCCGTCCATTGACTGTGGTGACAACGTGATCATTATCAATGCTGAAAAAGTAGTACTTACTGGAAACAAAGAGGAACAAAAGAAATACTACTCTCACAGTGGATACCCAGGTGCTCTTAAAACAGTTACTGCTAAGAAGATGCGAGAAACCTTCCCTGAACGAATCCTTGAAAAAGCGATTGCAGGAATGATCTCTCGAAATCGTCTTAAAAAACACATCCTAACTAAACTTCACGTTTACGCTGGATCAGAACATCCTCATACTGGTCAAAATCCAGAAACTCTTTCTCTCTAATTAAACCTTCGCAATGAGCGACACTAAAGCGACAACATTCACAGGAACTTACTTCTACGCAAACGGAAAGCGAAAATCTGCCGTAGCTCGAGTTCGTCTCTACAACGGTAATGGACGAATGGTAGTAAACGGTCAAGAAGCTAAAGACTACTTCCCAACGGAAGAAATGGTCAACGTTATGATCGCTCCTCTAAAGACAACAGGTCAAGAAGGAAAGTTCGACATCTCTATCAAAGTTGAAGGAGGTGGAATGCAAGGACAATCAGCTGCTTGCCGACACGGGATCTCAAAAGCCCTTGTAGTAGCCGATGCTGAAGCTCGAATCGTACTGAAACCAGAAGGATTCCTTACGCGTGATAGCCGAAAGAAAGAACGAAAGAAACCAGGTCTACACGGAGCGCGACGAACACCTCAGTTCTCAAAACGTTAGTCCTCAAATTACAAATCGAAGAAGGAGCCATTGGCTCCTTTTTTTGTACTTCAAGTCTTCACTAGCTTTATGCTAAATTCTACTCATGCGATTCGACGTACTTACACTATTTCCGGACCTGATACTTCCCTACTTTCAAGACTCAATAATGAAGCGAGCTATTGATGAAGGACAAATTGAGCTGCATGTACATAACATTCGTGATTACAGCACTGATAAACACCGAAAAGTCGACGACACACCCTATGGTGGCGGCGCAGGTATGTTAATGACCTGTCAGCCTCTCTTTGATGCTATTGAGGCCGTAAAGAAAGATAATTCTGGACCAGTGGTCTACTTCACCCCACAAGGGGAACGATTCTCTCAAGAACGGGCAGAAAGCCTTTCTGAGCTGGGTGGAATGATTTTAATATGTGGACGCTACGAAGGAATTGATTATCGCGTGCGTGAAGCACTCGTGGACATTGAACTTTCTATTGGAGACTACGTTCTCACGGGTGGTGAACTCGCGGCTACCGTAGTAATGGACGCCGTAACACGATTACTGCCTGATGTACTCGGAGATAATGACAGTGCTCACATGGATTCATTCAGTCCTGGACTCGATAGAAAGAAAGAACATCCTCACTACACCAAACCTGCTGAATTCAAAGGAATGAAAGTTCCTGAAGTTTTAATGAATGGGGATCACGGAAAAATTAAACAATGGAGAGAAGATCATCTACAATAGAGTCGATGATAAAAGCACACGCCTCCAGCATCCCAGAATTAATGAGCGAATTTAAGAGCTCAGAACAAGGACTCTCAACTAAAGAAGTTGAGAAGCGTCTCTTGAAGTATGGGATGAATGAGATCACGGAAAGCAATCCTGTCCGGTGGTATCACCTACTATTAGGACAGTTCAAAAACATAATGGTCCTTATCCTATTGGGGGCAATGATTGTGAGCTACCTAGCAGGTGAAAAAATTGATGCAGCTGCCATTGGAGTGATTGTTTTAATTATTGCAGTGGTTGGTTTTGTACAAGAGTTTAAAGCAGAAAAAGCAGTGGAAGCTCTCAAACGCATGGCAGCCCCCCACGCCATTGTAATTCGATCTGGAAAAATCCATAAGATCGACGCTCGTCAATTAGTTACAGGGGATATTATTATTCTTGAAGAAGGTTCACATATACCGGCTGACGCTCGTTTAATTGAAGCCAGTCAGTTAAAAGCAATTGAAGCGAGTTTAACCGGTGAAAGTTCTGCCATTTCAAAACACACGGAATTAGTGAAGCATTCAAAGAGTCTTGGTGACTTACAAAACATGGTCTTTATGGGGACAGTGATTAGCCAAGGTCATGGACGAGCTATTGTGACTCAGACAGGTATGCAAACTGAGTTCGGGAAAATTGCTCACATGGTGCAACAAGAAAAAAGTGGCATGACCCCCCTACAGAAACAACTAGATAAACTCAGTAAGATACTCGCCGTCATAATAATGACAGTGATCACTCTCATGTTCATCATTTCCATATTTATGGGACGGGACCTTTTAGAGATGTTCATGCTCAGTATTAGTCTTGCTGTAAGCGTAATCCCTGAAGGCCTTCCCGCCGTTATCACTTTGACCCTGGCCATTGGAGTGCAGAAAATGGCTAAAGAGAATGCCATCGTACGAAAACTGGCAGCTGCCGAAACACTAGGAAGTACCAGTGTGATTTGTACGGATAAAACTGGAACACTCACTCAGAATCAGATGACAGTTCAAAAAGTTTGGGTGGATGAAGATGTCACTCAAGTAACGGGTATTGGTTACGCTCCTAAAGGGAAAATAATTGGGGAAAAGACCGATGCACTCAATCAGCTTTTAAAGATTGCAACGCTTTGTAACAACTCAAAGCTCATTCAAAACAAAAAGAAGTGGGAAATTCTTGGGGATCCTACTGAAGGTTGTTTACTCACCCTGGCCCGGAAAGCAAATATAGATATTGAAGAATTAAATAAAAAAGAAGTTCGAACCGATGAATTGATTTTTGATTCTGATCGAAAACGTATGTCTACGGTAAACGACAACACGCTTCTAATGAAAGGAGCCCCAGACAGTGTTCTTGAAGTGTGTACCCACGCTTACTTTCATGGGAAAGTTCATAAGCTCACAACTAAGATGCGAGCCAATATCATGAAAGTGAATGATGACTGGGCAAAAGAGGCTCATCGTGTGCTTAGTTTTGCCTACAAACCTGTGAAAAAAGACAGCAAGATCAGTGAAAATAAAATGATTTTTGTGGGACATGTGGGTGTGATAGACCCTCCCCGTAAAGAAGTAAAAGCCGCGATTGAAGAATGTAGAAAAGCCCACATTAAAGTAGTGATGATTACCGGTGACCACGCCCTCACTGCTCAGGCGATTGGTCAAAAAATTGGCTTATACAAGGAAGGAGACCAAGTGATCACCGGAGCACAGCTCGAGAAGATGTCCGATACTGATTTGAAAAAAATAGTAGAAAGAGTGAAAATTTATGCTCGCGTAAATCCACATCACAAAGTCAGAGTGCTCAAAGCACTTCAAGCCAAAGGTCATATTGTAGCTATGACAGGAGATGGTGTGAATGACGCCCCTGCCTTAAAAAGAGCTGACATTGGAATTGCCATGGGAATTACAGGGACGGATGTCTCCCAAGAAGCCAGTAAGATGATTTTGACCGATGACAACTTTGCCACGATAGTGAAATCCATTGAGCAAGGACGCGTGATCTATAGAAATGTGAAGAAATTCATACGTTACTCCCTGAGTGGTAATTTTGATGAGGTCCTCTTCATTAGTATTGTTTTCCTATTGGGTTACCCTATTCCCTTCCTTCCCTTGCAAATACTATGGGTGAATCTACTGACGGACGCCCTACCCGGTCTCGCACTTGGAATGGACGTTCCAGAAAAAGGGATCATGAAACTCAAACCCCGAGATCCCAATAGTAGCATTTGGAAAGATCTACTGACCTTCAGCGCCTTTGCGGGAATACTTTCTACTGGGGCCTCACTCGTACTTTATTTCTCTCATGTCAACGATTACAGCATCGAACACACTCGAACCATGGTTCTCACCCTTACGGTGGTCTATGAGCTTCTCCTGGTCTTTGTAGTACGTTTTGGACACAGTCACTTCTTCACAAACTTCTTCAAAAATAAACTCCTTCTCTTTGGAATTCTAGCTAGCCTAGGGATTCAACTCTTTGCTCTCTACAACCCTTGGATGCAAAGCTTGCTGAAGACCACTCCACTCAGCCTAAGAGACTGGGCCTGGATACTAGCTCTCGTTTCTATTCCTATCATCATCATGGAGATCTGGAAGCAGTTTAGAGTCAAACCTACCCATGTCTGATGTACATTCAAGTTAAAGTAAGCCCCAGGTCACGAACCACCGAGTTCATGGAACTCATGGACGATGGCACCTACAAGTTCCGTATCAAAGCAGCTCCTGAAATTGAATTCCTAGCTAAAGAACTGGACATCTCCAAATACGAAATTAAGATCATCAGTGGACATACGGACCGAAATAAACTATTAAAGATACCTGACAACACTAAGCTCCCATGGTAAAAGCAAAAAAATCTCTAGGACAGAACTTCCTTCAAGATGAAAAGATCTTGGCGAAGATTATTGAAGCTGCAGACCTCTCACCTGATGATCATGTTCTTGAGATTGGACCTGGTAAAGGAGCACTTACGGATAAGCTCATTGAAGGTGCAGGAAAAATAACAGCTGTAGAATTAGATGACCGCCTAATCCCGTTTTTGAAACTGG
>JBLIGW010000018.1:0-13652 GCA_047635955.1 Oceanicoccus sp.
GGACTGCGAAGCAGGTGAATCTTGAGATTGACCTTATTGCACGCTATCTTGAGCGCCTAAACCAAAAATAATGAAATACTTAATTGTTGCTGCTGAGTTTAACGCCATGATTACTGACTCCATGTTAGAAGAATGTTTACGTGGGTTTACAGAACAAAAAATTACACCTGATGTGATACGAGTCCCTGGTGCTGCTGAGATTCCACTTACTATCCAGAAGGCCCACTTGAAGGAATCTTATGACGCGGTAGTTGCAATCGGGTGCCTTGTTAAAGGGGAAACCGATCACTACAAAGCTATTTGTGAAATGGTAACTCAGGGGTTAACCCGGGTTATGCTTGATCATAACTTGCCAGTTGCCTTTGAAGTTCTAATGACAGACACTTATCAAAAAGCAGAAGACCGTATTGAAAAAGGCTATCATGCCGCTTTCGTCGCCACCCGAATGGCAAAACTTTAACCCCAGCCTCATGCAACTCAAAACGATTCAAGACCTAGACCTTAAAGGGAAACGCGTATTGATCAGAGCTGACCTGAACGTACCCTTGAAAAATGGCCAAGTTCAAGATGACACTAGAATTCAAGCTTTGATTCCCACTCTTAAATTGTGCGTGGACAAAGGAGCAAAGGTGATCCTTATGACTCACCTAGGGCGTCCAAAAGGAGCTGTTGTGGATTCACTCAAGACAGACGTTCTTCTTGAAGGTTTAGAAGAGTTGAGTGGTAAAAAAATTAGTAAAGTAGATGGGTGTGTTGAGGATTTTGTTTCAATAGCCGTTGATTCTCTTGAAGAGGGGGAAGTTCTACTACTCGAGAACACACGATTCTACCCTGAGGAAAAATACAATGACTCTGAGTTTTCTAAAAAACTGGCTGGACTGGCTGATTTATATATAAATGATGCTTTTGGAGCTGCTCATCGTGCTCACGCAAGTACTCAAGGGGTGACAGAGTACCTACCTTCTTATGCAGGGCTTCTAATGGCCCGCGAAGTTGAAGTTCTATCTCAAGTGTTAGGCTCTCCCAAGGGTCCTGTTTGTTTACTCGTTGGGGGTGCAAAAATTGACACTAAGATTGGTGTGCTTCAGCATTTCCTTAAAGTAGCTGACTACTTTCTTATTGGTGGGGCTCTTGCGAACACCTTCCTGGCCGCTGAAGGTTTTGACGTTGGAAGTTCCCTATATCAAGAAGATAAAATTCAAGTAGCACGAGACTTTTTACTTTCTGCAGAGAGCAAAAGAGAATTTGTTTACCTCCCTGTTGATGTGATTGTTGCTGACGAAATCAGCAATGACGCTGAAGCACTTGATATTAAACCAGAAGGTGTTGAAGGTTCAATGAAGATACTCGACCTTGGCTCTCTCACCATTGAAACTTTTAAAAAATGTATTGCTGAAGCTGGAACCATTATATGGAATGGGCCAATGGGGCTTTATGAGTTTGCTCCCTTTGAAGCCGGAACAAGAGAAATAGTGAAAGCTATTGTCGAGTCCAATGCTGACAGTATTGTTGGCGGAGGAGACAGTATTGATGCCATCAAAAAATATGGATACGGTCAAAAAGATTTTACTCATATCTCCACAGGAGGTGGCGCCATGCTTGAGTTTTTAGAAGGGAAGAAACTACCTGCTCTAGTGGCTCTAAAGGCCTAGTACTTTTTCCATCAACCGCTGGGCAACTAGGCTGTCTTTTCGCCCTCTAACGTCTATCCCAAGGGTAACACTGGTGTAGGCTTCGTCTTCAAAGTGGACAGGTTTGCTTGTGTTCAAAGATTCCATCACTTTTCTCACCCATTGGCTCTGATCGGTTTCTTTTCCATCTGAGCTTATAGGTAAGCCGACAATGACTCCTGTGATTTGCTCTTTTTCGATTAAATATTTCAGCCGTTGAACTAGTATGTCAAAATCTTTTGTCTCAATTTCATCGCGCGGGAAAACAACCCGTTGAGACGGGTCGGAAACTGCAACGCCTGTGAAGCGCTTCCCTAGATCCAAAGACAAGAGTTTCCCTTTATTTGGCGGTAACATTTAGTGTGAAGTTAGAGAAAACGTCCTTGTGCAACTCAGCTTTCACTTCATACTCTCCAACTTCTTTGATGTGGTCTGGTACTCGTAATTGTTTTGCAGGTACTGAGACTTTAAGCTGTTCCTTTAGTGCTTCAGCTACTTCCTTCACGTTTACTGAGGCATAAAGCTTTCCAGAGTCTGAAACTTTTTCTGAGATAGTCACTGATTTCCCTTCAATTTTCTCCTTCACCGCTTCAGCGCTTTCCTTGATGTTTTCAAGTTTTTCTACAGATTTCTTTTTTTGAGACTGTATGTGTCGAACTGCTGAATCAGTTGCTTCTTGAGCAATTTTTTGTGGACGCAAGAAGTTGTGAAAATAACCAGAGTTTACCTCTTTAACCTCACCCTTTTGTCCCAAGCCTTTAACGTGTCTAAGTAGTACAACTTTCATAATATTAGTTTAATATCCAAGAATAAATGTTTGAGAACCGATCTAGAGGTCTTAATATGCTTTCGAATTTAAAGCCGGTAACTTTTGTATCTAGCAGGTAGTAATAACTAGGCGTGTAGAGGAATAATGCTGGAACGTCTTCTGCGATAATTGCCGCCAAGCTTGCAAGTGCTGCCTCTCTGTCCTCCTCTTCAAATGAGCTTCGGATGGTTTCTATATAGAGATCTGCTTTTGCATTCTGGTAGTTTGAAAGGTTTAAACCTTCTTCTGTTGCTTGACTGGAGTGCCAGTAAGAGAATACATCCAAATTATAGCCCAGACTTTGCCCGTAAAGAAGCATGTCGTAATTACGATTGCGAATTACCTCTGAAAGTTCAGAGATCCCGTAAGCCTCAACATTAACCATTACTCCAACTTCAGCCAGCTGAGCTTTTATTATCTCGGAGCTAATTAAGCTTGTCTCTTCTTGACGCTCGTTTGTTTCTGAAAAATCACGTCTCACTAGAGTTAGTTCGAAAACCTCTCCATCGGTACTAGTTCGATACTCAGCACCTTCATTGAGCGTCCATCCTGCTTCAAACAAAGCACCTTGAGCCTCCTCAATGTCATATTGATATATCCACTCTTCTTGATCTAGCTCAAGAAGAGGCGTGTCGATTGGAACACTGTGACGAGTAGCATCAAGTATCTCCGTTTTATCAATTGCTTTCGAGACCCCAAGTCGTTCATTTTTCTCATCTAAGTTTGGCCTGTCTGTGTTGAAAAACAAGGCTGTGTACTGTGGCAGTTCATACTGATAAGAAACTAAACTTTCTTCAAGAAGTTGATCTAACTGTTGAGATCTAAGTCTAGCTGCTCCATTCCACTCAGAGCGCCGATCCAGTAAGTCGTTATAGCTTGGGTAAGCTATAAATCTCAAACTCTCAATACTGGGAGTTTCTCCATAGTAAAGTTCATTTAGACTTAAGGTTACTGTAGTTTCGCCTTTTGGCCCAAATTCATACGGAGAAAGAACTGCATAGGGGCCTGTCCCTAGTGGAGCTCGATTGAACTCATGAGTTTCCAGTTCAGCCACGGGAACTTCAGCCAAAATGTGCTGAGGTAATATTCCGACGGTTAGAGCTGTAAAGAAAAATGAATTTGGAGAGTTGATCGTAAAGCTGACTTCACGAGTGTTCACTAGTTCAATTTCAACTCCTTCAAAATTAGACTTCAAAACCGGATTACTAAAATCTGGAGACTGAATCACTTCAGCATATGTAAAATAAATGTCCTCAGCCGTTACCTCTTCACCGTCATGCCAAAGAATTTCGTTCTTCATTGTGAAGGTGTAGGTCAGCTTGTCTTCAGAGAGCACGTGAGTGGCGATGTCCTCTTCAAACTCAGCTGTTTGAGCGTTATAACGAACTAATCCTGAGAAAATCAGACTTGATATGTCTGCATCCACGGCACTAAATTCCGTAAATACTGGATTTAGGTGAACAATCTCACCAACCATCCCTTCTGAGAAAACCTCACCTTTTGAGTCTTGGCTTATTGAAATCCCACCAGAAAAGAGTTGAGCTCCGCTAAATACAAAAACCACAAGCGCGAAAAGTGAGACCCACTTTTCCTTACGGCCGAGTGACTTAAGTGTTTGCTTGAGTAGATTCATTAGAGGAAGTTAAGCACGAGTGAAACTGAGAGAAAAAGGACAAACAAAACGATTGAAGACTTTGCTAGCACTAGCTCAGCTCCACGTTTAGTTGTTTGAAAACCTCCTCCACCTCCTGTCCCACCAATAGCTTCACCAAATCCATTTCCTTTTTCTTGTAGAAGAATGGAGATGCTCAGAGCGAGTCCGAGAACCACGTTGATAATGATAAGTGTTGTTTGCATAATTATTCTTTTAGAAACCAATGTATAAACCAGTTTGCGACACCAAAGATAATGGCCGCAAGCATGTAGGTCAATAGGTCCTTGATCTGCATGCTCACCCCGACAATGTCCATCACCGCTACGATATATTGAGTTAGGTAGAGGATTCCCGCATTAATTACAATGAGGAATAGCCCTGCACTCACAAAAACTAAAGGGAAAGATAGGAACTTCAAGACTGGTTTAACCAGCATGTTGAGCAGTGTCAAAACCACTCCTGCAATCACTGGCGCTACCCACCCACCTTCAAAGGTAAATCCTTCAAGGGCAATGCTTGCTGCAAAAAGTGCAAATGCATTGGTAACGACGGTGTAGATCAGTCTCATCATATTATTGGCGTTGTATTGCTAGTTTAACCTTGAATCCGTCAATCTCGAAATCTTTTTCTAGATCCCAGTCTAAATCGCCTGACTGCTGCAGTTCGTCGGTCAAAGTTTCTGACTTAAGAACGTCTGCAAGTTCAGTAATTGCTAGCTCTAGCTCACCATCAGATTCGGCCAGAAGGTGAATATGGTCACTCACTTCAAACTTAGCCTCTTTACGCATGTCTTGAACCAATCGGATCACGTCACGAATGTAACCTTCTCGAATCAATTCAGGGGTCAGCGTGGCGTCCAGGCTGACCACCAGTCCGTCTTGAGACTCAATGTCATAGCCCTCTTTTCCCTTATAGGCCAATTCAATTTCCTCAGGAAGTAGTGTGAATTTACCAACCTTAACCTCCCCTGAATCTAAGACTTCAAAGTCTCCTGACTTAGCGGCTTTAATAATGTTTTGAACTTCTTTTCCATATTTTGGCCCAAGCATCCGTGCCTTTGGCATGGCCGTAAATTCAGCAATATCGCCTGCATCTTTCAAGATCTCAAGTTTTTTCACATTGAGCTCTTCGAGTATCACTTCTTCTTGTTCTGACAAAATAGCAGGGTCAACGGACTGAGGCAGTCCAATGGTAACTGAAGCTAGTGGTTGGCGTACTTTTAGTTTTTTCTTCCCACGTACCGCGTGTCCAAGGTTTACAATTGTTCGTGTTAGCTGCATTTCTTCATTCAGCTCTGTATCGATCCAGTCTTTATTTGGTTCAGACCAATCTGCCAAGTGAACTGAATCTTCACCAGTCAGGTTCTGATAAATCTCGTCAGAAACGAAAGGCATAAACGGTGCTATCAATTTAGAGATTTCAACGAGAACCGTGTGAAGCGTTTGATACGCCTCTTGTTTGTCTGAATCACTTTCAGACTTCCAGAATCTTCGTCGGCTTCGTCGTATGTACCAATTTGAAAGATCATCAACCAGTTCAATCAAGGGGCGAGTTGCCTTTGTTAGATTGTAGTCTTCCATTTGCTCAGTAACCTCTTGTATCACGGCATGAGTTCGTGAAAGCATCCACTGGTCCAATTTGTTACTTGGTCGGTTTTCAAGCTTTGTTGCTTCAAACTCATCAATGTTTGCGTAAGTAACAAAGAAGCTATAAGTGTTCCACAGTGTTAGTGTGAATTTCTTAAGGAGTTCGTCAACATGCTGTTCTGAGAATCGCACGTCCTCACCGAGTGGCGTCGTTGAGTTATAAAGAAACATTCGAGTCGTATCCACTCCTTTTTCATTAAATAATTTCACAGGATCAGGGTAGTTTTGCTTACGTTTGGAGAGTTTTTCACCATCCGCCGCAAGTAGAATCCCATTCACAATTACATTTTTAAATGCTGGCTCATCAAATAGAATTGTTGAAAGCACGTGGAGCGTGTAGAACCACCCTCGCGTTTGATCCACCCCTTCTGCAATGAAGTCAGCAGGGAAATTGTTTTCAAATAATTCTTTATTTTCAAAAGGGTAATGAAGTTGAGCGTAAGGCATAGCACCTGACTCAAACCAACAATCTAAAACCTCAGAAATTCGGCTCATTGTTCCTTCACATTTCTGACAAGGCATAGTGATAGCGTCAATGTAAGGTTTGTGAAGGTCAAGCTTCCCATCTCGTTCCGGCAGCTTGCCAGCTCGTGCTTTTAGCTCTTCTGTTGAGCCGATACACTCTTGATCACCACACGATCCACAAATCCAAATTGGAATTGGTGAACCCCAGAATCGATTTCGTGAAACATTCCAATCTCGAACATTTTCAAGCCAACGTCCAAATCGCCCCTCCTTAATATGAGCGGGTTGCCAGTGGATTTTCTTATTATTTGCAATCAACTTGTCCTTAATGTCCGTCACTCGAATGAACCACGCTTTGGTTGCGTAATTGAGAAGTGCTGTGTCACAGCGCCAACAGTGTGGGTAACTGTGTCGGTAATTTTCACCTTTGAATAGTAGCCCTTTTTCTTCAAGGTACTTGGCAATATTTTGATCCTGTCCTTTGATGAATTTTCCAGCAAAGTCAGTTACTTCTTCTTTGAAGGTCCCGTCCATCCCCACATGCTGAATGATTGGGATCCCGTGATCCTGAGTCACTCGCATGTCGTCTTCCCCATAACCTCCTGCAATGTGAACGATTCCCGTTCCACTTTCCGTAGTAACAAAATCTTCTGCGTTTACCTTCCATGCTTTCTCAATACCTTCTTCGTCTAGGTTTTCATAATAAGGGAATAGAACTTCGTAAGCCTCGCCCACCAAGTCAGAACCTTTCATTTCTTCTACAATCTCAAGCCCGTCTAAGTCAAAGTTTTGAGCCAAAAGATCTTTCGCTACAATCAAAGTTTCCTCACCTTGCTTCACGGCTACGTAATCAATGTCGGCTCCCACTGCCAAAGAATTGTTTCCTGGCAGGGTCCATGGCGTTGTTGTCCAAGCCAGGAAATAACGATTGGAATCTTTTTTACTTCGGAATTTTGCCGTCACAGAAAAATCTGTCACATCCTTGTAACCTTGAGTCACCTCAAAATTAGAAAGTGGCGTTACACAACGAGGGCAAACGTGCATGGCCTTATGTCCCTCGTAAACCATTCCCTTGTCCCAGATCTGCTTAAACACCCACCAAATTGACTCCATGTAGTCGGCGTCTAGTGTGGCGTAACGGTTTTCCTTGTCCACCCATCGCCCCATTCTATCAAGTAAGTCGTCCCAAAGTTCAGTGTATGTAAATACACTTTCTCTACAGGCTTCGTTGAACTTTTCTATTCCCATTTTTTCAATATCTTTTCTCCCAGACAGTTCTAGCTTTTTTTCGATTTCATATTCAACAGGAAGCCCATGACAATCCCATCCGTTGATTCGTGGCACTGAGTAACCACGCATGGTGTAATAACGAGTCACGGCATCCTTAAGTGAACCCGCCAAAATGTGACCGTAGTGAGGCTTCCCATTTGCAAAAGGAGGTCCATCAAAAAAGATGAACTTTTCCTTGCCCTCTCGATTCTCAATTGAGCGATTAAAAATATTATTTTCTTTCCAATATTTCATTTGCTTAAGTTCGACCTCCGGCATCGGGGTTCTAGAGTCGACAGGATTGTACATAAATAGGATCGTTAAGTTTGCCCACATACTAGCGGCAAACTAGATCCAGATCAATCGAGTAAAGCTAGGCTACAATGCCTTGCAGCTCAGCGTCATTTGTAAGTTTACTTTCTTGAGGCATCTCCTGGTTTTGATATTTTGCAGATTTTTTCTCTCCATAAGGAACCTCAGAAGGCGAACTCATGGTTTCAAAAGCCAACTGACAAACTCGCATTCCAGGGTAAAGAGCCACAGGAACGTTATTGATGTTTGTGATTTCAAGAGTGATAGTTCCTTCAAATCCAGCGTCAATAAATCCGGCTGTTGAGTGAACAATAATTCCAAGACGGCCTAGTGAGCTTCGTCCTTCTACTCGAGCAACAATGTCAGCAGGAAGTTTCACCTTTTCTAGAGTCACACCGAGAATAAAATCTCCCGGGTGAACCACAAAAGGTTCTCCTGGCTCTTCAATAGTGTAGAGCTTCGTTAGTCCTTCAAAAGTATCCATCTTAAGTGGGTCTAAAATAGCGACCTTGCTTTTCTTATAAACCTTGAAGTGTTTTCCAAGTCGGAAGTCCCAACTTGAACCGTGAATGTTTTTATCGTGATCCCCAATTGGAGAAGTCACTACTATAGTTTTATCTGCAACTTTTTTCTTAATGTCGCGATCTGAGAGAATCATATTTTTATAATTTATTTGCTAAACCTATGTAATCGGCAGGCGTGAGCTTAAGCAAGCGATTTTTTGCGTCATCAGGGATACTTAAGTCTTGCACAAAGGCCTGAATTGTCTTTTGATTGATTTCTGCGCCACGCGTTAGCTTTTTGAGCTGTTCGTAAGCGTCAGTCACTCCGTAACGTCGCATCACTGTTTGGATAGGCTCAGCGAGTAGTGCCCAGTTTGCATCCAAGTGAGCGGCGATTTTTGCTTCATTGAGTTCAACTTTTGAGAGTCCTTTCATTAGGCTTTTAAGTCCAAGCAAAGTGTAAGCAAATCCAACTCCGATGTTTCGTTGAACCGTGCTGTCCGTAAGGTCACGCTGCATTCTTGAAAGTGGCAACTTTGAAGAAAGGTGCCCAAGCATTGCATTGGCCATTCCTAGATTACCTTCACTGTTTTCAAAATCAATTGGGTTTACCTTGTGAGGCATGGTTGAAGAACCCACCTCTCCTTCTATGAGCTTCTGTTTGAAGTAGCCCATTGAAATGTAAGTCCACATGTCTCTATCGAAATCGATAAGTATCACATTGATTCGCTTCATGATGTCGTAAATCTCTGCTTGATAATCGTGTGGTTCAATTTGAGTTGTGTAACGTTGCCAAGAGAGTCCTAGTTTTTCAACAAACTCTCGAGAAGACTTTGCCCAATCTACATCAGGATAAGCCACTACATGAGCGTTGAAGTTACCGGTCGCTCCATTGATCTTACCCATGCATTCAATCTTTTTAATCTGCTCAATTTGTCGGAACAGTCGAGCTCCTACATTCTTAAGTTCTTTTCCAACGGTTGTTGGCGTTGCTGATTGACCATGAGTGTGTGCCATCATTGGAATGTCTTTGTATTCTTCAGACAGTACTTTCATTCGATCAAGTAGCGCCTCGTAAGCCGGTGTCATAACTACCTTTAGCCCCGCCGCGATCATTTGAGCGTAAGCCAGGTTGTTGATGTCTTCTGACGTACAAGCAAAATGGATGAAAGGAATTAGGTCTTCTCTTTTGATTACGGTTAAGACTTCTTGCAAGAAATACTCCACGGCTTTCACATCGTGATTTGTTGTTTTTTCAATCTTCTTAACGTCTTCAGCAAACTCAGTTTTGAATTCCTTGTAAAGTTTTTGCAAGGCAGAAACTTCTTTTTCTGAAAGCTCTTTAGTTCCGTCCAACTTCAAATCGTTACAAAGGAAAATGAGCCATTCTACCTCAACAGCAATCCTACTTCGGATCAATCCTGCTTCAGAGAAGAAAGGCCTTAACTCCTTCACCTTTGAGCCGTAACGTCCATCAAGGGGGGAAATTGCATCAATCAAGGTCTACGGGGTTAGTTGTGAAGCTGTGTTTAACAACTTTAATGTGGTTTTTAATCTTTTTTGCCAGGTCTTTATCCGTAAGTGCCAAGATACGCACTACGGCTTGTCCTGCATTTTTAGGGTCAACCACTGTAATTACAGGGGTTTCGCTTGGCATTTGAATCGTTGAATGAATATTTGTGAGGTAGTCGGCCTTGTCCTTGAATGGGGGACAAGCAATCACAGGAAAGTGTGAATTACCAGCAACCACTCCACTGAGTGCATTGGAACGCCCTGCAATCGTAACAAAGACGATAGACTCTTTCATCTCATTGTATTTCTCAATGATCTCAAGAGTAACTTGTGGCACTTTATGAGCTGAAGCTACATAAATTTTATGTTTCACTCCGTAATCATCAAGCACTTCAGCAATTTTCTTTGCGTGTGGGATATCAACCTTTGAGCCTAAAATGAATGGAACAATCATTGTTTTTTAAAGTAAGGGGCTAGATTTAACTGAATTCGTTCTAATACGTTACCAGGTTCTGCTTTGAACTCCTGACCGGTAATAAGCTCATAAGCTTCAATGTATTTTTGTGCTGTTTGAACTCGAAGTTCATCTGAAATTTCAGGTATCTCCCCTTCTCCAATAAATCCTTGCTCAGCAAGTTTAAGTCTTAAGAACTCTTTATTAATATTATCTGGTTCTTTTCCGTCGTCCACTAGTGAGTCATAAGTGTCTGCAATCCAGAATCGTGACGAGTCTGGTGTGTGAATTTCATCGATCAAAACAATTTCACCTGCTTTGTTTCTCCCAAATTCATATTTGGTATCAACGAGGATTACGCCTTGTCGAGCAGCGATCAAAACCCCTCGAGCATAAAGTTCACGAGTCTTTCTCGCCAAAAATTTCCACTCTTCCAAGGTCACGATCCCTTGATCTACAATTTCTCTTGGTGTGATGTTTGCATCATGTCCTCCGTATTCTGCTTTAGTTGTTGGCGTAATAATCGGCACTGGAAGTCTCATGTTTTTTCGTAATCCGTCTGGAAGTTTATTTCCTCCCATTTCTCGAACACCCTTTTCGTAGTTGTACCAAAGTGAGGTTGTTGTTGATCCTGTAATGTATCCACGAATTATCATTTCCACCATTAGTGGCTTACATTCTTGCCCCACGATCACATTTGGATCTGGGTAAGCCTCTACGTAGTTTGGACAAATGTCCTTAGTTTGTTCGAACCAAAACTTAGTGAGTTGATTCAACACTTGTCCTTTGAAGGGAACCTTTGTGATGACCTTGTCAAAAGCAGACAATCGATCTGAAGTGATCAATATTCTACGATCACCTAAAGTGTAGTTATCTCTAACCTTCCCTTCGTAGTATTCACCAAGGCCTTCAAAATGAGTGCCTTCAAGTACGTTAGGTATTTGTTGAGCGATGATATCTGATGCGGTCATAAATTGTGCGTGTTAAGTGTTGGTAGTTTAAAAGGTGGCCTGGCTTTATTCAATGCCTTCTTTGAGCCGGCCGTCAGCAAATTGACGAATTATCTCTGGCATAGCCTTGCATTCCAGGTCTTGAACTTTTGCTTTCAGAGATTCAGTGGTCTCGTCTGAGTCGACGCTGCACTCCATTTGCATTAGGATTTCCCCAGCATCTAGATTCTCATCCACAAGGTGAATGGTACATCCTGTTTTTTCAACACCGGCTGCAAGTACCGCCTCGTGAACATCTCCGTCCACCCCTCCTGGAAAAGCTGGCAGTAAAGACGGGTGAACGTTAAGGATCCGTCCTCGGTATTTATCTATAAATAGTTTAGATACGATTCTCATGTAACCCACCATAACAATAAGATCAGCTTCCAACT
This sequence comes from Oceanicoccus sp., assembly GCA_047635955.1. Taxonomy (GTDB): domain Bacteria; phylum Patescibacteriota; class Gracilibacteria; order UBA1369; family 2-02-FULL-48-14; genus WFTC01. The sequence goes on from JBLIGW010000018.1 coordinate 11,675, forward strand.
CCTCCAGTTTCAACAAAAGCTCAGAATCAAACTCTTCACGAGTTTTCCCTTTCGCATCAAAGGTGAAGTTTGGGAGCCCTTGCTCCGCTGCACGGTCAATTGCTCCGCAATTCTTATCGCTCAAAACTCCAACTAGCTCTATCCCTGGCATTTCACCGGCCTCAAGTTCCCCCATGATGGCTTGAAGTACGGTTCCTCGGGTTGAAGCTAGTACGGCAATCTTGTAGATCATGCGAAGTAGTTAACTGCGTTTTGATAAATAACGAGACCTGGTCCGAATTCAGGAACCGGCTCTCCATTTGAAATAAGTTCAGCTTTACGATTCGTCCAGTCAGGTCGGTTCGTAAAGAAAAGAGATCTATCAGGGTGAGGCATGAGTCCAAAGACTCGCCCGCTTGGATCACAAACTCCAGCAATGTCTCTAGATGATCCATTTGGGTTTTTTCCGTCGTAACGAAGCGCTACTAAATTGTTCGCTTCAAGTTCATCAAGTTTTTCGTCTGACATGTAGAAGTGTCCCTCTCCATGACCAATTGGCATTGCCAAGCTAGTCACTCCTTTTGTGAAGACACACGGTGAGTCTTCCGCTTTCACTTTAATCCATTCGCATTGGTAACGTTGACTGTCATTGTGTATCAAGGCTGCTTGCCGTGTTCCGTAATTTTCTCCAAGAGCAGGAAGTAGTCCAAGTTGCACTAAAATCTGGAAACCATTACATATTCCTAAAGTCAGTGTGTTCCGCTTAACAAAGTTAATCAGCTGGTCTCCTAAGTTGTTTAAAATTCGATTAGCCATTCCTTTTCCAGCTCCTGTGTGATCTCCGTAAGAGAACCCACCTGGAAGGGCTAAAATGTCGTAATCATCCAAAGAAGCTCGTCCATCAATTAAATCATTTACATGTACTTCGTCCACTTGCTCAGCTCCAGCCATCAAAAAACCTTGGCGCATTTCTTGCTCGCCGTTGATTCCGTAACCGGTAATGACAATAACTTTAGGTTTCATATTAATGTTTTGCAAAAGTAGAGTGGTAGGCCGTTGTTGCTTCTTTCACAGAAAGATCAACCAGTGTTCCAATTTGAATTCGATCTCCTTTAACTTCACCTAGCTCTCTAGCGTTAGGGAAAAGTGTTTCAAATTCTTCTTTTCGTCGTGGGTGAATGGAAACAAGGAATCGACTTTTCGTTTCTGAGAAAAGCAATTCGTCATTTCTTAAGTCGTCTCTTAGTGAGATCACCGCTCCCTTTTGACCCGCGATTGCTGATTTTGCAAAAGCTACGGCTAGACCTCCTTTGTCGATATGAATCACAGAGTGAAACAAGTCAGCCTGAGATCCTTTGAAAATGTTTTCATATCGTTCTCGAGCACTCGCTGTATCTACTAAGGCAACTTTGTTTCCAATGTAACCGTGGTGAGCATAATACTCAGAAGCGCCAAGTTCTGATTTGGTTTCTCCCAGTTCGTAAACTAGATCTCCTTCATTTTTAAAGTCCATGCTGTTCGCCTTGCTAGCGTCAGGAATCACGCTGATAGCGGACCCAAGTACGGTTGGCGGAATTGAAATTTTTACAGGATTGTTATTTTCATCAAAACCTTTGAAGTCATTAAACATTGAGTCCTTTCCTGAAATGTATGGCGTCTCATAAGCGACTGCAATGTCGTAACATGCTTCCCCTGCTGCTTTAAGTTCACCTAGTCGTTGAGCTTCGTCTGAAGAACACCAACAGAAATTATCCATGATCGCCATTGTGTTCAGGTCTCCACCTACTGCTACTGCAGCTGCAATTGCATCATCCAGTGACGCTGCTGCCATCGCGTAAGTATCGATGTCGCTGTAACGAGGGTTGATTCCTTGAGAGATCACTGCCGCTTTCTTTGAGTCTAAAACTGGGCGAGTTACTGAGGCAGTTCCGTTTACTTCACCAAGTCCTTGAAGTGGTTTGATCACAGAACCTCCTTGAACCACATGGTCAAAATGACG
>JBLIGW010000019.1:0-13447 GCA_047635955.1 Oceanicoccus sp.
AGAGCGCTCTTTGATGGAACGCCAAAGAAAGTGCATTTCTTACTTCATGGTTCTTTTGGTGAAGTGTATAAAGGACACGCCACTGACAAAGCCCTACTTGCTGGAATCATGAAAATGGCCCCAAATAATGAGAAAATTAAACGAGCTTTTGAAATTGCAGAAGAAGAAGGTATAGAATTTGAATTTGAACCTGGAACACTAGGAAGTGGCTTTCACCCCAACTCTGTGAGAATCACCCTTGAAAATGCAGATCGCAAGATGAGTATGATTGGATCTTCAATTGGAGGCGGAAACATTGAAGTGAATAGAATTGATGGTTTTGACATTCGACTGATGGGAAATAGCGCAGAAAGAAACTTCACTATTATTGTAGAGAATGAAAACCTACCAGGAATGATCGCCAAAACAACTGGCTTCCTTGGAGAAAAAGGCATTCGAATCGTAAACATGCAAAGTTCATTCTTTGCAGGAGACAATAAAGTACTCAGTGTACTCAGCCTGGAAACAGCGCTAACTCTTGATCAAATCCTAGAACTAGAAGGAAAAGAAGGAATCGTTTTTGTTCGTGCTCTTAAAAAAATAGCTTAAATGACTACTAGTTATGTTTTCAGAAGTTCAGAAGAACTACTTGCCGCTTGTGCAAAAGAAAATCTCACCATTTGGGAAGTGATGATTCGCTATGAAATGCAAATTTCTGGAGATGATCGCGAAGTGATCTGGTCAAAACTTCAGAATCGATTGAAAGTTATTTTCAATGGAATCGATGCCTCAATAGACAAGCCTGAGCTCTCACCAAGTAAAATGGTGGGGAAGAACACGCCAATCATTGCAAAAGTGATTTCAGAATTTGAGAAACACAAAGACACACTATTACTCAATGAACCTGCGATTCGAGCCATGCTTGGCGCGATTGCAACGGGAGAAAACAACGCTCGAATGGGTGTGATTCTTGCCTTCCCCACTGCGGGAGCGGCAGGAGTTTTACCTGGAGTTATTTATGGAGCTAAAGACAAACTAAATCTAGATGAAGACCAAATGGTTCAAATGATGCTGACGGCCTCTGCTATCGGTGTGATTATTGCCAACACGGCAACGCTCTCTGGAGCAGCTGGAGGGTGCCAAGCGGAAGTAGGATCAGCTACGGCTATGGCTGCGGCCGCTCTTACTGAAATTCGGAAATCCACTCCAGAAATGGCGGTTCATGCCGCAGCACTTGCACTCAAAAACATGATCGGCCTTGCCTGTGATCCTATTGGAGGACTGGTTGAAGTACCGTGTATCAAAAGAAATGGAATTGGCGCTGTATTCAGCATGGCAGCCTCAGATATGGCTTTCATGGGCATCACTAGCGTGGTTCCATTTGATGAAGTCGTACAAGCTATGAGAGAGGTGGGAGACCTGATGAGCCCCCGTATTAAAGAGACGGCACTGGGAGGACTCGCAACAACACCTACCGGACAAGCGGTGGCTAAACGGATGGGCTTGTTGCAAATTGGTAAGAATCCATGTAGAAATTAAGATAATTAAACCCGCATTTTCATGCCTAATGTAAAAAACCTCACGACCGACCAAAGTGCTACTTGTGACAGTGGAACCAGTTTCCAAGAAGTTTCAGACAACAATGCCATGGGTATTCCTTTTGGATGTGCCAGTGGAATGTGTGGAACCTGTTTGGTTCAAATCAAATCAGGAAAAGAAAACATTACTCCCGTTACGGAAGTAGAAGAATTCACTCTTGAATCGCATCCTTTTGCTGATGACGACAGCCGATTGGCTTGTCAGTGTCAGATCAGTGGAGATGTAGAGTTTGAACAACCGTAAGCCTTAAAGCTTATCTTTCATATCTTGCCGGGCAGTCTCGTCTAGAGTTGCTCGGTTTTCTTTTATTTCAAGTTCAGTTTTTCCATGTACAAATTTTCCAGGTTCAATGTCCTGAGCCACTACTAGACCTGAAGTGATCATGGTGTTTGAACCAATCTTAACTCCTGGCATGATGCTTGTGTTCACGCCCACTCGAATATTGTTTCCAAGAATGGGTCCTAATTTATTGCGACCTGATTCACCAATGTTTTTTTCGTCGAGTCGAAGATTCGCACAAACCGCGCCAGCTCCAAAACTATTATTGTCTCCCATCACCGTGTCTCCAACATAATTACTGTGAAACCAACAGTCGTCTCCAATGAATGAACGTGCCACCTCACATGAGTAACCCACCACACAATCGTCACCGATGACAGAACCTCTGACAAGTGCGTTATTTGCGATTATTGTGTTTTTACCAACATAAGCTGGACCTTGGATCACAGCGTTGTCAAAGACTTTGGCACCTGCTTCAATGCGAACATTCCCTTTGATAATTGCAGAATCAGCAATCATAGCCGATGGATCAATGTGTGCGTCCATCAATTCAAAAAAGAAGGGCATCAAATCTAGAACGTGCCACGGGTATTTCACGGGCTGCCACATTCCAGCATAAGGAACGGGCTCAAAGCGTTGTGAATTCATTAAAGTATCTAGCGCCACCTCATAACGATCATCTTGATCTGAAGTAGTTTTTTCAAGCTCAGCAAAAAGAGTTTCCGGTTTTCTAAACCAGTGGAGAACAATGTTCACCATGTTTGAAGGCTCATTGCCTGCGCCTGGTTTCTCAACAATATCTGTAATTTTTCCGTCCGTAACCTGGAGATACCCACCAGGAAAGTACTCATCCAGTTGATAAGCCAAAAGATACGCATCAGCGCCAGACTCCGTTGCCTTGAGTACCGATTCATAAGCGATTGAATCCACCACGTCATTACTAGAGACAATAAAGAGAGCCTCAGCATTAAGGTGAGGCTTTGTGGCCAAGATTGCTCCTGCCATTCCATCGTCTAAATTTTCCTGTTGAATAACGGTAGCTCCATGCATGGCAGCTACTTCTTGAAGGCTTTCCATATTGTGTTCACCCGCTGCAATAATCACCTCAGTGAATCCCGCTTTTTTGAGGGATTCAATCTGAAACTCAATGAGCGTTTGTCCACAGAATTTTAGGAAATTCTTATCTTCAATGGGTTTGGCCCGACGGCTACGTCCTGCGGCCAGTAATAGTGCTTTCATGGGAGAAGCTTACTAAAGAAGTTCATTTACACCAAGAGGGCTTTTATCATTTGAACTAGAATAGCCGACCCAGCTTCATTTTCACCTTTGAGAATTCTTTTGCACTCACATGTCCCATTTCCTTTTGGAGCCTTCTTTTATCCAAGGTTCTTAGCTGGAACAACAGGGCTACAGACTCTTTTGGAAGTTTGGACACAGAAGCTTTAAGATGAAATGTGGTCAAGAACCCCTTTGTCTGCAAATTAGACGTGATTGGTGCGATGATGACCGTATTCAAATTATGATTTAGAACATTCGACTGCAAAATCAGCACCGGCCTGGAACCAGACTGCTCATGCCCTTTGACTGGATTTAGATCTGCCATATAGATATCTCCCTGATTAATTTGCTTCATTTTGTAGGATTAACCAATCTTCTTCAGAAGGAAGATCATCAAATTTGATTGATGCTATTTTCTTTGCCTCGTCTACCAAGCGGCTTGCAAGATAAGACTTTAGAGCTAACTCCATTATGCTGCTTTTATTTAAACCCGTTAACTCTACGGATTCTTCAAGTTCTCGAAACAGTATTGATGAAATTGTCACAGATATTTTTTTCTTAGTAATCATGTCGCATAATTTAGTAGTATGCTTTCATCCTACCAATTTTTAAAGTCGACATCAAAGTTAAATTAGCAGCTCAAGCCACCTTAAGTCCTGACTGTTTTTGTGCAAAAACTACTGCGCTACAAAAGCGGTCGCACCCAGCCATGACAAATTAAAGACTGCTCGCTGGGTTCGTGCGTAAACAGAAGACTCAATTAGAACTCCAATGAGCTCATCGGGATTAAGGGAGGTAATGGCAACCTTATTGTCATAGATCGCAATCTGATTCTCGAATGCGAACTCCTTAGGATTTACAAAGAGAATTTCAACCAGTTCAGGAGGGAAATTCTTAGGATAGAAAGTCTTCAAAAACTCACGGGATTTCTCTGAAGAAGGCGAAAGCCACCGCACCTTGGTCTTCTTTTTCACAAGTTTCTCGGTGTATGCAGGGAGATATTCAGGAAGCAACTCACCCAGGGCCTCCAAGTTGGTGTAACCCAGGACCTCGGACTCAGCTGAAAGTGTCTGGTCAAAGATGCTTTTAATTCCATCAACCCCCTCATAAGTACGGATAACGGGCTTAAAGCCATGCTCACTGGTCAGAGCCATGAGCTGAGGCACTAACTTTCTTGCCGTATTGTATTTCTCTTCCATCTGGTTGATGAGCACCTGTGGAGGTTCCGCCACAAAGAACTTCACATTCTCCTTAAGGTTAATCGTAATGAGCCCCTTCTTTCTGAGACTCTCAAGAACGTAATAACAATTCACACGGGCCACTCCGGCCTTATTCGCAATCGTGCTCGCATAAGAGCCACCCAGCCCAAGTACCGTTAAGTAGACTTTTGACTCCTCATCATTGAGGCCTAGAGTGTTGAGATCACGTTCAAGCATAATGTTGTAAAAATATTTCTACACATAATTTAACCTGTTATCCTAGGATTTGCAAGGAAATGTATGGACTATTTTACATTTCCTGCGTAAACTTGCCACAGTTAAGAAAATATTACCTCGTACCTATTAAAACGTGGGGACGTTTATTTATGAATCCAATCACTCAAAACTGCCGGCACTGTCAAAAAGACTTTGAAATCTCTCAACGAGATCTCGATTTTTACGATAAAGTCTCCCCTGTATTTGGAGCTAAGAAATACAATATTCCTGTTCCCACTCATTGTCCAGACTGTAGGCAACAACGTCGTATTTGTTTTAGAAATGAACGAAAACTATTCTACCGAACCTGTGACTTTAGTGGGAAAACCATGGCATCCATGCACCCCGCTGATGCTCGCTTTGAAGTCTACGACATCTCTGTGTGGCTCTCAGATAAATGGGAGCCCTTGGACTACGGCAAAGACTTTGACTTCAGCCGTCCCTTCTTTGAACAGTTTAAGGAAATGTGTGATCAGATTCCTCACTTCAATCAATTTGTGGACCCAAACCTAGATGAAAACTCTGATTACACTAATTGCGCCAGTAACTCTAAGAACTGCTACCTGATATCTCAAGCAGAATTCAATGAGGACTGTTATTTTTCACGAGGAATCAACAGCTCTCGTGACTGTTGTGACTGCTTGCGTGTTCAAAGCTCTGAACTCAGTTATGAATGCACCCAGTGTGATGGTTGCTACCAATGCCTCTTCTGTAACGAATGTTACTCAAGCAATGACTGTTACTTTTCTAGTAATTTACAATCTTGTAAAAATTGTTTTGGCTGTCATGACCTCAAAAACAAAGAGTACTGCATCTACAATCAACATGTTGGAAAAGAGAAATGGGAGGAATGGATGTCTAAAGTAGAGCTCTCTCATGATTCAATTGCTTACTTCAAAGCAGAAAGTGAAAAACTTCGACTCACCCTCCCTAAGCGGCGCAATAAACTTATTTCATGTGAAGACACTACGGGTGATCATCTGAAAAATTGTCGTAATTCTTTAGATTGTTACGACAGCAGTGGGCTAGAAGACTGCTCTTACCTTTATGAGGTTTTTGGTGGAGCGAAAGATTGTTATGACTACTCAATGTGGGGCTATAAGTCTGAACTTGTTTATGAATGTAACGGTTGTGGACTCGGTGCTTACCACCTCTTGTTTACCAATCATTGTTGGAATGGTGTGAGTGAGCTTATGTACTCCGAGAGTTGCTTTCCCGCAACTAAGGACTGCTTTGGTTGCTTCGGATTAAAACGAAAGCAGTACTGCATCCTCAATAAGCAATATACGAAAGAAGAATACGAAGCCTTAGTACCAAAAATTATTGAGCACATGATGAAAACCGGAGAATGGGGGGAGTTCTTCCCAATGAACCTTTCTCCCTATCCTTACAATCATTCTTTGGCGGGTGAATTCTACCCACTGACCAAAGAAACAGCTGAAGCTGAAGGATTAGAATGGCATGAAGACAAAGACCAAGCTACCTACCAAGGAGCTAAATTCCAAGTGCCTGCGACTATTCGGGAAACACCGGCTGACATCACCAAACAAATCCTTCAATGCAATACCACGGGACGACCCTATAAAGTGATTGATCAGGAGTATGCCTTCTATAAAAAGATGGGTCTGCCTGTTCCTCTGGTTTCAAATCAACAGCGGCATCTAGACCGACTGAATGCTCAAAGCCCACGACAGCTCTGGGAACGGCAATGTCAAAAGTGCACCAAAGACATTCAAACAAGCTACTCTCCCGAAAGCCCTGAAATCGTTTACTGCGAAAGCTGCTATTTAAACTCTCTAGGATAATGCAAAAAACCTGCACCATCACCGGACAGCCTTTCATCATCACTGAAGAGGACAAAGCCTTCTATGAAAAAATGGAAGTGCCTAAACCAACGCTGTGTCCGAGTGAACGACTGAGACGACGGCTATCTCATCGGAATGAACGTTTCCTTTACCATCGGAAATGTGACCTAACAGGCAAACAAATCATCTCCTCGGCCTCTCCAGAAAAAACCTATCCTATTTATGACATTGAAGCCTGGTGGTCAGACAAGTGGAACCCACTAGATTATGGACGGGATTTTGATTTCACTCGCTCGCTCTTTGAGCAAATGAAAGAATTAATGAATGCGGTTCCTCGTATGGCCCTGCAGCAACAACTGCCCATGGAGAACAGCGAATACTGTAATTGTGCGGCGAGCAATAAAAACTGCTATTTGGTTTTTTCAGCCAACTATTGTGAAGATTGTTACTACGGCTCTTGGATCAACTACAGCAATGACTGTGTGGACAATGAGAATAGTATGAAGAACACACTCTGTTACGAAACCATTGATTGTGAGGGCTGTTACAACGTGATCTATGGAGAAGAAAGCTTGAACTGCAGTGATAGTGCTTTCATAAAGAACTGTATTAGCGTGAAAAACTCCCTGTTCTGTACCAACATGAAACACGTGGAATATCATATTTTCAATCAGCCGGTGAGCAAGGAAGAGTTTATTGCATACAAGAAAAAATTAAATCTAGGTTCTTGGTCTCACTTTCAAGCCGCGGTTAAATCTTTTGAAGAGTTCAAAGCAAAGAGCTTTGTGAAATTCATGTATGGAACGAGCAATGAAAAAGTGACAGGTAACTACAACAGTAATGACAGAAATTGCTCAGATATTTATGAGTCCATTGATTGTGAAGATGTGCGTTATGCAAATAATTTAAAAGTGCAGGTGAAAGACTGCATGGATTATTCATACTGGGGAAACAATGCCAGTTTAATTTATGAATGCCACGCTTGTGGTCATGACGTTTACAATCTTCGTTTCTCTTCTCTATGTTGGTCTGGGTGTAGCAACCTTACTTACTGCAATCATGTCTTTTCTAGTCAGGATTGTTTTGGTTCCGTAGGCCTCAAAAAGGCGAAATTCTGCATATTGAATAAGCAGTACACGGAAGAAGAATACAATGAGCTAGTTCCAAAGATTATTGATCATATGAAGAAGACGGGAGAATGGGGTGAATTCTTCCCTACTGCCTTGAGTCCTTTTGCTTACAACGAAACCTTAGCTCAAGAGCATTTAGTCCTAAGTAAGGAGGAGGCCTTAGCTCGTGGTTATGAATGGCAAGACCCTGATGGGAATAACAATTATCAAGGCCCGCAGTTAAGCTTGGCTGATCACATCTCAAATGTTGAGGATGACATCACGAGCAAGATTTTCACATGTGAAGCCACGGGTGACCTCTACAAGATCATTCCTCAAGAGTTGAAATTCCTCCGAAAGATGAATCTTCCTCTTCCACGACGCTCCCCCGATCAACGTCACTTTGATAGATTGAAACGACGAAACCCACGTCAGCTCTGGGAGCGAAACTGTACAGACTGCAAACTAGAAATCCAAACCACCTATGCACCAGAACGACCTGAAACGGTGCTTTGTGAAAAATGCTACTTAGCTAAAATTAATTAAATGGATTTTCTCCAAGTAGTCATTGAACAGGGTAAGCCTGACACCCCAAAGAAAGAACGTCGATTTCTTCAGTTTTTAGACAATCTACATAATACGGCTGCAGGCCAATCCCTTTCCTTTGAGATGATGGGACTCAATCAATACACCTATTTCTTTATTGGTTGTGACCCAAGCATTAGCAGGTTAGTTGAAGGCTTAATCTATGCGACATTCCCTGACTGTGAATTACGTCCAAAAAAAGATTACACCGCCATGGTCGATCCCAAAAAATCCTACATACTGGGAGCCAGTCTCACTTTGACCAAACCTGACATCTACCCCATTGAAACTTATGAAGCCTTTGAGGTGGACTCACTTTCAGGTGTTTTTTCTGTGATTTCAAAGTTAAAACAATCTGAACAAGCTTGGATTCAAATCCTTGTGCAAGCACGTGATGACAATTGGTCTTACCAACTAGGCAGACGCATCAGCCGACGTCTCAATAGGATTTATCGACGTTTTCGTCTGAAAAATTGGTTCCGAATGAAAAATAAAAAAACTCACTACGAAGATGAAGACTTAGCTTTTCTTAAGAAGGTTGACTCCAAGCCTTTTCAAGTGCAAATCAAGATTGGCTCAGTTGCCGCAGAAGAGCGTAGTGCTCTGCATAATCTTGAAGCTATGGCTAAGGCTTTCTATCAATTTAACAAAACTGACTACAATGCATTTAAGCTCACTGGGATCAAAACCGGCCAGAGCTTTGTGAATGAGTTCAAAAAACGAAAAATGACTCACTCCTACACAATGGGCGCCAATGAACTGGCTACCTTGTATCACTTCCCCAATGCCGACCATGTTCCACATGTTTATCACATGTTAGCTAAACGTCATGAATCCCCGCAGAACCTTCCAACTAATGATGATGATACAGTCTCTCACTTTGGAACAACCAACTATCACAACAACTATCTTGATTTTGGAGTTAAACGAGCGGACCGTCGCCGTCACCTCTATGCCGTTGGAAAATCAGGAACCGGGAAATCAAAGATGCTTGAACTTCTTATCACCAATGACATTCTTGCAGGGAAAGGTGTTGGAGTTTTAGATCCTCATGGAGACCTAGTGGATAATATTATGCGAATTATTCCGGAGCATCGACTGAAGGATGTTGTTTACTTTGACCCAGGTGACACTGAGTTTCCCATTGCTTTCAACCCGCTAGAAAAAGTAGATGAGAAGTTTAAGATGCAAATCACAATTGGATTCATTGATATTTTCAAGAAGCTTTTTGGAGACAACTGGTCTGACCGTTTAGAACATGTTCTCCGTTACACAACACTTGCACTATTGGATTCGCCGAACACCACAGTCCTGTCTATTTTAAAAATGCTTTCAGACAAAAACTACCGTCAAACCATTGTTTCTCGAATTGAAGATTCGGTAGTTAAGAATTTCTGGGTGAATGAATTTGCAGGTTGGAGTGAGAAGTTTGATGCTGAGGCGATCACCCCTTTGCTAAATAAAGTAGGGCAGTTGGTATCCACCAATATGATCCGAAACATTGTGGGCCAACCCAACAACACCTTCGACATTCGTGACATTATGGATAATCAAAAGATTCTTCTCATGAAAGTATCTAAAGGCCTACTGGGAGAAGAAAACTCTCAATTAATTGGGTCAATGATCATAACAAAAATCTATCAAGCTGCTATGGCTCGCGCAGACATGAGAGAAGAAGATCGAAAGGATTTCTACCTTTATGTCGATGAATTTCAAAATTTTGCAACAGGTACTTTTGGTGAAATTTTATCTGAGGCACGTAAATATCGCCTTTGCCTGACCATTGCGCATCAATTTATTGGCCAACTTGAAGAAGAAGTCCGTAAGACAGTATTTGGTAATGTCGGGTCCATGATCAGCTTCCGTGTAGGGGCTGAGGATGCTGCAATCTTGGCTGAGGAATACACTCCCATTTTTGACGTAAGAGACATCATCAACTTAGGTGTACGAGAATTCTACACAAAGATGTCTATTGATGGTGAGCTCAGCGAAGCGTTCTCTGGACGGACCTTAGACATGAATTATCCAAAAAATGACTTTTCACAGCAAATTAAAGACCTATCACGCAAAGCCTACTGTAGACCAAGAAAAGAAGTTGAAGAGAACTTAAAAAAATGGGACGAGGCCAGTGAAGGTCCCGCCCCACAAGCAAACTCTGTTATCCAAGAGGAATATGAGTTTGAAATGCCATTGATTTAAGCCGCTCCACCACCTTTAGAATTCTTCACCACTACACGTCGGCTGTGGTCATTGATCAAGGCTTTTTCAGCATTCTCTGCTTCTTTATCTTGAAAGCGAGACCGGTCCTTCAAGCTAAGCTCCTCTGGAGCTGCAAAATTTACTTCATTTGGATCATGTGTGTGTGACATTTGTTTTTGGTTAATATCATACAATAATACAATAATACTTGATTTTTGGCAAGGTCCTGCTCAAAAAACATGTAATAAAAACTAAACTCACGTATTATAGGAGTAACTAACCCAGAACTATGAACAAGCTCACATCACTCATCCTATGTCTCGGTCTTCTCTCAGCCTGCACCTCTGCACCAGTTGAAACGCCTGAAGAAGGACTCGTAGTCATTCAATCAGAAAACATCACTTACACTAACTCAGAGTATGGATTTACTCTTGAGCTTTCAAGTGATTGGAAAAACTACACCACTCGTGAAAGTGAACTAGAATGGGGAGATGCTGGAAACACCCCGTCCTACTACTTTGGATTTGAAGACTCTTCAGAAATTTTCAATATCTCCATCCACACACTAGAGCAATGGGAACTCCTTTCTCAATTTGACGGACCTCAACCGTCTAAACTTGGGCAAAATGAAGAATGGGTATTTGCTGGAAGCGGAAGCCAGGACGTAGATGAAGACTACTTAGACCAACGAATGGAAGTAAGTGAAATTCTAGAAAGTTTCCGAGCGATCTAAGACAAACTAAGTAAGAATCTCTGGAAGTCGTCCACTTTGGACGGCTTCTTTGATTTCCATAGCAATTCGTTCACCGTAGCTCATGGTCTTTCCCCAAAGGTAAGTTGTATGAGGAGTGAAGCGCGTTCCTGGTGAACCTGGAATTCGCATTGAGACATCGAAGATAACTAGCTCTTCTCGGCCTTCACGTGCCGCTACTGCTCCTTGAAGGGCAAAAGGGCCAATGATACCCGGCGACACCTCTTTTTGAGTCAGTTCGACGAATTTCTCACCAATATCAAAAATCTTTTCAATAATAGATTCTTTGGTAGTCACACTGTAATGACCGGTCTCAACCATGCTTGGCTTGTAGCCCCCATTAATGAGTCCTGTTTGAGTCACCGCATCCAAACGAAGAAATCCGTCTAGACTGGTTTGTCTTCGTGCGTCCGTACCCATGAGTTCAAGTTCCCCTGTAATCACAGAGTAGAAGAAGTTGAAGTTCACTTGAGCTCCAATAATAAATTCTTCAATCACTGAATTATCTAAATCTTTTTTGAGAATATGACCTGAATCAATGGCCTCTTGAGCTTGTTTATTAAAGTGCCCTGGAGATGTGCATACAAAGAAAGCACGTTCATAAGAGCGGTGTGCTTCATTTACTTTTACAATGAGTGGTCCTCCTTTATTTGTTTCAAAATGAGTGTGGAGTGCTTCAGACACTGCCTTGTCATCCATTCCACTTCCTCCTGGACGAATGATTTCTGGAATTCGAATTCCTGCTTTTTCTAAAAGTTCATACTGATTGTTTTCTACATCACGTTCCTCGAGTCGAACCATTTCACGTGACCCATAAATTGGCACATGGAAATCATTTTCAATTTCATCAAAGTTACAGTAAACCCAGAAATATCGGTTGTGAATAAAGATCGTATTTTGTGCACGAAGCTGCTCCTGAATCTCAGGCTTCACAATATCTGCAAATTTCTCAACAATAATTGTCTCGTCGATACATCCTTTATCACCTCGTCGCTTGTAGTATTTTTCGTAAGTTTTTTCTCGTCCTTTTTGGCAAACCACTAAAGTCTTGAACCCCAAACGATGAGCTCCTTCACAAACGTCTAAGGCACTGTGTCCACCGAGGACTCCAATCGTGATTTTACTAGTGTCGTAGCCGGCAAGAACTTTTGAAATATCCATTTTAGTTGGTGAGGGTAAAGCTTCCTTCGAGTACGTGATCGGCAGGAGCCGGATCCCCGTCATCGGGTTCTAGTGTGAGAATGTACTTAGTGTGATCAGAAAGATCAATCTCAGAAACGTAAAAATTCATATTGTCGGTAATTGCTCCAGTGCTAATCACACTGAGCTCTCCTTCTGTCCGCACCAGCCAGCCTTCATAAAAGAAGCCTTCTTCTAAAGGCGCTAGATCTGAGAAAGAAGCAATCAAAGTGAAAGTTCCACTAAGATTAGTTGTCGCCGTCCCTACAGCCTCACCTTCATCAACAGAAGCCAGATCAGCCTGGTATTCAGGTCCGAAATAGAGATCCTCTATTTCTACCATAACTGAAACTCCCTTTTCATTCTCAGCTGCACCACATGAAGTGAGAAGTAAAGCAGACAAAGTGAGTAAAATTAGTTTTTTCATATTATCCTAGTAGGTCATCTAATCGTCCGGCCTCAATTCCATTTTTGATTTCTCGTGCGACCCGTCGCCCTGTAGACATTGGCTCGTTGTATCGAAGCCAACTGTAAGGTGAACCATTCGTATAAGGATTGGTTCCCGCTACGATTCGTGCAGAGATTTCAAACACACGGAAGTTCAAGTGAGGATCAATAATCCCTTCTAGACAGAATGGACCATATAAACCTTTTGGCACTCCGTCCAAACCTTGAGAGGTTTTAATCACACTCTCCCCGATCTCAAAGAACATAGGAAGCATAGATTCTCGCACCACAATTGGAATATTTCCCGTGATGGTGTAACTGGTGTGAAGGTCCGCATCGAGCTGATCTCGAGCAGCAATTCGTCCAATTGAATCCGCATTTGATTCATAACGCTTGTCGAAACTCATGATCTCAAGTTCACCCGTAAGTGGCGAGTGGAAGTAATGCACGTACATTGGCACTCCAATCACATATTCTTGAATCACGTAGTCATCTTGCCCTGGGAACTCTTTCATTTTTTCATAAAACTCTGCTGCGGTGTGGACAATAAAATAACCAAATCCACCTCCAGCTCCGTGAAATTTAATGATCACAGGTCGGTCAATTTCTTCAGGAGTTTTGAATACCTTTGGCACATTCACTCCTGCCTTTTTCAGCCATTGTCGTTCAATTTCTCGATCAGACTCCCAATTCAGAATTCCTTTTGAACCAAAGTACATGGCTCTCATTTTCTCATTAATTTCATCCGCGCCTACGTAAGCA
>JBLIGW010000020.1:0-13192 GCA_047635955.1 Oceanicoccus sp.
TTACGTGCGCCCTTACCGTGCCGCGGTAGCTCAGGGGTAGAGCAGAGGATTGAAAATCCTCGTGTCGGTGGTTCAAATCCGCCTCGCGGCACCATTTAGGTTAAAATTATGGATATACTTTCCAAACTTGAAGATCTTCAAATAGCTTATGAACTACACAGTCATGAGCCTTTTTTTACTTGTGAGCAGGCCGATGCTGTCTATGCAAAGTTGGAAGGGGGGCATAGTAAAAACCTCTTTATCCGAGATAGAAAAGGGAAACAGCATTATTTAATCGTGCTTGAAAGTTATAAGCGATTGGACTTGAAAGGCTTAGGTCAGGAAATGGATAAACGGTTCTCATTTGCTTCACCTGAACGTTTGTTGAAATGGCTCAAGGTGGCTCCAGGTTCAGTCTCACCTTTAAATTTGATTTTTGACATAGAAAACCACGTTAAAGTTTTGGTGGATGAAGATCTTTTTAAACATGATTGGCTTTATTATCATCCAGGTCAAAATGATAAAACTGTAAAAATAAGTTCAGAAGATTTAGAAAAATTCCTAGATGCCACGGGTAATGAGTGGTCAAAAGTGAATTTACCAATTATTGCATCGGAATAGGTTCCGTTCTTCCTTCAATCAACTCGTAGAAATACTCACGGGCCTCTTCAGGAACTTCAGTAAGAAATAGTGGTATCTGAGGGAGTTCACCTTCGTAGCCATCTTCAATCAAGAGGGTGAGTGCAGAAAAGGTGTGATGACCATCAAAAAGAGAGATAAGGCCTTTTTCGGGTTCATAAAGTCCAATTCCAAAACTGGGTTGGCCTTCAAGAAGAGCTTTCATCGTCCATTTGATGTCTTTATTCTCTTGAAGCTCAATGTTTTGAATAGCTTGAATAAATGGCAAACTGGCATTTGGGTTTTGAGTATTGTACTTGGTCCAAGATCGGAAAGGCCCAGTAAGAAGAAGAGGAGCAATCATATGGACATCTGTCATTTGATACTCTTTCCACTCTTGTTCTGGGAGGGAAAAGGCGTCAAAGCCATAACGTGTGAAGGTTCCAAGTGGACCAAAGCGATAATCATCCCAGTCTTTAAGCCCTTTGTCTTCAATGTATCCCGTCCAAACCTTTTCTTCTTTGGCTCGCCAAATGTCAACGAGCTCACTCCAGCTGAGACTTCGAACAAAATCTAATGAGTTAATCATGTGATGGGCGTAAATAATTCAAAGTGTAGGTCTTGTTTGGTGATGCCTTTTTCAAGCATCATGGCTCTTACGTCTTTCACCATATTCCCATTTCCACAAATATAGACTTTAGTATCTTCCGCATCAAAAGGGTGGTTTTCTAGCGCAGCAGTAACGCGCCCATGGAAGCCTTCCCAACTATCTTCCGCTTGTGAGACGCAAACAACAGCAGTGAAATTGTCATGAGCTTCTTCCCATTTTTTCAATTGTTTAAGGTAGAAGAGGTCTGACTCATGTCGACATCCAAAATACAAAGTAATGGGCTGGCTATCGCCTCGTTCAAACATGATAGGCAGCATGCTTATAAAAGGAGCTAGACCTGTTCCAGTGGAAATCATGATTACCTCCTTTGTTGATTCTTGAAGGGTGAAGTGTCCTGCAGGAGCCATGAATTGAGCATGGTCTCCAATTTTAAAGTTCCTCAAGTATTCAGAGCCAAGTCCGTCAGGGATTAGCTTTATACAGAGCTTAAAGCCTCCTTTAGAAGGGACGCTTGCAACAGAGTAAGATCGGTTCACTGATTTTTCACCAGGAACTTTTAGTATAAAAAATTGACCAGGTTTGAAATCCACAGGGACGTTTTCAAATCCAAAATCAAACTCCCATACATTATCAGTTAGCTTTTTTATGACTCGGAGCGGGCATGAAATTTCTTGCATTTTCTATTCTTAGTGATTGGGTAGGGAAAGGAATGTCTATGCCCATCTTCTCAACAGTTTCCTTGATTTTCAAGTTTACTCTTTCTCGGATCGCAATAGACCGGGCGTAAGTGCTGACGTCATCAATGTAATAGAAGACAGTAAGTTCAATGGCATAGTCTCCAAAGTCAGTGACATTAATTCTAAATGTATCATTAGGAACCGCAGGGTCTTTTCTGAGAACACGTTCTAGGCTTTTGATTAAGAGCTTGATTTCAGAGGCAGAGGTGCTGAAGCCCAATCCAATTTTAAGATCCACATTGAATTGTTTTCTACGTGAATAATTGATGACTTTAACAGAGGCTGTAACTTTATTCGGGATGCTCACTATATTTTGACTGATTGTCCGTATTTGTGTGGATCGAAGTCCAATTCCAACTACGGTCCCTTGAGTCCCTTGAATTTCAACGTAGTCACCTAGCTTAAAGGGTTGATCCGTGAGTATGGAAATAGAGCCCAATGCATTGCTGAGGGTTTCTTGAGCGGCTAGTGCAAAAGCCAAACCTCCAACACCGAGCCCAGCAAGAAGAGAGCTAATGTCATAACCTAAGTTGGCAACAATCAGTAGTATTGAAAGCACCCAAATTACAAATTTAGAAATTCGTGAAAGAGGGCCAACAAAAGTTTGAGTCAGTCCTTTTTGCTTTCGAGCATAAGGTTCTAGATAGCTTCGAATAAAGAATTTTGAAAAACGATCCAGTTCACGAGCAATCTTTAGTGTGAAAAGTATGAAGAAGGCTTTGGCAGCAAACTCATCTAAACTGATAGGTAGGTTTAAAGACTTAATTCCAAGGTAAAGAGTCGTGAGCACCAGAATAAAGGTGATGGATCGATGAATCAGTTCAACAATGGTGTCATCAAGTTTACTTTCAGTACGGCTGGTTAGTTTTTGAGCGTGTTTTCTTAGCAACCAAGTGAAAGCATGAGATACTATCCATACTAAGAGTACCGTTCCAGCCACAGCAAAATAATCACCAACACTATTCTCATAGAGTTGAGTGGCAAGCCAAGGCCAGTTGTTTAAGAAACCGGCTAGTTGTTCAAATTGTACTGTATTTGGCATGGTGTGGTTTGCGTTTCAGCGCGAATTTAGTCTACCATGCAAGTAATGGAAACCAAACCAAGAGTTAAGATAAAAGCAGTGAGTTTTGGACTGCTAGTGAAGCAGCTGAAATTACGTGGAGAAGAAGCCGATGTTTTTGAGGTAGATATTGATTTCATGAGAGTCAAGGGTGACCTTGCGGTGATCGCCACTTACTTTAAAGAAAAGAAATTAGTAGGAGTAACTCATTCTTTAGATCTAGCTAAGCGAGTAGCAAAATCCAGTTGGTACGCAATAAAGGTGCCTGCTGAGTTTAAGGAGGATATGGAGCTTAGAAACCTTCTTAAGAACAAAGGAGTAGAACTCGAATTGATTTAATGAGCTTCTGACATTAGAATCCCCACAATGAGTCTTTATATAGGAATTGTCGGACTGCCAAACGTAGGGAAATCTACGCTTTTCAATGCCTTGACTAAAACAAAGGCAGCTCAAGCAGCAAATTACCCTTTTTGTACTATCGACCCCAATGTGGGAGTGGTGGAAGTTCCTGATGTTCGTTTAGGAAAACTGGCTGAAATCATTAGTCCTGAGAAGGTGATACCTGCGGTTGTTGAATTTGTGGACATCGCCGGTTTGGTGAAAGGCGCTTCACAAGGAGAGGGATTGGGAAATAAATTCCTGTCTCATATAAGGCAGTGTGATGCGATTGCCCAAGTGGTTCGTCATTTTAAAGATGGAGACGTTATTCATGTGCATGACAATGTTCATCCGGCGCGAGATAGAGAAATTATTGAATCTGAATTATTACTCGCGGATCTTCAGACTTTGGAGAATCGCATGAAGAAATCAGCCGGTGAAGCCAGAGGGGGTGACAAAGCAAAGAAGAACTATCATGCTTTGTTGGAGCGAATTAATACTGAAATGAATGACGGTGTTTTAGCCTGTCAGATTGAATTAACTGATGATGAAAGGCTGGAATTACGAGATCTACATTTGCTTACGCTCAAACCATTTATGTACATAGTGAACATGGATGAGCTGGAAGTGGGTACTGCAGATATTGAAAAGCTTAGAGAAGAACTAGGAGCTTCTAAGCAAAATAAAATCATTCCTATATCTGCAAAAGTAGAATCTGAATTGATTGATTTTACTGATGACGAAGCTAAAGAGTTCCTTGAAGAACTTGGTTTGCAAGAAACAGGTCTGAACCGATTGATTCGAGAAGCTTATGAACTATTGGGACTTCAAACTTACTTCACTGCCGGAGTGAAAGAGGTCCGAGCATGGACAGTGGCTCAAGGAGCAACGGCGCCCCAAGCAGCGGGTGTGATTCACACAGATTTTGAAGCAGGATTCATTAAGGCAGAAGTAACGGCTTATCAGGACTTTATTGATTGCTCTGGTGAGGCTGGTGCAAAAGAAAAAGGAAAACTAAGACTTGAAGGAAAGGACTACATCGTTCAAGATGGAGATGTAATGCATTTCCGTTTTTCCAACTAATATGAAGTTCATCCCGTCGATTTATATCCAGCAGGGTAAGGTGGTTTCTTTGTATAAAGGAAACGATAATGATTTAAAAAAACATTATCCTAAAGCTGCTAAAAGCTACGCTAAGTGGTTTGCTGGTCAGGGTGCAGAGGCTCTTTTTATTGTGGATCTAGATGGAGATCAAAGAGACAGGTTGAAAGAAATTAAAGAGGTTTTCCCTGGTGAAATTTGGTGGGCAGGAAAGGTTAGAGACGTGGATTCCATTCGGTCATTACTTAAGCATGGTGCTGGTCGGATTGTTTTAGGTCAGTCTTCAAAAGATATTTACAAAGAAGCGCTTGAAGAGTTTGGTGCTGAGAAATTAATTGCTGGAGTGAAGGTGAAACACAGTGAGCAAGGGGCAGACGAGTGTGAAATCCTTTCAGGAACAGGCTTCACGGATGTCTTAGTTAAAGACCTCAATGCAGAAGGAACTTTGTTTATGCCAAGCTTCGATATCTTTGAAAAGTGTGTCTACTTCTCAGGTATGAACGTCTACGCTTCAGGTGGTTTGAGTGAAGATAGGCACATAAAAATACTCCAAAGTTTAGGAGTAAAAGGGGCGGTGATTGGACGAGCTTTCTATGAGAACCACATCAGTCTTGAGCATTTGCAGTCATATTTTCACGAGTAATCTGATAAATTCCAGGCATCTTTTTTAGGTTGTAGATCAGGTTTTCAAACTGCTCATAGTTTTCAACTTCTACACAAAGTTTCAAAATGACGTTTAGGTTTTGTGTATTTAGGCTTTCTACTTTAAGAATATTTACAGAAAGTCGAGAAATCATATTGCAAATGTTTCCAAGCATTCCAACGCTATCTTCAACTTCAATGCAGAAAGAAAGGGAGGTCATGTTGTTGGTAATTATGTCTCCATTTTGTTCATATTCAAAAAGTTTTGCCATTATCTCGTGCACATCAATGAGTCCTTTTCCTACTTCCATTAATAGGTCCTCCCAGGAAGAAAGTGCAAAAGCTTCCAATAGATAGATTTTTTCATCTTCACGTAAACTATGATGCACTCGATCCGTAAAGAATTCTAATTTTCGTTGCAGTAAGGTTTCTGCCGCAAGCATTAATTCGTTCTTATCTTTTTCTTTTAGGTATTCTTTGATTCTTGTTTTGGCAAGATTTGTTTTTGCCATATCTAGCCATTTAACTTCAGGCCCAGCAGACGCTTCTGAAGTATTAATCTCAACCACGTCACCACTCTTAAGTGGGGTAGTTAAGCTTCGGTTCATTCCATTGATTGAGCAGTCAATCGCCACTAATCCTAGATCCGTATGAATGTGATAAAGAAAATCAATACCGCTAGATCCAATGGGGAGATCAATAACATCTCCTTTTGGGGTGAAAACGAAAATTCTATCTTCAAAAATATCCAACTTGAGATGCTTCATGAAGCGGTCATTCTGTTGAATTTCTTTTTGAAGGTCGAGGATTTTTTGCACCCATTTATACTTCTTTTGTACTCTTTTTTTCATTTGTTCACGTTTGCTACTTTGTTCTTCTCGATAAAAATAATGAGCTGCAATTCCATATTCATTTTCAATATGCATATCCATGGTACGAATTTGAATTTCAGTAATAGCGCCATCAACTCCAAAAATACTAGTGTGGATACTTTGGTATCCATTGCTTTTAGGGATAGCAATATAGTCTTTTAATCGGCCAATCTTAGGAGTGAAGCTTTGATGAATGGCACCCAAAGCTTGGTAGCAGGACTGGATGTCGTCAACTACAATTCTTAATCCAAGTAAATCGTGAATTTGATTGAAGTTTTTTCCAGTGCGTTGAATTTTGTTGTAGATACTGTAAAGATTTTTCTGTCGGCCTTTCACAGAATGAGTAGGGACATTATGATTTTTGAGTACCGTCTTAATGGCTTCCACGCTTTCAACTATTAAATCGTCATGTTTGTCTTGGCTGGCATTGATCTGTGTTTTAATTGCTTGATAAGCCTCTGGGTTCAGAGTGCGAAAACAGGCATCTTCAAGTGGATATTTTAGTTGCCAGACCCCAAGTAAGTTTGCAATAGGGACATAAATTTCAAGGGTCTCTTTTGCAATTCGAATTTGTTTTTCAGGTTTTTTAATCGCATCAAGAGTGCTCATGTTATGCAGTCGATCAGCAAGTTTTATCAGTATGATCCTAGGGTCTTGGGCAGAGTGAAGAAATAGTTTTTTTAGTGATTCAATTTGTCGGGCACGCATTTGATTCCGATAGTGCACTTTGGACAGTTTTGTAATTCCTTCTACGAGAAAAGCAACAGTAGCTCCAAACTCTTCATTCACATCTTCGATGGTTTTCTCTGTGTCTTCAGGGACATCATGAAGTAGACAAGCAATGAGCGTGTCTTCATCTACTTTTAAAGTAGTGAGTATTTCCGCAGCAGCAACAGGGTGTGTTATGTAAGGCGTTCCGTCTTTTCGTACTTGAGTATTGTGAGCGTCTTTTGCATATTTATAGGCATGCCTAAGCCGAACCTCGTCGAGATCGACAAGGTAAGTTTTCGCAGAACTGATTAAAGCTTCGATCATAGGCGTTGACTAGTACAGTTCAACATTTTATAGTAGCCACACTCTTTCTGCAAGTAAACCTGTAAAATGAATCCAAAAGGAAAAGGCCGTGTGATGATTGGTATGTCTGGTGGCGTTGATTCGTCCGTAACTGCTGCCTTGTTGAAGGCAGAGGGTTATGATTGTGTTGGGGTCTATATGAATTTATGGGCTGATCCAACTCTTTTTGATTTGAAAGATAAGCAAAAGTTTCCTCAAAACAAATGTTGTAGTATTGAGTCGCTAATGTTTGCAAGACAGATCTGTCAAAAGTTAGATATGCCTTTTTACTCAGTTAATTTTGAAGAACAGTTTAAAAAGAACGTAGTTGATTTCTTTCTAGATGGTTTCAAAGAGGGGGAAACGCCAAATCCTTGTGTGCGTTGTAACAAAACAATTAAATTTGGGCTCTTTTTCGAGAAGATGAAAGAACTGGGTTGTGACTATTTAGCTACAGGTCATTACGCTCAACTTAAAACTGAAGAAGAAGGGAGGGTCTCTTTGCATCTAGGTTTAGACCAGACGAAAGATCAAAGTTACTTTTTATATAACCTCACTCAGACCGAGCTGAAGCAGCTTAAGTTTCCACTGGGGGGCTATACCAAAAGTGAGGTCAAAGCATTGGCAAAAAAATATGAATTAAAGGAATTAGAGAATAAAAAAGAAAGCCAAGGAGTCTGTTTTTACCCTGAAAAAACCTATTTTGGCTTCTTAGAGCGGTATCTTGAGCCTGAAAAGGATTATGAAGAGGGGGAAATTATTAATACAGAGAATAAAGTTTTAGGAACCCATAAGGGTCTGCCTTTTTATACGGTCGGTCAACGAAAAGGGATTGGAATTGGTGGTGGACCCGCTCTATATGTGAACAAATTGGATAAAATCAACAATGCGATCATTGTTGGTTCTGAAGAGGAGCTTGAATCAAGTGAAGTCGATTTACGTGAAGTGAATTTTATTTCAGGTTTAGCACCAGATGAGTCACTGACTTATCAGTTCAGAATTAGAAGTCATGGTACTTTTGTGTCCGGTCAGCTTAAAAAGATTGAAACAGGCTATCATATTAGTTTTGATTCACCTCAAAATTCAGTTATGGCTGGGCAATCTCTGGTAATTTACAAGGATAATGAGCTGATAGGTGGGGGGATAATGACAAACTAGCTTCGTAATCTGTTCCTGGGGTGTTTTTTGTGCTATAATTAAGTGATTCACTTATGGCAAAATGATTCCTTTTCAAAATAAAATATCAAAGTTGGCCTTTCAGGTCGACAGACGCATTCTTTCTCTAGAGGAAGAGGCTCATTTCCGTTTAGATTTATTGGCTCATGAACGAGCGGCTATTCTTGTTCCTGCAGACTCACGAAAAAAACTCAATTTAAACCCCAATTTAAATATAAATCTAAATTGGTTTAAGAATTATGCCATTATGGCGCTGTTGATTTTCTCACTTATGTTCATGGTTTCTAACCTGCCTTCTTACTTGAAGTTGGGCCAGGCAAGCCTTGCATCAATTGAAAGCAGTCAGATCGAGAGTGTGGAGGTAGAGATGGGTGTTTATATTGCCAAAGACGCATGGACTGGATCAAAAGTGGGGAATTTTGCACCTTCCGTTGAAACGCTTACGGCTAAGGAACAATTAGAAATTCGGCCTGATGATGGGATTCTTGCGATTGCACCAATTCCAAGCTCACTTGAGGATAGAATCTCAATTCCTTCTTTAAATATTAATGCTCCTCTGGTTGAACCTAGTTTAGGTCTGGAGGCTATTGAATCTGAAGATTGGAATGAATTGGAGGATCAAATTAGAGAATCTCTTCTGCAAGGAGTGGTTCATTACCCTGGAACCGCCAACCCTGGTAAAAAAGGAAACTTTTTTGTGACCGGGCACAGTTCAAACGTGTTTTGGGAGAATAGTATGTGGAATACTGTTTTTGCCATGCTGCCTCAGATTGAAGTGGGCACGGAAATTATTGTTACCAAAGATCAAGAAGAGTTTGTTTATGTTGTGACAGAGAAAAAAGAAGTCTCACCTAAAGAGGTAGCTATTTTGAAACAAGGTGATGGATATCAAATGACCTTAATGACTTGTACCCCTGTGGGGACAACATTAAATAGGTTAGTGGTAACAGCTGAACTGAAACAGTAAGTTTAAAGCCCGTCTAGTTCACCAAGAATGTTTTCTTCAGCATTCGCTTCTTCAACTTCAGAAGCTGCTTCTTTAGCCTTGAGATCATCTCGATCTTGTTTACGTTCAAACTCATCCCACTCTTGTAAATGTTTCTTATTAAGCTTGCCAAGTTCATCTTGATAGTCAGAATCAAGCTTAGCTAATTGAGATTTTTCTTCATGAAGAATTCCATTGAGACGTTCTATCTGTTCTGGAGTCATGATTGGTAAAATCTGGAACCAGTAGTTCCGTTCTTCTTTTGACATGGATTCAGTCGCCAAAATCAATTTAACGAGTTCAGCAAATTTTTCCTGAACCACGGCAGGTATTTTGTAGTCAGCTGCGTTGGCACCACTGGTTTTAGTTCCAGATTGTGCACTTTGATCTTGAGGCGTGTTCATACGTAAGGATTATACATCAGATAATAAAGATGTCACCAGAATGTTCTTCCAGCTGCTCTTTGTTCTGTTTAAGGGCAGCCACAAGGTTTTTCATCTGATAAGTAGGGTGTTCATAAAGTTTACTTAAGCTTATGACTTGTCGAATCTTACCAAGCATATTCATAGCATTCTGATCAGCCAAACCTTTGGCTTCATCGGAAAGTCCGTCATAAACAGAATGATTGATCAAGGTTCCTGGCTGGTAGGGATTGATTGTCTCTTCGCCAACTAATTTAAGTATCAAATCAACAAAAGTTTGTTCATCAACAGTGTAGTCTTCATTAGAGGCTAAGGCAGTATTAAGCCGCTTTTGCGTATCTTCATTGATTTCTTGATTGTCGGTTGAGGAGTCAAAAAGAGGGTTCTTACTCATTTTTATCTTTTAAATGATCTATATATTATAGCAAATTTTAGCTAAAGTTGGAAGGTATGGATAATCCACAAGTACATTTACGGATTCAGCAACTTCGTGAGGAGATTCTTCTGCGAAATTATGAATATTTTGTCTTGGATGAATCCAAGGTTTCTGAGGCAGTTCGAGATGCATTAAAGCGTGAACTGATTGAACTAGAAACGGCGTATCCAGAGTTTATCACAGCAGCTTCTCCAACCCAAAGGGTAGGAAGTGCTCTTTCAGGGCGTTTCAGTAAAGTGCCTCATAAAAGCAAGAAGTGGAGCTTGGCTGATGTGTTCTCTTCAGATGAGCTAGAGGCGTGGGAGGAGCGGGTTATTAAGGCAGTCGGAAAAGATTTAGAGTTTGTAACTGAATTGAAGTTGGACGGTTTGAACATTACTTTGTGGTACGAAAATGGTGAATTGATTCGAGCGCTCACCCGTGGAAATGGAGTGGAGGGGGAAGATGTCACTCATACAATTAGAACTATTAAAAATGTACCTTTACGATTGTTTGAACCAGTGACCATTGAAGTTTCTGGTGAAGTGATCCTTTCAAAAGCAGCTTTCCAAAAGTTAGAAGGTTTTGCAAATCCTAGAAATGTAGCGGCTGGTAGCGTTCGTCAATTGGACCCTGCGGTTGCCGCTGAACGAGATTTAGAAATGCATTGTTACACCCTTCATGAGGAGGGAAAGCGTTCTTCAAAGCATACAGAGGCCTTGCACCGATTAAGAACCTTAGGATTACCAGTAAACTCAACGTTTAAGGTC
The DNA here is from genome assembly GCA_047635955.1 of Oceanicoccus sp. Classification (GTDB taxonomy): domain Bacteria; phylum Patescibacteriota; class Gracilibacteria; order UBA1369; family 2-02-FULL-48-14; genus WFTC01. The sequence goes on from JBLIGW010000020.1 coordinate 10,819, forward strand.
CATAAGTCAGCAGCAGAGAGTCTTGCCTTCCTAGAGAAGTGGCAAGAGCAGAGAGACTCTCTTCCTTATGAAATCGATGGAGTGGTTTTCAAGGTGAATGATCGTGATCAACAAGAAGAATTGGGTTACACAGCTAAGACACCACGATGGGCGGTGGCTTATAAATTCCCTGCTGAACAAACAACAACAGTGGTAGAGGGCATAACTATTCAAATTGGACGAACAGGAGCGGCAACGCCAGTAGCAGAATTACGTCCAGTGACAGTTGCTGGTTCTACGGTTTCTCGTGCGACGCTTCACAATGAAGATGAGATAAAAAGAAAAGATGTGAGAATCGGAGATACGGTGATCATTCAAAAAGCAGGAGATGTTATTCCAGAGGTGGTAGAGGTTTTAACTAATTTAAGGCCAGAGTCTACGCAAGCCTATACTTTCCCAAGTGAGTGTCCAATGTGTGAGACTGAATTAGAGAGGCTGGAGGGTGAAGCTGCTTGGCGTTGTCCAGGGTTGGAATGTCCTGGGAAAAAGAGAGAAAGCTTCATTCATTTTATTGCAAAAGGGGCTTTAAATATTGAGTCTTTAGGTGAGAAGGTGGTGGATCAACTCATTGAGTATGGTTTTGTGCATGATGTGTCAGACTTCTTTGTACTTACAGCTGATCAACTTTTAGAGCTTCCACTTTTCAAGGAGACACGTGCAGAAAAAATACTTGATGCAATCAATGAGAGAAAAGAAGTGACGATGTCGCGGTTTGTTTTTGGTTTGGGTATTCGTCATGTTGGAGAACAAGTCGCTAAATTACTTGTTGAGTTCTTATTAGAAAGAAGCGAAGAGGACAATCCGACTCCAAGTACTTTTCTAGATTTGCTTTTAGATTTAACTCAAGAGGATCTAGAAGGTATTGAAGGCTATGGGGTGCGAATTGCTGAAAGTGTAGTAGAGTGGGCTGCACTGCCACATAATCAACACTTGCTTCAAAAGCTTACAAAAAATGGACTCACGTTGACTTGGCCACCACGCAAACAAAAGTTGGCGGGGATCACAGGGAAAACCTTTGTGCTAACAGGAACTCTGTCCGTGGGAAGAGGTGAGATTAAAAACATTATTGAACAAGCGGGAGGTAAGGTGAGTTCTTCAGTTAGCAAAAAAACAGATTATCTTGTTGCAGGTGAAAAAGCAGGTAGCAAAGCATCAAAGGCAAAAGAACTAGGTATAACTATTCTGACTGAAGCAGCATTTTTACAGCTGCAACAAGTTTAAATGACCCAATGATTACAAGCACTTGTGGAGACTCTAGCCTGTCTAGTTCACGGAAAAGTTCTTCTACTCTTTCAACGCGAAATTTTTCTGGATTTAATCCCGCTCTAGCATCTTCAACAGGCACCCATATGGTGTTTCCTTTCGGGAAAAGCCGAGAAAGGCTAGAGGGTTTATCCCTTAGAAAGTGTATGGCCCACGTGAGCTGAGTCATTTCATTTGCTCTTGTGAATTCATGTACTAGATTCTGAACATAGTTCACGCTGTCATGAGTATGCGCTCCGTCCATGATAAGGGTGTGTGGTCCTCTTTTAATAACGTCAAACCTTCCTGGCAAAACTAGGTCACGGAGTTCTTTAAGCTCCGTTTCGTCAATGGTGAAGCCCAATTGATCCATGGCCCCCCACACTAATCCTACTGATTCAGGATGATGAATTCCTAATTCTACGGTGGGGCAGTAAATAACGTCGATTCCGAAAAGATTAATGACTTCATTAACTTCAAGTTCTTGGTTAGGTGGTGTCAGTAGCGGAACGCCAGGTCTACATATTCCTAGTTTAGTTCTTGTGATCTCAGTGAAGTCATGTCCTAGTGTCTTTGTGTGCTCAAGTTCGATGTGTGTGAGTATGGTGAGTACTTTGGACTCAATGACATTTGTTGCGTCTTTTTCACCACCCCAGCCAGCTTCAATAACAACAAAATCACAATTTTGTTCTTGAAAATATCGTAAAGCAATTAAGGTTCTTTGTTCAAAAAAGCTTAAACTTTCAGGCATAAGTTCTCGTAGTCTTTGCATTTCACTTTCAGTAATCATTTCGCCATTGATTTGTATGCACTCACGTTCATCAAGAATGTAAGGAGATACAAATTGCCCAACCTTCTTGCCTTTAAGCTTCAGTAGGTGAGCCAGAAGCATAGTTGTCGTGCCTTTCCCTTTACTCCCTGCTACGTGAATACTTGGGCGGTCATACCCTCCCAGTTCTTCAAGTATTGGTTTGAGTTCAAAGGGAAGCATCATATTTTTTCTTCAGTAGTGGCCCATCCAAGGGTATCGATAGAGGTGACTTCAGAAGCCAAAACTCCGTCATCAAGTTTACAAAGTACTTTAACTTCTTTG
>JBLIGW010000021.1:0-12929 GCA_047635955.1 Oceanicoccus sp.
TCGTAATTCCCACGATGAGCAATTCCCATCAATTCACCCCAACCAAAAGGATATTCGTATTCGAAATCTACGGTATTTGTAGAGTAATGAGAAAGCTCCTCTTCAGTATGTCTTCGCAATCGAAGTTTTTCATCTCGAACTCCCAAACTCTTGAACCAATTTTCAAAATCCTTTACCCACTCTTCAAACTTCTCCTCTACATCATCAGGATGCACAAAATATTCAATTTCCATTTGTTCAAATTCACGTGTTCGGAAAATAAAGTTCCCTGGTGTGATTTCATTTCTGAAAGATTTCCCATATTGCCCCACTCCAAAAGGAAGACGAGCTCGAGTCGAATCCATAATATTCTTAAAGTTCACAAAGATTCCTTGAGCAGTTTCTGGTCGAAGATAAACCTGAGCGGCTGTGTCTTCTATCACCCCTTGGTAAGTCTTAAACATCATTTGGAAGTCACGAGGTTCCGTCCAATCCACCTTTTTACACTCAGGACATGGAAATTTTTTGTCCATGATGATTTGGAAAAGCTCATCATTAGACTTCCCGTCCACCACATCTCCCGTGTGTTCTTCAATCAAGTGATCTGCACGTACTCGGTTTTTACACCCTTTACAGTCCATGAGTGGATCAGAAAAATTAGTAAGATGACCTGACGCCTCCCACACTTTAGGATTCATCAAAATTCCAGAATCAAGACCCATCATGTCATCGCGGTCTTCCACAAAAGTCTTCCACCAACTATCCATAATGTTCTTCTTCAACTGAGACCCGTAAGGACCGTAATCCCAGGTATTAGCCAAGCCGCCATAGATATCACTACCGGGGTAAATAAAACCGCGTCGCTTACAAAGCGAGATGATGTCGTCCATGAGGCTCATGACTTGGGGTTTAAATGTGGACCAAATCTACTCTAAAAGGGGCGCTGCTTCAAGTTAAGCTATTCATTCGAATCAGCGATTATTGTTACTGGCCCATCATTCACGCTCTCTACCTGCATGTGAGCACCAAAAACACCGGCCTGGACCATGATTCCTTTTTCAGAAATGTATCGAATAAATTCTTCATAAATCTCATTGGCTTCTTCGGGCTTGGCTGCCCCAGAAAAGTTTGGCCGTGCTCCGTTTTTCAAATCAGCACAAAGTGTAAACTGTGAGATGATCAAAATTCCTCCTGCTACTTCAGTCACAGGATATTGCATTCTTTCTCTTGAATCAGGAAAAATGCGGAGCTTCACTATTTTCTCTGCAAGCCAAATTAAATCATCGTTACTGTCGCCCTCTACCACCCCCAGATACACCAAGAGACCGGGTCCAATTTGACCGACGGTCTCTTCGTTAATGGTAACCGTTGCTTTTAGAACTCTCTGTATAACGGCTCGCATATTTCAGGGTTAATTTACCCTAGTTTAGCGGAGCCTAACCCTCGTCTCAAGTTATGCGTTTGTTGGCATCGGTGGCATTGGTGGCATTGGTGGCTGAGGAGGCATTGCTGCTCCTGGAGCCGGTGGCATTGGTGCTGGTGCGGGCATCGGTGCGGGCATCGGTGCTGGTGCTGGTGCGGCGTAAGCTACTGGAGCTGGCGCTGCGTGTGGCATTGGAGCCGGTGCTGCCTGTGGTGCTGGCACTGGCTCTGGTGTGTGTCCAGGTGCCGGTGCTGCCGCTTGTTTTTTCTTGAAGTCTTCCATTGCTCCACCTAGAACATTAAGGAAAGATTCAGCTGTTTTATGATTCATGTTCACACGTGCAACCACTTCAATTTCTGGGTCTTTAGTGTTTGGAAGCAAATATCCGAAATCGACAACCACTTCATTTGAGTTGACGTTAACAGAAACTGCATTCGAATAAACTCCAGGTCGCACCGATTCGGCAACGTTAACCTTGAGGTTTGCTGGGTCTGCGGTGTTCCCGCCTCCAGCTGGATTTTGTTTTGTATCAGCCATTTTATTTGAGGGTTAGTTCTAAAAGGCATTCCAGGAATTATATCACAAATCCTACTTTAGGTCCATAGCTGAGTCCAGGCTTAGCATCTATTGTAAAAAAAGATGAATACCTTCAAAATGAGTTTGAAATTAACCACGCCTTCCTATGACTTGCTGCCACGATAAATGCCAAGATTACGAAATGTGGACAGGACTTGTCCTTTTCGTTGTTGGAGCTGTCTTTTTGCTCCAAAGATTCGACCTCATCCCTGCTGAAACATGGATGTTCCTATGGCCTATTTTACTCCTAGTATTTGGAGTTAAGATGATGGTTGCTGGAGGTTCAAAACACTGCTGTTGTGGTGGATGCGAAGTTCCTGCGAAAGTAGCGCCTAATAAAAAAGCTGCTCCCAAGAAGAAAGCAGCACCTAAGAAAAGAAAGATAGCTAAGGAGTAAGTTAGTCCTTATCGGATTCATCAAGCTCTCCATTGAACTTCTCTCCGTATTTCTCCCAATTAAGACAAACGTCAGGCCCTTGCTCGTCAAAGGCCTTTTTGGCGTCTTTGAGTACTTCAAATGCTTCATCCACGTCTTTAACACAGATAACTGAATTAAGATCATCAGGGCTGATGTATTTACCTTTAAGTTGATGGTCGATCACCCAATAAATGAGGTCTCTCCACATGTCTCCCACGAGAATCAATGGAATTTTACAGATATGATTTACTTGAATAAGTTGCCACGTGTAGAAAAGTTCCAATGCGGTACCAATTCCTCCGGGCATGATCACTGCTGCATTAGCAAGAAGCATAAATTCATCGAGTCGCGTTGAAAAACGTTCATGTTCGTCCATTACTTCAACACCAGGGTTCACACTTTGCTCAAAAGGCAACTTAATATTGATTCCTATTGAATGAGAATTATTATCTGTACCACCGTTTTTGTGACCCAGACTAGCTGCCTCCATGATTCCAGGACCTCCTCCGGTAATTACGTCTACATCTAAATCTGCAATATTTTTAGCAAGCTTGTATGCCGCTTGATAAACAGGCTCCCCTGGTTTTGGCCGAGCTGAGCCAAAAATGGCCACTCGAAACTCTTTACTTTTTAGTTCTTCTTCTAGATTCAGGTCTGCAGCCATATAAGTTGTAATTTAGGTTTCTTAGCATTATAGCAAAAAACTCGCCTAAATGCTATCATTTCACTGAAAATTAACCACGCCACCATGAAGTTCTTTTTAGACACAGCCAACCTAAATGAGATCAAAGATCTAGCCTCTTGGGGTGTTTTAGATGGAGTTACTACTAACCCATCTTTGATATCTAAAGAAGGAAATGTCGATCTCGAGAAACACCTTAAAAGCATATGCGCGCTTGTTGAGGGCCCCGTTAGTATGGAAGTTATCGCTACCGACACCAATACAATGGTTAAGCAAGGTCTTGAATATTCTAGCTGGGCGGACAACATCGTTGTCAAAGTGCCTATGACGGAAGACGGACTCAAAGCCGTTAAAATCTTTAAGAAAGAGGGCATTGACACCAACGTAACGCTTGTTTTCTCTGCGAACCAAGCACTTTTAGCTGCTAAAGCAGGAGCTACTTTTGTTAGTCCTTTTATAGGACGCCTGGATGACGACGGCCACGATGGAATGACTTTAGTTCAGGAAATCACCACTATCTTTGACAACTATCACTTTGGAACGGAAGTACTTGTGGCTAGCATTCGACACCCACGTCATATAACTGATGCCGCCCTACTTGGAGCAGATGTGGCGACCATGCCAAAGGAGGTATTTGAAAAGCTAGTTAAACACCCAAAAACTGATGCAGGCTTGGAGAAGTTTCTAGCCGACTGGAAAACACGTAAATCTAAAAAATAAACCATGGAACTTAAGCTTGATCAGATTCTAGCCCTTGGGATGGAAGGACTCTCCCCCAGTGACCTCAAGGCTCATGCTAATAAAATAGAACCCTACCTAGAGCAATTCAAAGCTCGTGGCCAAGGATTCGCGAACCTACCTAAAGTCTCAGCGCATGTACTTGCGGTTAAACAGATGGCAGAACGGTTAAAAGGTAAATTTGAAGACATTGTGATTTGTGGGATTGGAGGAAGCTCGCTTGGGGCTCACTGTTTAAGAGACACGCTTAAAGGGCCCTACTGGAATATGCATGGAAGCCCTCGCCTTTTTGTTTTAGATAATTTAGACCTGGTGGATGAAGTTGAAAAAGTTATCGACCACGACAAGACTCTCTTTATCATTATCTCTAAGTCAGGGCGAACTCCGGAGCCGATGTCTCAGTATTTTTATTTCAAAGAAAAAGTCTCACGAGAAAACTTTGTCTTTATTACTGACTCTGAAAAAGGTGAACTACGAAAAATTGCCGACGAACTTAAGATCCCAACGCTAACGGTCCCTGACAATGTAGGTGGACGATTTTCCGTCCTCACTCCTGTTGGTCTATTGCCAGCAGCACTGATGGGCATTGATATCGAACGAATGATGGAAGGTGCCGCGAAAATGGCTGACTCCTTTATGAGCAAAGAATACGACCTCAACCTCCCTTTTCAATTGGCTACGGTTCAGTACCTGCTTGATTGGAAACATGGAATTCGCATGAGCGTGATGATGCCTTACTCAACTCGGCTTTGGACTTTTGCTGATTGGTATCGACAGCTACTTGCGGAAAGCACTGGTAAAGATGGTAAGGGGCTCACCCCCATTCGCGCACTTGGCGTGACGGACCAGCATTCTCAAGTTCAACTCTATAATGAAGGCCCTACGGACAAACTCCTTATGTTTATTGAAGTGGAGGAAGGTTCTGAGACTGTGATCCCTCATGTTGAGAACGAGGCCATGTCTTACCTTTCTGGTGTGACTTTTCACCAGCTCATGAACACAGAGAAACGAGCCACGGAACAAGCGGTTTCTGAGTACAGAAAACCCAACCTTACTATCAAGATCCCACGGGTTGATGAGTACAGTTTGGGGCAGCTATTTATGCTCTTTGAAGCGAGCATTGCCTTTTTGGGCGAATACTATAGCATTGACGCATTTAGTCAGCCTGGAGTAGAACTCGGGAAAACACTCACAAAAGACCTTTTATCCAAACAGAAATGAACCTCCCTCAGTTAGGACAGCCGCTCAATGAAGAGCACATTGCTTTCCTTAATGTTTTTGCTAAATCTTGCCGACGAAGCATTATCCAAATGGTGACGAATGCTCAATCCGGTCATCCAGGAGGATCTTTGTCTTCTTTGGACTTCCTTTCTCTTATCTATGCGATGAGAGTGTGTGAAACCAATGAACCGGTGGTTGTTTCTATTGGACACATCTCACCTGCTGTTTATTCAGTACTAGCTGAACTTGGAGTGATTCCTAAAGAAAGAGTGATCAAAACGTTCCGAACGCCTGATGATATTTATGAAGGACATGTGAATCGAAAAATTCGTGGGGTTCACTATGGAACTGGCCCACTAGGAGCTGGAGGAAGCGTGGGAGCCGCCTTTGCCCTTGGAAACCACTTAAATAAAAATGACGAACTTAGTTTCCTTGTTATGGGAGACGGAGAACAACAAGAAGGACAAGTCTGGGAGATGATGAACTTTGCAAATAAATTTGAACTTGGAAACCTGGTACTTTTCATTGATCACAATAAAGTACAACTCACTGATTCTCTTGAAGAGATCATGCCTATCAATCTGCCTGAAGCCTACAAAGCCGCAGGATGGAACGTGATTGAAGTAGATGGACATGACTTTTCTGCAATGTGGGATGCGATTGGAAACGCAGAAAAAAGCGATAAACCTACTGTTCTCATTGGAGACACAGTCATGGGACAAGGTGTTGAATTTATGGCGGAAACAGGAAGAAACATTAAAGCAGACTGGCATGGTAAAGCGCCTAAGCCAGAACAAGTTGAACCCGCACTTAAAGAAATTGAACTCACAGAAGACGAGCTTGCGATTCTTAAAGCAGGACTCGCGATGCTTCCCGATAATATTCAAACCCCTGGTGAACCTGAATTTGAAGTGAAGGGTGATCTCAATGTTGGAGAGCCTACACTCTACAGTGTAGACACCTTCACGGATTGCCGAAGTGCCTACGGAGACGCGCTCCTAGACCTGGCTAAGCTTAATGAAAACGTTCTTGCTATGACGGCTGACGTTGCTGGAAGCGTGAAAACAACAGGAGTTAAAAAGAACTTCCCTGACCGACACATTGAATGTGGAATTGCTGAGCAACACATGGTTAGCGTGGCTGGTGGCCTTTCTATCCGAGGTTTTGTTCCTTTCTGTAGTACCTTTGGTGCATTCATGAGTAGTCGCGCTAAGGATCAAGCCCGAGTGAATGACATCAACGAATGTAATGCCAAAATGGTAGCCACTCACTGTGGACTATCTGTAGGTGAAGACGGACCGACTCATCAAGCGATTGATGACATCAGTTCTTTCCTAGGATTCATGCACACAAATATTTATGAACCAGCGGATCCAAATCACTGTGATCGAATCATTCGTTACGTAGCAAACCACTATGGAAATGTTTACGTTCGAATGGGACGAGCTAAATTGCCTATCATTACTAAAGAAGATGGGACTCCATTTTACGACGAAAACTACGAAGTTAAACCTGGTAAAGCGGATCTTATCCGTACTGGATCTAAGGCTACTATTATTGCCGCAGGACCGATGGTAGAACGAGCGCTAAAAGCCGCCGAAAGAATGGGTGGAGACATTGAAGTGATTGCGGTTGGATGTTTACAACCTTTCGACCACGGAACCGTAATGGACTCATTAAGGAAAACAGGACGAGTCGTAACGGTTCATGATCACCATGTTCGGACTGGCTTGGCGATTCAAGTTCAGAAAACAATTGTAGACTCAGGACTCAGCGTGAAAATGGAAGCACTAGGTGTGGATCACTACCAACTTTCAGGTAAGGCCGACGAGCTATATGAATTGGCTGGACTTGCGGTTCACCATATTGTTGAGGCTGTTAACTCACTCGATTAATGGACGGAGAGCTACAAGGCGGATTATTTTCCGTTCTTAGCTCTCTAATTTCATCATTTTCTGGAGGTGGAGGTTCGCTCATCCTCCTTTCTGGATTGGTGGTTCTTTTCCCTACAGCGGGTTACCTCCCTGCTTTAACGATCACCAAAGTTAGTGCCGCGATACTCACTTCCACTTCTGGATGGATGCATCGTGAACGTCAGGAAATTGATTGGCGAATGATTCTTGTTCTTATCCTTTCTGGACTCACTGGCGTTGGAATTGGGACCTACCTAGTTCAATATAAAATTGATGAAGAAATTTTGCTGAAAGCATTACCGGTGCTTCTTTTCATAATTGTGATATATCTCAGTTTTGATCGTAAAAGAGGCGCAGGAAAGAACCGTGAAAAACCATTTGTACCTGCTGAATACATTGAAGCCGGTGTGTTTTCACTATTCATGAGTCTACTGAGTGGAATGGTGGCCGGAATGGGTCCTTTTTTCGTGGCTTACTTCGTTATCCGCTTCCACACCTCATTCATACAAACTATCGCCTATATGATGATTTCTGGGACCGTTATTACCGTTTTACAGTCCAGCTACTTGCTTTGGACGGTAGACGTAAACTTGACCCTTCTCACTCTAGTGATCTTTGGTTCGCTTATTGGCGCTTATTTCGGAACAAAATTTCAATACAAAATGGGCAACCATCTGGTTAAGACAGCTGCCCTTTTAATGATGAGTGCCATGGGACTCTTTATGATTTTTACTTAGACCAGAAGTCTGTGTCAAAACGCCATACGTCATCCTTACCACTGTAGATAAAGCTTGTTAGGCCTCCTTTGTTGAGTTCGTAAATTTTACCTTTTCCTTGATTTGCGTCCCATTGAGTTTTAGACCAATCAATTGATGGATTACCTGCCATGTATGCAAAAGCATCCTCGCAGTTTCCCTCTTCAATAAGAATAGAACTTCTAGCGTAAGACTGGAAAGTTTCACAATCTCCTTCAGCTTCTGCATTTACAAGCAGCTGCCATGTTTCAATGATTCCTGCTTGTTCAGGGTAAGCGGCAAGTTCTTCCGAAGTAGCCACAGTGATTGTTGGACCTCCACAAGCTGTGAGTCCAAGTGCTAATAAACTAGTGAGTGCAATTATTCGCTTCATAGTGAGATTAATTAAGTGTGACTGGATTCTATCTCACAATAATAAACTTTTGTAGGGAGTTTTTCAGAAATCACTTCAACTGGCGTTGAAAGGCTTGGGTTTTTCAAGGAATTTACGATTTCTCTCTTGCTCTGCCCCTTTAAAAGAAGCATAGCTTTTTTGGCTTGAGAAAGTGCACCCATACCCAAAGACAAGCGTTGAGGGCTTGGATATCCTTCTGCTTTTGTACAAAGCGCTCGTTGATTATCTAAATCTGAAAGAGTAAAGAGCGACGCAATGTGTCCGTCTGCTCCCGCACCTAGAATCAATAGATCAAAAAGTGGCCGTCTTTCATTTTGAAGCATGGCAATGCGGCGTTGCATTTCCTTTGCTGCTGACTCATAAGGAAGTGAGGTGTCAAAACTAAGCACTTGCTCAGGAGAAAGGGGCACCTTGTTGAACAAAGCACGTCTCATCATCTTGAGGTTACTTTCTTCATGATCACTGGGAACGTAACGTTCATCCATTACTGTAAAATGAAGCCTCTCCCATGGGAAATCCGCAAGAGCCATCATTTCATACAAAGGCTTGGGAGTTGAACCTCCTGCCAAAACAATGCGACAAACTTTTTGTTCGCTGAGTGTTTCTTTTATAAAAAGTTGAAGGTCTTCTAAGGCTGCTTCGTAAAAAGCTTCAGAAGATTCGTAAGGAAATAGACTTGGGCTCATTTATTCAAAAGCGTTAAACCATTCAAAACCGTCTTTAGCGAGTAAGTCATCAGCCTCTTTTGGCCCCAAAGTATTGCGTTTGTAGATAATTGGCTGACATGCTTTTTTCTGCATTCGATCACAAACTTTTTGCAAAGGATCGATTACATCCCAGGCTGCAAATATCTCTTCAAAATTTAGAAAGTGGTCTTTCCTCCCTGCCACCACATCCAAGAAAAGTCGTCCATGTTCACCCAGGCAGTCTCCACTACAATAGATAGGTCGCCCGGTGCTTAAGCCGTGGAAATCAAAAGTTTTCCCACCCAACTTAGTTAGTAAATGAAACTCAATTTTCTCAAATGGTTGTAGTTGAATCACCAATCGATTGGGTGCAAGATTCTCTTTCTGATTTTGAGCCCACTGAGGTTTGAATTCGATCACTACGGCTGTCCACTTCTGCTTGAGAGATTTACCTGTTCGTAAATAAACGGGCACTCCTTTCCAGAGCGGGTGTTTTAATTTTAATTTCAAAGCGGCATAAGTTTCTGTCGTTGATTCTGGGTCCACGCCTTTGCTTTTTGTGTAAGACTTATACTGCCCACGCACCACATCTTTTGGGTTCATGCGAATGGACTTGAGCACCTTTGTTTTCTCATGATGAATCGCCTCTGCTGTTTCTTGTTTTGGAGCAAACATAGTTAGGTAGGCCAGAATTTGTAGAAGATGTGACTGGACCATGTCTCTTAAGATACCTACGTTATCAAAGTAGTTAGCGCGGCCTTCAATGTCCCTATCCTCCAGAGCAGAAATCTGAATATTACTCACATACTCGCGACTCATGAGCGTCGTTAAAATTGAATTTGCGTAACGCAATGAAAGCAGATTACTCACCGCTTCTTTTCCTAAATAATGATCTAAAAGGTAAACCTGCTCAGAATCAAAATGCTTAGCGATCACACGTTTCAAGTTTTTAGCTGAATGACTGTTGTAGCCAAAAGGCTTCTCAATCACCAATCGTAATGCGGCCTTTTTAGTATTGAAATTCACCTTACCCAGCGTATTGAAAATACCCGTAAAGGCAGAAGGTGGAACTGAAAAGTAAGCGATTCTCACACGGCTCTTATTTGATTCTAAACTGCGAATGTATTTCAGGAACTTTTTGTAATCTTCTTCGCTGTCGTATTGACCACTAAAATAATGAACACTTTTCAATAATTTATTCATCACTTTGTCGTCCACAAACTCAGTTTCTTTGCGGACTGATTTTTCAAAAAACTCACGAAACGCGGCTTGAGTCATTGGAGTTCGTGCGTAACCCACCACCTGATAATCTTTTGGTAGGCGCTTCTCCGCAGCTAGTTCATAAATGGCTGGGAAAAGTTTTAGCTTTGCCAATGAACCAGAAGCTCCATAAATAAAAAGCGTAAAATTATTCTTTGCGATTTGGTGGAGTGGATTGTTTTTCATTACCATTTAGAGTGAAAGGAACCTTCTTTGTCTACACGTTCATAAGTGTGTGCACCGAAATTGTCACGCAGGCCTTGAATGAAATTAGCGCTGCCTCGGCCTTGGCTGTAAGCCTCAAAATGTGTGAGTGCTCCGCTTAAAGAAAGCATTGGCACAGATTGAGCTGTGGCCAACTGAACTATCAATCTCCAACTTGAAAGACCTTCGTTGATTATTTTCTGAGCAAAACCTGAGAAATAAAGTGAGTCTGTGTTTTCCTTAAATGCTGCGTGCATATCTTTCAAAACCTTGGACCGAATGATGCATCCCCCTTGCCACACTCTAACAATTTCTGAGAGATTAAGATTGAAACCGTAAGCTTCATCAGCCGCTCGCAGTAAAGCAAAGCCTTGTTCAAAGTTACTGACTCGCGCTGCAAGAAGTGCTTTCTCCAAATGAGAAGCGGCTTCCGAGATCGTCATATTTGGCGCCTGAGAAATGCTTGGGAAATGCTCCTCAATCCTAGTTCTTACGCTCTTGTCAGCGGAGAAAGCTCTCATGAAAACAGCGCCTGTAATCGAAGGTGTCGGCACTCCAAGGACTAGTGCTTCTTCGCTCGTCCATCGGCCGGTTCCCTTTTGTCCGGCTTTGTCTAAAATCAAATCCAAAAGATCTTTTCCTTCTTCTTTTTTTCTTAAGACCTCTACGGAAATTTCCGTTAGATAAGAGGCTAAGTCTCCCGCGTTCCATTCTTCAAAAATATCTGCAATCTCGTCATGACTCAATCTGTAAACATCATGAAGTAGCTTGTAAGCTTCAGCGAGCATTTGCATTTCGGCGTATTCAATTCCATTGTGAACCATCTTCACGTAATGACCGGCTCCCTTCTCCCCCATGTAAGCAACGCACGCTCCACCAGAAAAATCTTCAGCGGCCGCGGCACTCAATATTGGTTCAAAAAGATTCCACGCTTCTATTGGCCCACCCGGCATCATGCTTGGCCCTTTAAGAGCGCCTTCTTCACCACCAGAAACCCCACAACTCAAAAGATGAATCCCTTTTGACGTCATCATTTCTTGAAAGGCTTGAGAGTCCATAAAGTGTTGATTCGCTCCGTCCATCACACTATCTCCTGCGTCTAATATTCCTGCTAATTGTTCAATAGTTTTTTCTGTAGCTTCACCTGAGGGTAAAAGTAGAATTATTTTTCTAGGGACCTCAATACTATTAATGAAGTCTTCAAAATTCTGCGGTGCATAAAATTTATCTGCACCAAATTCGTCAACAAAGCTCGTCACTTTTGCATAGGTACGATTCCAAACGCTCACCTTGTAACCACGAGATGCAATATTGCGAGCAAGAGACTTACCCATAGTCCCAAGACCAATGAGTCCAATTTGAGAAGACATAGATGTGTGGCGTTATTTTGCTTCGATGATTTCAGCGTCCGTTTTAGACTGAGCTAAGTCTCGAAGTTTAATGAGTACCGATTGGATACTCATGAGGGCGAACTGGCGGGTTCGTTTCTGTGAAAGTTCCAAGCCCTGACGTGTGAAATATTCTTCTAGAGAATAGTCAATCAGGTCAAGAACGATAGATTTCAACTTGTACTCTGGTGTCAAAACCGTATTTAAAGTTTTATTTGGAAGCAAAGCTCCGGCGCGATAAATCAATTCTCCCCAGTCATTCAGTTCTTGCTTAACAATTTCTGGTAAGGTTCCATCTCCTCCAAAGTTTATCAATTGCTCTTGAGCTGAGTCAGCTCCTTCAATGGCAGTCATTTCTGGAGATAAAAGCTGCAGCGTTTTAACAATATCTTCTTGAAGGTTTGGATCTGAAATACTGAGTATCGCCAGGATAAAAGCTCCTGGCACATTATCTTGCAAAAGTTTTACCACCAAAAATACAGCGGCGTGTTTTCCAGGATCTTGAAGGAAGGCAACCAAAATACGCGCGAGTTTGTCCTCTTGCGCACTTTGTTTTTTCTGGTGTTTGCCCATGGCCGTAATGGCCTTAGCGTTTTTTCGCACCTGTTCTTGAAAAGCTTCAGAAGCTTCTTTGCTTCCTGAACTTTCACCTTCCTCGAGACCAAAGAATGATTCTAATGACATGTTTTATCCTAGTTTTTTAGCGACCATGTTGTAGACCCAAACCATGAAGTACCCTCCGATTGCTCCGTCCAAGAATCCCCATAGGAGTCCCCAGAATGCACCAGCAGTAGTGAGTTCATAATAAGGATAAATACCTACTAACATCTCAAAAATGTGTGAAGCGTATCCGTTACTTGCGGCAACAAGCGTCATAACAAAGAGTGCGAGAGCCCAAAGCCCCCCCATTGTTAGACCCGCAGCCATTGGATTAAGTTGAGCATTTTTCATTTTTTTATTGCGTGGTTAGAAAAATAAAAAGCTATTCCTCTGTAGAATAGCTTTTCTATATTGTTTTTTCAACCAAGTGATTAAGCTGCCACAACGTTAACGATTGTGTCTCGCTTTCGACTTCCGTCAAATTTAAGATTTCGTTTTTGAGTAAACTTAACTACTCCAGCAGAAAGTGCGAAAAGAGTGAAATCTCTTCCAACTCCTACGTTTTCACCCGGATGCCATTTAGTACCTTTTTGTCGTACAAGGATAGAACCAGCTGTAACAGGTTGTCCTCCGCTTCGCTTCACCCCTAGTCGTTTCGCATTCGAATCGCGACCATTCTTGGTGGAACCTGC
>JBLIGW010000022.1:0-12825 GCA_047635955.1 Oceanicoccus sp.
TTGTCATCAGCCATACGAACGGCCTTTTTTTTGTTAAAAGGACGAACATACAAGAGGTTTCTTGCATTAATTCCTAAAATCCCAAAATCAGGTAATAGTCCCATTATTCTTCGGCGTGACGGATAATTTCTCTGAAACGAACATACTCAAGCAAACGTAAACCACTCCAACGAGCCATAGCTACATTTGCAATAAGGAAAAGTAAAATAGCTTCAGGATGTCCGAGCATAACTACTTTTAACCATGACCACTCAGCCACAAAGTAACAAAGTATAGCCACTAGAATAGACTCACCTACCAGTGTTAACGCACGTCGCAAACCTTTACCACTTTGAATACTTACAAACTTCTCAACCATTGTACTCATAATCAACATAGGGAAAACTGCAACCCCCACAACAGAAGAAATATCCAGGACAGCACCAATGAAAAGCAGAACCAAGATGGTCAAACTAACGAAGGTCAAAACGATTGCCATTCGTGGGATATAAAGCAGTCTGTATTTTCGTAAAAACAAGCGAGTGATTGTTCCAATTGCTAAGATAGAAAGGAGTATGATCAAACCGTAACTAAGCTCCAGTGCTATAAACGACAAAGCCAAAATTGAAGGAGTGTAAACCCCCAAAGTTGCTAAGCCAAAAACCTGCTTCATAAAGGCCACCACTGTAACAATCACAGGTAACATTAGCACCAAACGAATAGTGTTACTGGGGACACCCTTGTCCAGCATTACATTCACAAGATAACTAAGCACATTCCAAGGCCTCAACTGTAGCTTAGTGTCTACCTTTACATACTGAACATCTCGACTCTCAAGCAATGTCAAAAACTCTTCAATCGTTTGTGTTTCCAGAATAACCCAGACAGATTCAGATCTAGCCAAAATAATTTCGTCAGGATTGATACTTTGATAAACACCACGAGCAATATTTTCTAAAGATCCAAAGTCAGCATCTGATATGAATACGATGCTCTTTCCCTCAAAGAAAACTTCATCAGAAAGACTTCCTTTGAGCTGCGAGAACAAGGTAAGCCCTGAACTCCCCTCCGTCCAAACCAGTATTAAATTAGCCTGATCCAAAGCATCTAAGTTCTCAAAAACCTTCTTTTGCAACGCCTCTTCCGCAAGGAACTCAGACTGCGCATCATAAGTCTCAATTAGATTGATAAGAACATCCTGCTCCCTAGCGGAATCAACAAAACTTTGAATTTGTTCTTCCTTGTCTGCCACATTTGTAACCAAAGCGATTGAACGTTCATAAACCAACAAGTCGTGAATAATAGTTGATTGATTTTCACCTGCATCTCTTACCACTAAGGTAACCTCATACTCTCCAGATTCAGCGTAAGTATGAACCACCTCAACCCCCTGCTCTCGATTTCCATCTCCATAAAACCACTCGTAAGTCACTGAGTTTAAATCTATATAAGGACTTAAGTCCGTAGCAGAAGCGTCAAAAATAATCTTTTTATTGACCTCAACATTAAAATCTGCGGAAACTACCGCCTGAATTGAAGGAGCTTCTTCCGTGAGTTCAATCTCCTGATCGATTTCTCCAGGAAGGGAAAAGGCCAATACTTGGCCGAAACAAAGGAATGTTAGCGTTAGAGTTGCGAGTAGTCTTTTTATCATGCCTATATCTTACCACTCTTGAGAAAATTGCCAAAATATGATATGATATTCAGATAGATTAACTAAAACCTAGACGGCAATGGCACACATTACTTTCTCAAAGCTGTTCAAAGCAAGTCGTACACTCCTGGTGGCGGCTATTGCAGTCGCCTTACTCAGCAACCCCTTTCTATCGGATGCTGAACCTCAAAACAACACCTATGCAAGTGTCCTAATGACTCATAGCAGCATTGCAGGACTATCTAGCCAAGTCGAATTAAAGGGCGACCCCCTTACTCTACTTGAGCTCAGTATTACAAAACCAAATGGTAAAGAATTAATACTCCAAGCCATTACAGATGACGAAGGCCGTGCCAGCCTAAGTATTGATAGTGCTCATATAAGCTTAGCTGGAGACTATCTAGTCTCCGTTCGACATCTTGGAAAAGATGAAGGATTCTCTAACGAAGAGCCTTTTGAAGTTTATGCTGGAACTGTTTCCGATACAAAATCAAGTATATCGGTAAGCAAGAACACTGTTATGGCAGGAGAAACACTTGAACTAACGGTTGCCCTAAAGGATTCACTAATGAATCCACTTTCAGGACACGTGGTCAAAATGATATCAAGCGATGCTTATGTAGACGTTTACTCACCAGAGTTTGCAACAGATCAAAATGGTGAAATTCGATTTTACGCACTAGCAAATTCACAAGGCGACGATTACTTAGCCGAGTTTGCAGTAATAGATACTAGTAGCAACACAACACTTCGGGCTCGACCCAAAGTAGCCGTGATTGGAAATAACACAAATGCAGACCAAGGAGGGTTTAGTAACCTCTTTAGTAGCGTAGTTCTTTCTTCAGAAGCTGGTCCACTAGACCACTTCTCAATTGAGCTAGTAGGTGAAGACGACGCTACCGTTGAAGTAGGTGACCAATTAAATGTAAGTGTATCTGCCTTGGACGAGAACAATCTCACCGTAAGCGATTACACTGGAACCATTCGATTCTCATCAACAGACGGAAGTGCCACACTACCAAACGATTACACCTTCCTTGCTGAAGACGCAGGAAGTCATGACTTCAGCCTTTCTGTAAAACTAGTTACACCAGGGACTCAAACCGTTTCAGTTAACGACACTGATCAATACACTATTGATGGAGACTTCGAAATTGAAGTAGTAACTGACGAGAATAGTGACGCTGAGTATGATAGTGACTTTGTTGACGATGATTTCGATAGAGATGGGGATTTCACACTGATTAGTCCCGCTTCTGGAAGTTACTCTGAAGACAACATTGAGATCCAAGGAAGCGCTCAATATGGATACAGTGCGATAATCTACCTAGATGACGAAGAAGCAGGCCGAACTGAGGTGGAATTTGACAACAGCTTTAGCTATCAAGTTTCAAATCTAGATGACGGTAAATACGACATTTATGTAGAAATTGTAGAGCTAGGAGACGGAGCCGAAGGAGAAGAAGAAATTCTTGAAGTCCTAGAGACGTCAGACCTAGAAGAAGTAAACATTGACACCACAGCGCCAGAGATAGTCTCTATAAAAAGTAATCCTGATGGAGACCTAGAGACTGAATCTGAAGTTGAGATTACAATTTTATCTGAAGGTGATCTGGAAAACGTTAGCATCGTCTTCAACGACGAAGTTTATGAATTAACAGAAACCTCAACATCAGGGAAATACACTATTACCATCCCAATGCCTTCTGACGAAGGCCTTTACGGACTGGATGTAGTGCTCACTGACGCACTTGGCAATGACGTTCAATATCGTGACCAAATGACTCTTAATGTTCTCGATTCAGTCTCCACAGAAGAAGCCACTGATGAAGACACCACAGAGGACTCTGAAGGTGACTTTGAAGACGAAACTGTTGCTGAAGGCGCGGTTGACCAAGTAATCGGAGTTACAACAACTGCCGACGAAGAAACAATACTTATAAGCTGGGAAACTCCAGAAAGTGACACACCTATCGCCTACTATGAAGTTCATTATGGACCTTCATCAGATGCACTATTTGCCAGTTCAGAAACTTTTGACAGCTCAACAACTTGGAAGATCACAAACCTTCCCGCAGAAGAAGTTTACTATTTCGCAGTAACTGCCATAGACGTAGATGGAAACAAAGGTCTTCAAAGTGATGCAGTGATTGGAATACCAGTTGCTCTTGAAAAAGACACTACGAGCAGCGAAGACCGTCCTGAGTTCGAAGAACAAACCAAACTAACTGTACTACCCCCTAAAACACCAGAAACAGGTGCAGGAACAGGTATACTACTTGCGATAAGTGGCCTTGGTGCCGCAGCATTCACAAGACGAAAGTAAAGCTAGTCGTCATTTGAGAAAAACTTTGATAGAATCCTGGGGCAGTTAATCTGCCCCTTTTATGAATTTTCTACAACAAACCGTAAACATACTGATAGACGTAGTCACAATGCTTATTGTGATTAGGATCTTAATGTCTTGGTTCGTCCCTCATCCTGAGAGACACCCACTGTCACGCTTTGTCATGGAGACAACGGAGCCTATATTAAAACCTGTACGACAAGCCCTGCCTAAACTAGGAATGTTTGATTTATCACCCATTGTTGTTGTGATTGTTCTTGATAGGATTGTACGCCCCTTACTCAACTCAATGCTATGATTCAGATATACGACAGTCTGCAGGGTGAAAAAGTTCCTTTTGAAAAATCAGCTGGTGAAACCGTAGGAATGTATGTTTGTGGTCCCACTGTTTATGACAATGGTCACCTAGGTCACGGACGCAGTGCCGTTGCTTTTGATATTGTCCGAAGATTCCTACTCTTCATGGATTATAAGGTTAATTTTGTTTTCAACTACACGGATATTGATGACAAGATGATAAATCGAGCAGCAAAAGAAGGAATCACTGTTTCTGAGCTTTCTGACCGAATCTCCCCTCTTTATGATGAAGACTACGCAAAGTTGGGCGTTATGCCACCAAGCCACAACCCAAAAGCCACAGAGTACATTGAAGAGATGATCGACATAATAAGTAAGCTAGAAGAGAAAGGACATGCCTACGTACTTGAAGACGGTGTTTACTACGACATCACCACTTTTAAAGAATACGGAAAGTTATCTCATCAGAAATTAGACGAGTTAAACGCTGGCGCAAGAATCGAAGAACGAAAAGACAAAAGAAACCACCAAGACTTTGTGCTTTGGAAATTTAAAAAAGAAGGTGAACCTTTTTGGTCTAGCCCTTGGGGTGATGGTCGACCAGGTTGGCACATTGAATGTAGTGGAATGAGCCGATCTATTCTTGGTGAGACTTTCGACATCCACGGAGGTGGACTAGATTTGAAGTTCCCTCATCATGAATGTGAGATTGCTCAAAGTGAAGGAGCTAATGGCGTAAGCTTTGCTCGTTACTGGATGCACAATGGATACATCACCGTTGATAAAGAAAAAATGAGCAAGTCACTTGGCAACTTCTTTACCCTAAAAGACATATTCAAGGAGTATCACCCTCGGGTTGTACGATTTTTCTTAATGGGAACTCATTATAGATCCCCCATAGAATTCAACCGAGAAATGCTAGACCAAGCACGAAACACACTAAAAAGTTTAGATAGTTTCTATTTGGAGAACGAAGAGGGTGGCATTGACGAAGACTTAATAGATTCAGTTAAAGAAAAAATGGCCAATGACTTGGATGTAGCAGGTGCTATAGCTCAAATATTTGAATGGATGAACAGGAAACCAAGTGAAATACGCGGAACCCTAAACAAACTAAACGAACTCTTTAACGTATTCCCTGTTGATTTCAAAATCACAGAAGAACAAAAAGCTTTAATACTCGAGCGAGAAGAAGCACGAAGTGAAAAAAACTGGGCTAAGTCTGACGAACTACGTGATCAACTCACCGCATTAGGCCTTGAGATCAAAGACAGTGCAAATGAGAGCCTTTCTAAACCATTAATTTAAGTCGAGAAGCACGAGTGTAAACACTTTTGACAATAGGAAAGCGCACTAATCTATTTACAAAAGAGTGAAATAACTGGTAGGTTTATGTTACGAAGCAATAAAAACAAGAATTGTCTCGTCAAATCTATAACATCCGTCAAAATGGTTAACACAAATTTCACAATAAATTCACAGCTGTCTCCTCAGCAAGTTGAATTACATTCACTTATTGAACATCTTTTGATCGTTCTTTCAGATAAGGAAAAGTATATTATTGAAAATCGCTTCGCACTCAGAGAAAACAAACGACAAACATTAGAACAAATTGGACAACATTTTGGAGTCACTCGTGAACGAATCCGACAAATTGAAAAAAGTGCACTACGAAAACTAGAACGAAATGCGCAGAACACAAACATTCGAATCCTGACGGAATTCGCAAAAGCGCTTTTAGAAAAAGAAGGAGGTGTAACTAAAGACAGCTACTTCAAAGGACTTTTAATGGAGATCCTGCCAAATGTAACTGACGAAGAAATTCAAGATCTACATTTAGCACTCATTCTCGACAAAGAAATTGAATTTGAATCAAATACTCTTAAATACCACCCTCACTGGCGACTTAGCAGCTTTAAGTCAGCAGTAATCAAGGATGTATCAAAGGTAAGCGTGAAAACGCTACAAAAGAATAAAAATGTAATGCCAGCAAATAATCTGACTGCAAAAGTAAACGAATCAATCCCTTACAACTTAGGAGAGAAAACAATTAAAAACATTCTACTTATAACTAAGGAATGTAAATTTACTGATGCTGGAATTGGACTTTTCGCATGGCGACACATTCACCCTAGAACATTACGAGACAAAATTCACTACATTCTTCAACGAGAAAAGAAGCCACTTCACTTCACTAAGATTTCTAATCTTATTAAAGGAAATGCATTCGATGAGAAACGAGTGAACGTACAGGCAGTTCACAATGAACTTATTCGAAACGAAAGCTTTGTACTCATTGGACGTGGAATTTACGCACTAAAAGAGTGGGGTTACAAAACAGGAACCGTTTCTGATGTAATCCGAGACATCCTATCTGATGGGAAAGCTCGTACACGTGAAGAAATCACAAAAGCAGTTCTAGAACAAAGACATGTGAAAACAATCACTATCTACCTGAACCTAAAGAATAAACCTGAGTTCATTAGAGTGGGGCGAGACAAATACAGCCTATCTGAAGTCACAGGATAAAATTTAAACAATAAAAGCCCTTCCAAGATTCATTCCTGGAAGGGCTTTTTCTATACTGTGAATGTGAATAGACTAGCGGCTCCAATCACAAGGATTAAAGTCATTCCAAACAGAACCCTTCGTCCAACCCGTTTAGACCCAAAAGAAAGCACTATTAAGCCCTTAGAAAGGGTGTTCGTCATTGCCGCAATGGTAACCGCAATAGAAGCTGAATTAGCAGATATCTCCCCTGCCTTGTGAAGATTGGCCATAGAGACCGTAATTGCATCTACATCCATCACCCCTGAGAGAAACGCCGTTATATAAAGCCCTTGATCACCAAAAGTTTGCGTCGCGTATTTCGAGATCAAAAGCAAAGCTGCAAACAAAAGTCCAAACTGAATCGCTGGCTTAAGCTGAAATGGACTCTTAAGCTTAAGATCTTTTTCCGTAAATTTAGGCTTTTTATCGTTTTTAGCACTAAACCAAAGAATCAAACATATGAGCAGGCCTGCCGCACCCATTGAACCCATTGGAACGAGTAGATAAGGCAGGAGCTCTTTGTTCAGAGCGAAAACCTCAAGTAAAACACGAAAGAACATTGCCGTAGAGGCGAGTAAGATCCCAAAAACAAATGGATTTACTATCTTTTTATTCTTCTTACTTAAGTCTGAGAAACTCATTGAAACAGCAGTAGAAGACACGAGCCCTCCCAGGAAACCTCCAAAACCAATCCCATTACGTGGCCCAAGCCATTTGATTGCAATGTAACTTAAGAAAGAAATGCTCGAGATCAGCACCACAACAAACCAGATAACGTAAGGATTCAGTACCTCTAAAGGTCCCATTATCTCATTAGGAAGAAGAGGTAAAATGACAAATACGATAGCTAAGAATTTAACCCCTGCATAAAACTCCTGCTTTGAAACCTTATGAGCAAAATGATGCAGACTCTCTTTAAAGTATAAGAGTAAGAGAACCACCAATGTAGTGCTTGCTGCCATAAGCAGTTGATCCATTCCCATCAAAATCCCAATAATAAAAACAAAAATCGCCGCCATTTCGGTAGTAACTCCAGTGTTTACGTTTTTGCTTGCCGTTTTCCAGTACGAAGCCAACAACAACAAGAAGAAACCCGACGTAAATACCGCAAAAATAGGCGTATTCAGCGAGAAAAGCATATAAGAGACATAACCAAGCATTGCGGTGAGAGACATCGTTCTGAGTCCAAATTGGTGACGTCCTTTTTCATCATAGTGGTCCTTTTCCCGTTCAATCCCAACAAGAGCTCCGAGCAAAAGTGAAAGCCCAAGTCCCTGAAGGAACATAAGTGGTTCTGTCATGTTTTTTGGCGTTAGTAACTACATTGTAGAAAAAACTTGCCCTTTCCGCAAGATCCGCTAAAATGCCTTGGCAGCTTAGCTGTGGTTGAAAATTCAAAAAACGGGCAAGTGGCGGAATTGGTAGACGCGCTAGCTTGAGGGGCTAGTGGACTTTTTTGTCCGTGGAGGTTCAAGTCCTCTCTTGCCCACCATCAACCCCCATTATATGGGCGCTTAGCTCAGTTGGTTAGAGCGTCTGGTTTACACCCAGAAGGTCATAGGTTCGACTCCTATAGCGCCCACCATTTCAAAAAGAAGGGTTCACAGTATGTGAACTTTTGTTTTTGACGCTGCGTTAGCAGCAAGGGAGGAGAACCGTAGGTTCGATGCTGAGTAGGAACGAGAGACGCGACAAAGCAGGCTTTGGGATGTCCGAGTGACGACCTCAGTAAAACATTTGCAAAGCAAATGGATACTCCTATAGCGCCCACCATTTCATGGAAAAGTTCCACCTTCTAGATAAGGTCGACTTTGAGGTCATTCTACGATAATTTAAAGTCTACATCAATTAACCAATTCAGACTATGCCCTCTACTAAGCGTATTTCTAGCTTTCGCTATCTTGTGATGATTCTTATTGTTACAGTTCTCTCCTTTGGCCCTGGCTTCGGCATGTGGCAAGGGAATGATGGAAGTAGCTTACAGAGTGCCTTTGCTATGAAAGGTGGCGGAGGCCCAATACTAAGCCTTACATGTAGTCCATTGAGCAGTACGAGTATTTTTGTGGATTCGACCGCTAGTCCAGGAGGAGATGGAACTTTTTCTGCACCTTACCGAGGGGTAGTGCCTGCTGCGAGTCACCTTCTGATGGATAGTAGCGTTGAAACCGTGTGCTTTACGGGACACCTGTACGGAACTTTAGGCTTAGAAGATGCAGCTTCTAGCGAACTCACTCTCACTTCTTATGGAGGTGGAGCAACCTTAGAGCATGCGCCTGGAGCAGGAGATTATGTCCTTTTAGTGGAACAGCCTAGCAATCTTACGAGTCTTACGGTTAGTGATCTGAGCTTAGTGGGTATCAACGTATTTGAAGATCTCACTGATCTGAATATAAAAGATGTGAATGTGGATACAGCAGGTTTAAGTATAGGTATGGATATGGATAGCAACACCAATGTGACCATTGAGAACTTAGACATGAGTGATAGCACAGAAGAACTACTGCGCATTCGTTACTCCAGTTATTTAGAGATGGACAATGTCATGCTTGCTTATGGTGGACAAAATGGAACCGATGCTGCGCTGTTTCTTTACGATATTGATGATGTTTCTATGACTGAAGTTGTAATTACCGACCCACTTGGAAAGGAGGGTTTGCATGCTAGTCAAGTAGACGACATCAGCATGAGTGAAGTAGCTGTATTCCGTGCTGCTAATGATGCTATGGAGTTTTCAAATAGCGCAATCATTTACATGAGCCAAACCATCATTTTTGACTCTCTGGGAAGCCATATTCGGATTGACGATTTTACTGACTTTACTATAGAGGATAGTTACCTTTATGGGTCTACCTATGATTCTATATCGGCAGATTATGGGGGTTCAGCCGTCATTACTTCAACTACTATTTATGAGTCAGGTGCAGAAGGGATTGGCATATTTGACGTAGAAAGCGTAGATATTTATGATAATCGAATTGAGTTTTATACTGATGAAGCCATTCACATCAATACTGCTGGAGAAGTATTGATCAATTCCAATAAAATACAAGCCCCTGTGGCTCAATCAGGGTCTCGTGGAATCAAGATGCGGAGCGTGGATGTGGGGCTCATCAAGAACAATTTTATTGTGGACACCGAACGCGCTTTATATCTGGATAACAATGGAGCTATCTCTTTCCTCAACAACAGTTTTTCTGGCAATGATGTTGCTTTATATGCCACTAGTACCGCCGCGGACTCCATTACTTCGAAGAATAATGCTTTTTACTGTGTAGACAGTGGTGACGAAGCTTACAATTGGGATTCCAGCAGAGATGAAAGTATTAGTTTGGACTCTGACTACAATCTATTTGAAGGTTGTGATGTCGCCAATTCAGAAAATGATCTGATCGACTGGCAAGCAGATTGGGGTTACGATACAAACTCTTTGGAAGGAATCGTCTTTTTCATTTCCTCTAGCGATCTTCACATTGGAGCTCTTTCTGATGCACTTGGAGCTGGTACGCCTGTAGGTGATGTAAGCACTGACATCGACGGCGATGCGCGTGATGCTAGTGCGCCAGATATTGGGGCGGATGAGGCTTAGTATTTTTTCGGAACTCGAATAAGTAGCAACCAATCCGCTGTGAACCACCACTTCAAAAGACCCCTCATTTCTGAGAGGTCTTTTGAAGTGAAAAAAGAAATTATTTCTTTGTAGAAAGAATTTTGTACATTCCACATCCACATTCACCACACTTACCTTTCATGGCTGGACGACCGTTTTTCATTTTAACTTCTGTCGTTTCAACCATAGTACGAGATTCCTTACACTTCATACAGTATCCTTTTACTTCATCTGACATGAAAATTGGGTTTAAAATATATTAATCTAGAATAGATCGCATGAACTATAGCACAGCGTAAGCAAAAAAACACCTCCAGCCCCTCTCACACTTGAGGGAAAGGCCCTTTTATGATATAATCATAAGATTTATTAAACACTTACGTATGGGCAGTCGAAGACATCACGAAACCTCACCGGGAGGTGATAATGAAACTAACAGAGAACATTACGACCGAAGTGATCGTAAAACTGACCGTCAAGAAAGACGTGAAGCTCGCCAAGAAGCACGAGAGGGTTTTCGTGGTGAACGAGACTCTATTAGGAGTGAGATCGACTTAAGCAATGCCCGGCTTCCCCGTCGTCTTAAAATTAGACTGGCGGAAGCTGAAGAGTTAATTGCTCAACATGAAGCTGAAAATCTTGATTTTGACCTGAAAGACTTCAATGCGATTAAATCTCGTGTTGACCTACTTGGAGACAATTTCGATGAAGGAGACTACGAAGAAGGAGGTAAAGCACCACAAAAGAACGTAATGCGCTCTGATCTACAAGAACTACGCGACATGATTCGTGGACTTAGAACGTCTTTGAGACGTCATGTTAACCATATTGAAGACCAAGACAGCATCGCACCAATCATTGTGCGTCCAGACCATGGAGGTGTGAATGAAAACCCAGAAGTTCCAAATAATGGAAATGGTGGAGGTTCAAACGAAGCCCCTGATGAAGATAAAGACGAGGATGAAGATAAGGATGACGAAGATACAAAACCAGACCCAGACAGTAGTGAGGATTTAGAAGTCCGAGGGAATCGAGAAGAAACACCTGAAGAAAAAGTTGAAGAAAAAGTTGAACGTGAATCTAAAGAAAAAGCAGCTCGTGAAAAAGCCTCTGAAGAAGCCGAAGAACGAAGAAAAGCCGCTGAAAAAGAGGCTCTTCGAGCAAAAGAACAAGAAGAAGTTGCCGAAGAAGAGAAAGCGGAAGCGGAAGAAGAAATAAAGCTTCATGACGATGCCGTTAAAGAATTCGGAGAATTAGTTAAGGCAATCAATCCTAAATATGACGATGAATTCAGAGCTTGGTACGGAAAAAACAATCTTGATACTGAGGCAATTCAAGAAACAATTGAAGATCTCAAACAAAACTCGATCCCTCCTGACACAATGACCAAGTTGGAAGAGTCATGGGAGAAATATTTCAATGAATTAACAAAAGAAGTAAATGAATTTCTTCTGAAAGACTATAGTGAAGACGGAAAAGACGAGAATGGAAACAAAACATATGATGGAGTAACGGAAGCAATGATTCCTGATGTGGAAGTTTTCTGGGAATACTACCAAAAAACAGATGAAGAAGCTTGCATCAAAGACTTACGAGCTATTCTTAAAGGACATGCCTCTAAAGAAGGCGCTGAAGCCTTTGAACGTGCACGTCAAAAGTTTATGACGGATGGCTTCCGAGAATACTTAGCCAATCATGAGTCAGAAAAAGAAGCTGATGAAAAACGTGAAGAATTAAGTGAAGACCCTCTTAAATGGATCAATGGGGCTTTTGACAGCATGCCCGAAGTGGACAAAGCAGGAATGGAAAGAAAAGGCCCAGAACTAGAAAACGGAATTACACTTGAACTTGAAGGAAGTAGCTTAGACTTAACTTTTAACGACGGACTTTGGACAATAAGCACCAAATACCCTGACATGTTCAGAGACGGAGTCAGCTTGAGTTATGAAGACCCAAGTGACGCATTAGTTGATGCACGTAAAGTGCTTAGAGAGGTCGTTTTCCTAGATGAAGTGATGAGAGACAGTGCTGAAGAGACTCCTCACGAAGATTTCAAACATCAGCCAATTCAAATAACAGCCAGTGGAACACTAACCTTTAAAGACAACAGTTACTGGTTAAATGACACTCATAACTGGGAAAGCCGTCCAGGGAAATACCAAGCCAATCACCTTGTAGACATTCAATCTATTGCAAATGCTGCAAACACAGCTTATTTAGCTGACCACCCTTACGTCGAAAGTCTAACTGACTGGAACAAAGGATATGAAGGTGCAAAGAAGCATGCAGATGCAGCAATCGCACTGATGCAAGAAAGAGGGTTCGGGCTAACAATAACGCCAGATAAAAACAATTCAGAATTTACAGTTGGAGCAAATGACCAGGCCTTAA
>JBLIGW010000023.1:0-12813 GCA_047635955.1 Oceanicoccus sp.
CTAGTTCTTTTTGGAAAGCATCTTTTCTTGATGTTTCATATCATTATAGCCGTCTGAACTAAGAACGCAAACCTAAGCACGAGACACGCACCTTAAGATGTGTTCTCGTCATAGTTTTAACCCTGTTAATGAAATCACTTTGCCTAAGCACAAATCCAATCAATAGGTTCTTTCCCATGCAACTCTAGGTATTCATTGGCCTGGCTGAAAGGTTTGGATCCAAAAAAGCCACGATAAGAGGAAAGCGGTGAAGGGTGTGGCGCTTTAAGTATGAGGTGTTTTTCTGAATCAATGATGCTTCCTTTCTTTTGAGCGTAGCTACCCCAGAGCATAAAAACCACATTTTCATTTTTGTCTGAAACTTCTTGGATCACGGCATCGGTAAAGTCTTCCCATCCTTTTTTTTGATGAGACCGTGCTTCTCCAGGAAGCACGGTGAGTGTGGAGTTTAAAAGCAAGACACCTTGCTCAGCCCAGTGGAGTAAATCACCAGTCTTAGGGTGAGCTCCAATATCAGTTTCCATTTCTTTAAATATATTCTTCAGAGAAGGCGGGAGTGGGGTTCCATCATGCACAGCAAAACAAAGCCCATTGGCTTGATTGGGTCCGTGATAAGGGTCTTGTCCCAAGATAACAACTTTAACTTGATCAAAATGGCAAAGGTCCAGAGCTCGGAAAACATTGCTAGCTTTTGGGTAAACCTGGGTTCGTTGATATTCATCATTCACAAACTGAGTAAGTTTTTGGAAATATTCTTTTTCCAATTCATTTTGAAGGGGGCTTTCCCAGGAGTCATGTATTTTCATACTCATGGCTGGAGTTTAGCAAAGAAGCTCCGTATGCTGCGAGTGAAAGCTAAATATTACGCCATGAAAAAGATCTTTATTCTCGCACTTCTATTTCTTGGGTGCACCACGCTACAACTAAGTGAAAATCCAGATTTTTATTTGGAGATTACTTACGACAAAATGGAGTCGAGTCAAGATAGTAATAGCCAAAGTGAGGGAGTGACTATTGCCGATGATATTGCTCGTTATGGCTGGTCTTACAGTGGTTATCATCCCGATTCTGATTTTGAGACCTACCGAAGTGATACGATTCGTTTAAGTGAAGAGCAAATTCTTGAGTTGATGGAGCTTATTGAAAAAGAGAATCTGTGGGAGGAGGTGAATGAAGACCAAGTCACTAATGAATTGGGAGGTGCCGTGAGTCTTACTTTGACTATGCATGAAGGTGATAGATCCGTGACAAGTAGTATTGAAGGAATGGCTTGGAGTCTAGAGACACAAGAAGGAAACATTGAAAATTTAGAGTATATTGATTCAGCTAGAAGGGTGATTTATTTCATTGAAGATATGCTTAATGACTAGAATTATTATCATTGGTGGAGGCGCTGCAGGAATGATGACTGCCGCTGCTTTAGCTGAAAGAAACGTAAAAGCAGAGATCGTTCTTATTGAGCGTAATCAACGATTGGGGCAAAAGGTGATCATATCAGGAGGAGGGCGTTGCAACGTGACCACCGGAGTGGAAGATTTAAAAGAGGTTCTCAGCGCATACCCACGAGGAGCACGATTCTTACGGAATGCGATGCATGGTTTTCCTCCACGAGCCATGATAGATTGGGTGGAAGCTCATGGAGTGCCTCTTAAGAAAGAGGAGGATCTTCGTATTTTTCCTAAATCAGACAATGGGACTCACATTGTTGGGATTTTTGAAAACATGCTTAAGAAATCAAAAGTGAAAGTAATGTGTAAGAGTGTAGTAACTGGTTTGAGTCACAATGATAAGTTCCACGTTCAATTGAATACGAATGAAATCATTTCAGGTGATGTTTTGGTTTTAACTACGGGGGGACAAGCTTATAAAGGCACGGGTTCCAAAGGAGATGGGTATTCTTTTGCAGAAACTTTAGGACACAAGATTACGGATCTTGCTCCAAGCCTCACTGCTTTTACTTTGGAGGATAAATGGATCAAAGAGTTGGCAGGATTATCTTTTGAAAAGGTGAAGCTGAAATTCACCGCAGAAAAAACTTACGAATTCACGGGGCCTTTCATGTTCACTCATAAGGGAGTGACAGGGCCAGCCGTTTTTGCACTGTCCGCACTGTCTGCATTTGAACGATTTTTCCGAGAAAAGCCAGCACGTTTAGAATTAGATTTCTTCCCAGATATGAATCAAGAAGAATTCGCACAAACGGTGAAACAACTTATTGCAGGCTCTCCTAAAAAACAATTCCACAATATTCTAGGGCATCTACTACCGAACTCATTTGCTAAGCAAATTTGTGTCTACTTAGACATTCCTTTTCACAAGCGAAACAATGAGCTTTCCAAAAAAGACATAAATAAAACCATCCAATCTTTAAAGCAGTTGCCTCTTAATATTATTGGTCGCAGTCCTGGTGAAGAATTTGTTACAGCAGGAGGAGTAGACCTTTCTGAAGTGGATCCAAAAACCATGCAATCCAAGATCACACCTGGTCTGTATTTTGCTGGTGAAATTCTAAATATTGACGGCTTCACTGGAGGTTACAACCTTCAAGCGGCATGGGCCGGAGGTAGATTAGTTGGGGAGTCTATAACGTAAGCACCTGCTTGATACACCACTTCGTTATCAATAGAGATTTGCTCTAGATCTGCAAAAACGTCTATGTGATACCGCTGAACTACAGCTTTGTTTAACTTCTTTCTATACATGGGATGTTTTTTTCCAATTGATAGGTGAAAGCCTGCCATACGTTCAAAGGCACTGACATCGGATAGTGGATTTGCATGGGAAATGGCTGGGTTCATTCCAAAGCCGGCTTCGCGAATCATAACTTCACCATCTTCACTTGCAGCAATCACATCCAAAATGTTTTCTCGGAAAAGAGGCGGGCATTTAGGGTCATCACACGTTAAGATACTCTTAACGATTTTCACTTTAAAAGGTTCACAAGAAACCATTTTCCAGTCCATTCCTGGGTAGGCAGCAATCATAAGTTCACCATTTACGCTGGAGAAGTCTTTGGCTTCTGTAAAGATTTCCCCACAAATTGCAGCTCCACCACGGTTTTTTTGTTTCCAGAAAATTCCATGATTGATCTTACATTTTTCCATAGAACCAAAACGCAAAATAGATCCATTTTTGGAGACTACTTTAACTTCTTTAGCGTGCTCTAGTTTTTCAGCTAAGCTCTCACCTAAGCTTTGGTAGTACTCCCCGCGATATTCCAATGCATTTGCATAGGTTTCATGTTCATCAGGACCAAAATATTTGAGATGTGCGTGTTCCAGGCAGCCTATACCTGCATTGAAAAGCTGCAAGCGAATACGGAAGTCGTCTAGGCGGAAATTGCTGGATTGAATCATGACAACCGTAGCTCCAGAGGGCAGGTTCAATAGTTTTTCTCGTAGTTCGTCGGGGTTCTCATCGTCAAAGTTGAGCTTCTCTGCTTGAGGCATATTCACGCTGTAGGCATCAGCCAAGAGACTAGCCAGGTCACACTGACGGTCAAAAAGGAGAACTGTGGGTTCGTCTTTAGATTGCATTTGTTTTTCTAAAACCACTTTTGTGATTTGTGTGAAACGTTCAAGTAGAGAGGTGTTCATGAGGCTAGATTAGCATTTAGTGTGAATAATTCAAAAAATGCCCCGATAATTGGGACCTTATTTGAATGGAGCACCTGCCTGAACGTTAATCGAACTTTATTACAGTGAATCTATATATTTTAGTATGGCTTTCTTTGAGGAAAGCCAGTTTCTTCCTTCCTTAAAAGCTTCAATTCTTCCTTGGGTGGCCATTTTTCTCAAATAAGTTGCTGAGTATGGAATATCTTCATTTTCAGCAAGCTCCCTTAAGCTAATAAATTGTGCATTCTTATCTTTAGGTGGCTGAAGACGCTTTATGTAAATATGTAAACTTCTAAGAACTGCTTGTGCAATAAATTCACATAGTGGTTTGTAATTGCCTTCGTCTGCTAATGAGAGGACTCGGTAGTAACGTTTTCTGTCATTTTTCAAAATGATGGCAATCGGGTAGCCAGCTTGCATAATGAAGACATTCATCATAAGTCTGGAAGTGCGCCCATTCCCATCCCAAAACGGATGAATATGTGCAAGCTGATGATGCAATAGTGCCGCAAATTCAATTCGATGCATTGTTTTATAATGCTTTTGCATCCATTTCATCAACTCATCCATTCTTTCTTTAAGCTCAAAGTACGAAGGTGGTTTATGGTCAGAGCCAGAAATTATAACATCCCCATCTCTATATTTACCTGCAATATCTCTTTGAGAATCTCTTACAACAAGTTGATGTAACTCCTTTATAAGGCGTTCAGAAATTATATGTTTGTCTTTGCTATCTATAAGGTCATATAGGAAGTCTAATGCTTCTTTATGGTTTTTTGCTTCTAAATGATCTTTAAGAGGTTTTTCTTTTATAGTGAGTCCTTCTTGAATAACCCAAAAAGTTTCTTTGAGAGTTAAAGAGTTTCCTTCAATCGCATTTGAGTTATAAGTCATTTCAATTTGAAATTCTTCACGTATTTTTTGAAGAACACTTGGAGAGATGGGACGACATATGTTTAGAAGTCTTAATCCTTCTTCAAGAGATTCTTGTGTGTTTTTTGATAGAAAGTCTGAGATCAAGGGTAGGTACGTTAGCTACAAAACCATTCTATCGTACCCTGGCGTCAATTGCAAGCATTCCTGCGACTCTCGGCTTCGTCGTGCATCGAACCCTATGGGTTCTCATCCCCTACACAAACAAAAAACACCATCCTGATGGATGGCCTTTTAAATCTGGAGCAGGTGAGGGGAGTCGAACCCCTGTCATCGGCTTGGAAGGCCGAGGTAATAGCCATTATACGACACCTGCAGGTGTGTGAAATTCACAATAGCTTGCCTATCTTAGTCAATTGAAACAGCTTTTTCAAGTGTTTCTAGCAGTCCAAGCATTAAATCTTCCTGTACACCTGTTAAGTAGACTATAATATAGGTCTGATTATCAATTGAAAACTCAAAACTCAGTAGTTCATTTCCTGCTAAATGATCTTCTCTGAACTCACTTGTAGAAGCTCCATAATCTGTGATTCGGCTAATGTAAGCGTTAGCGGTGTCTTCACGGCCGGTGCATCCTGGATCGGTAGCCAGGCTGAATAGGATTTTATCGTCACCTTCTTTAAATGCATTGTACTCAGAATGCTTGCCTGGAATCTCAAATTGAATACCCCAGTCTTCAATTAAGTAGACCTTACGCGCGTAGAGCTCTTCTGTGGGGGCAAGAAAGCTACGAGAGTCTGCAATAGATTCATCCCACGTTGAGTCATTCTCACAAAGAGGCGTCGTGTCTTCCTCAAGCACTTCCATTTCTTCTTCAACAAGAGCTTCCTCCTGAATGGGGTCAGGCCTCTCATAGCCTTGTGGCTTAGATTCACAGGCAATCAGACCTAGGCTGAGAACGAAAATAAGTAAAAGTGTGTTTTTCATCTTTGCCACTTTATCACAAAGACTTATACTGCGGGCCATGGATGTAAATTTATACACAGACGGAAGTTGTCTTGGGAACCCTGGTCCAGGTGGGTGGGCCTTTCTTATTGAAGTGGGTAAGAAGTCTTATCGTGGTTCGGATGGAGCTCCTCATTCTACAAATAACAGAATGGAATTGCAGGCCGTGATTGAAGGAATAAAAGAGATTGAGCTCCTTAAGCTTAAAGGTGAAATTACAGTGTTTAGTGATTCGTCTTGGGTGGTGAAAACAATGACGGACAATTGGAAGCGTAAAAAGAATCTAGATCTGTGGGAAGAGCTCATGCCACTCCTTCCTGGGAAGACAGTGAATTGGCAATGGGTGCGTGGTCACTCAGGTCATAGGCAAAATGAAGACTGTGATGTGCGTGCTTTAAAAGCCGCTCATGATTATAAAAGAATTGCACGGACTATGGATCCTAGAGATCTGCGTTTGCCTGGCGACGTTCCAGCCCTTTTTTAAGTTCTCGATAAACTTTAGGACTCGTCATTCCTGTCCTGTTTAGTTTTTCAATCATCTTGTCTTCCACGTGGAAGGCAGCTTGTTGAGCAAGATAGAGTTGAATATCCCGACAAGTTTCAGGGAATTCTTTCTCTAGTTTTCGCAGTTTTTTCTTAGCTTTTTCTCTCCAAGTTTTATACTTCTTAATGAACTCTGAAATGACGGTTTCATCAAGAAAGACATTTCCTTCTCTAATTTCTTCCAGTGCTTCTAGTGCATCTGAAGTCACAATGAGGCGAGCACGGAACATTTCATAGCGCAGCATGATTTCCTTCTCACGTAATCGTTTTCGGTAGTTGGAAACGCCTATCCTTTCAATAGTGTGAGCCAACTTACCTCTAGGACTAGGCCAAATCAATCGTCCTAAGCTAACTTTTTCTTTAGAGTGAAGGCTGTCCATTTGCTGGTTCACATTGTTGAGCAAAATATTGAGCAGCTCTTGTGTAATTTCTCCCTGATAGAAGAGCTTGGTGAAACTTCGTTTCTCAACTCCAAGCAAGTGACGCTTCAGGACTAAAGCCAGTTGATCATGATTCAGTTCTTGTCGATTGTGTTCAAAAAGCTCACGAATGTGTTGTCCACAGTGATCACAATGTTCTTCATAGGTAGAAACAATTTCATTGTAGATGTCTTTGGATATGAACTTCTTTTCTAACATCAGGTCCAGTTTCAGATTCACACGTTTATCAATCAGAACCATGTTTTCCTGTTGCTCAAACTTCTCAAGAATAGAGAAGGACTTCAGCCCCAAAAGTGAGAGTAGTGGTTCAATAGTAAATCCATTAAAGATGATGGTGAAGAAAATAACCGCAGTGGTGAAGATCAACATTTCGTCATAGAAAGGAAAGGTCTTTGGCAGCGTTAGCATCAAGGCAATAGCCAAGGCTCCTCTGAGTCCACTCCATTGAATGACGTGAATCCAAGCGCCAGGGATCTTTTCCTTAGGTCGTAGTTTATTCACTATCGGAATGATTGTGTATACCACCACCATTCGGGATAGGAGTACCAATGAAATAACCATGAGGGAAGGAACCAAGAGTGGAATAATAGAATCATTCACGCTAAAGATGATCAGTCCTACCATCAGGAAAAGCAGTGAGTTGGCTATGAAGGCTGAGTAATCCCAGAAGTGAGTCATGATCTCTTTAACACTCGGAGAGATTTTATAAGCTCCGTAATTCCCAACAACAATTCCCGCAGCAACCGTGGCTAAAATCCCAGAAACTCCAAGGAAGTATTCTGCAATAATAAAGGTGGCATGCGCCAAAATTAAAGTAATAGATATCTCAATTTCTTTTGAGTTCTTAACGTAATCCAGAGCTTTTGAGAATATAAATCCAAGAACCAACCCTGTGAGCACTCCACCTAAAACAACGGCACCAAAGTTTCCAAAGGAGCCAAGTAGTTCAGCTCGTCCAAAGTGAGTGGCTTGATTATTTGCCAGTTCCAAAATAATTCCAAATAGTACTAATGCGGTTCCATCATTAAAGAGGCTTTCCCCTTCCACAATACTTTGTAAGCGTTTAGGGGCGCCAATCTTCTTAAAGAGTGAGAGTACGGAAATAGGATCTGTAGCCGAGATCAAAGATCCAAACAGCATGGCAGGGATCCAAGGGAAATCTAGAAAGTAATGCATTCCTGTTGCAATCAGACCCGTCGAGATCAGCATCCCTATCGTAGCGAGACTAATGATATTCCCCATATTCTGAGTGAAAGATTTCAAATTGGTATGAA
Source organism: Oceanicoccus sp. (assembly GCA_047635955.1). Classification (GTDB taxonomy): domain Bacteria; phylum Patescibacteriota; class Gracilibacteria; order UBA1369; family 2-02-FULL-48-14; genus WFTC01. The sequence goes on from JBLIGW010000023.1 coordinate 7,753, forward strand.
AGGCAGACTCAAATATTAAAGTAGGAAGGAATACATAAAAAACGAGCTCCGGAGATAGTCGGAACTCACCAAGAAAACCTAATACACCTAGGTTTTCAACTATGTAGCCAAGCCCAATCCCCACGATTACAAGTGCAACCGTGTAGGGGATCTTAGAATTTCTAAGTATGAAGCTTATGAGAGTAGCAATGAACAAAAGAGTGATCACCGCTAGGGCCGAATTGAGAACAAATACATTCTCCATAATGGAGGGTCAAAACTAAAGTGCAGTGAGTTTTTCCTCTAGAGCACTTTTAGGAAGGGCTCCTGTCACACGGTCAACTTCTTCTCCACCTTTCAAGAATACTAAAGTTGGAATACTCATTACACCATACTTTTGCGCTGTTTCTTGGCTTTCGTCAACGTTAACTTTCACAATTTTAACTTTTCCTTCCCATTCCGTAGCAAGTTCTTCAATAACTGGTGAGAGCTGTTTGCATGGTCCACACCATTCAGCATGAAAATCAATCATCACTGGAAGCTCAGAATTACTCACTTCTTCTGCGAAATTCGCATCATTTACTATAGTTGCCATATTTGTATGTGTTAGAGGCTTAGTAGGAACAGATTATCATTGTTTGATCACTGGGAAAATGTGGAATCTTTACTAAAGGTGATTTACCCTACAGTCCATTGAGAAATAAGCCAAAAAATGCTATAATTTAAAGATATAACTCACTATATGAAACGATTTACGCCACTTCTGCTCATTGCTGCTTTTCTATTCTGGTTTGTTCAACCTGGAACGCCCGTTCGTGGTGGTCAGGTGAGCGGAGCTGATTATTTAACGCTTGAGTCAGTAGCATCAGCAGATCTTGATGGTAGTGATGCTCTTTATGAGAGTTCTACTAACTTTGTTTCACCTGCTTTTGAGGCGCCTCATGAGTTTCAACTCTTGGGTTTGAATTGGCAACAATCGCTTCCTGCAGGAACTGAAGCCAATTTGGAAATTCGTTTTCAAGACAATTCAGGTGAGTGGTCCGATTGGGAAATAATTCACGAGGACAATGACAGCGCGGATCAAGCGGATATGGAGGAAAAATGGAGTTACGTAATCACAAGTAACAGTGTGGCGTTTCAGTACCGAGCTTCCTTAAGCACAGATAACAATGCGGTCACGCCTAAACTGGCAGACATTCAATTTGATTACATCGATGGAGGTCAACCTTCAAAGGTGGAAGACTTGGCTCGTTTGGTTTTTGATGACGGTGATGACGTAATTAGTCGACAAGAGTGGGGAGCGGATGAGTCTTATCTTTACGCTTCTTCTTATTACAGTAGTGATGACCCTAGCGAGGATGATGATGAAGAAGAACTGGAATTTCCTGAACTTGAAATTGTAGATAGGCTTGAAAAGATTAATGGAAAAGATTTGTACTGGGCGGTGGAGTATCCAAAAGATGTGGATAAAATCATTATCCATCACACGGCTTCAACAAAAGACTTGGATGACCCTGAACAATTGATGCGATCCATTTACGCTTATCATGCCCTTTCTAGAGGGTGGGGAGACATTGGATACAACTACCTTGTCGATTCTGACGGTAAAATTTATGAAGGACGTTATGGTGGAGATGGCGCGGTGGCTGGTCATGCGGCTGGTTACAATACGGCATCGGTAGGAATCGCTTTGCTTGGTAATTTTGAAGAAACACCAATCACAGCAGATATGATGAAAGGCCTAATGGGCTTGGTTTTTGATCAAGCAGTGCTTCACGGAATTGATCCCGATGGCTCAAGTACTTTCCGTGGTGATTACATTCCTAATATTATGGGACACCGAGATGTGTCAGCAACGGCCTGTCCTGGTGATGTCACTTATGAATACCTTCCTGAGCTTATTGAAGCGGTAGGTAAGAGTCTAGACACGCGGAGAAATATGAACTTTGATGATGAATATTCTTATGAAGAAGTGGGTGACCACGAAATGGTTTCAATGGGGCCTGAAGGAGAAGAAACAGTGACTATTAAGATTGAAAACACCGGATCCAAGCGTTGGAATAAATACACTTTCCTTACTTACAACGTGAGTGATGAAGGAATCGCTAGTATTGATAAAGATTCAGATAAGGCAATTGCTTATATGAAAGAATCTTCAGTGGAGCCTGGTAAAACGGCGACTTTCACATTTGATGTGGAAGCTGAACTAGTTGGAGGAATGACTCATTTTGATCTTTCCCCAATCTTTGATGGAGACGAAAAAACAGCACATTACATGGACCTTACCGTTTATGTTGAGCAACCAATGATAGAATTTAAAATCACGGATGACGACATGCCTACGCTAATGAAGCCAGGTCAGTCTAAAACCGTAACGGTAGAAGTTAAGAATGAGGGTAACTTCACATGGTTGAATGATGGAGACCATCCTCTTGTTTTAAAACGAAGCGGGTCTTCTACGCTGACTTCTGATTCCACGCTCGCTGAGATGGAAGAAGACGAAGTGAAACCGGGTGAAACAGCTACTTTTAGTTTCAAAATTAAAGCACCAAGTGGAGGAGGAACACATAGTCTTTATGTTTATCCTTCTCTGGTAGATTCAAATGCTTATGTGGACGGAACGGCTCGTTTAAGCACCAAGACCTCAGACACTGAGGAAGACGTAGACATTCAAGACATGTCTGAAGATTTGAGTTTTGAACCTGGAGAATCTAAATACCTTTGGGTAGAACTTCAAAATACATCTACGGAGTACTGGTCTAATGAAGCCATCGGAGTGAGTTTTGATGCCGCAAGTTCAGTGAAGATTTCAAGCGCTTACATGCGTGTTCGATCATTGCCTCCTGGAGCAAGCGCTAAGCTTTTCTTCCAACTGACAGCACCTTCAAGTGCCGGAACTTACAATATTGAAATGATGCCAACTTTAGACGGCGATGACTTACTAGATAGTGAGTATGACTTTGATATTGAGGTAAGCTCAACAGAAGTTGAAACTAGTGACTATGAAAATGCTATTAGAATTAAACTAACGCCAGACAGCATGGGAGCACCTGTGATGACAGCGAATGGTAACTTTGCCGTTTATGGCGGTGATACTTTACTTCAAACTTTTACGGCAAATAGTCGGGTCTTTGTAACTCAAAGTGGAAGCAATTATTCTCTCGGTTCTTCGAAAGGACGATTCTTAACAGACGAACCTATTCGCGTTGTTCCGGAAGACGGAGCTGTGGTCCAGCTTATGAGTATGAGCCAAGTCCCAGGATGGAATACTGAACTGAATGACAATCAATTCCGTGGACTTCTAGAAATCCGTGAAGACGAAGGTGAACTTATTGTAATCAATGAATTGCCTCTTGAAGATTATCTAAAGGGAATCGCTGAAGTCTCTAATGACGCTCACGAGGAAAAAGCTAAAACCATTATTGTGTTGGCACGAAGTTACGCTTATTACTACATGACAGAGGGTGAAAAGTTCCCAGGAAAACCTTATCATTTAGATGATGACCCAGACACTTCACAAAAATACTTAGCCTACGGTTTTGAGCAACGATCAGAAAACATAGCCGACTACGTTGAAGAAACAGAAGGCCAAGTGGTTGCTTACGACGGAACGGTAATTAAAACACCTTATTTTAGTCAGTCAGCGGGTTACACAATGAGTGCCGAAGACGTGTGGGGTTGGACAACAACGCCATGGTTACAAGGCGTGCAAGACCCTTACTGTGACGCAACAAGCTTCAGCGGACACGGAGTGGGACTTTCCGGTTGTGGAGCTACAGGGATGGCTGAAGCCGGTTACAGCTACGAAGAAATCATCGATTATTACTACCAGGGAATTGACTTAATGAGTATCGATTAATGTTTAAGCTGAAGGCACGCTCCTTCGCTCCAGCGGCTCAGTCGCTATGCTTCGTTGGCCTGATTGCCTTCGGCAAACCAAGCTCAGACCAACTCAGAATACCTTCAGCTAAACATTAATTACTTCGGTGGCTGCACTTACTTAAATACTGCATACTAATCTCATGATTCTTACTATAAATACAGCTCAGCGTTCTCATGAAATCGCGATCATTGATGGCGATGAGATTTTAGCTGAAGAGATTTGGCCAGGCTCACGTGACGATGTTGAGCGTTTGGTTCCCACTTTGGAAAGCATGCTGGGGGATCTTGGTTTAGATCGTCAGGAAATCACAGACATTGTGGTGGTGCAGGGGCCCGGTCCTTACACCGCAGTTCGTATGGGTGTTAGTTTTGCTAATGCACTTGCGGAAGGATTGAATGCTCAACTGCATTCGCTGAGTACTTTTGATTGCATGATCCGAAAAGTAGCAAGCACGGATAAAGTTCTAGCTCTACTCTTTGCGGGTGGGGTGCACACGGCGCTTCATTTTGATGGAGAGACTAAAGTCGATTCACTCTCAACTCTATTGGCAGACCATTCTCATGGAAACACCAAGGTGGTGGCTGAATTAAATGATTCACAAAGCAAAGAACTCCATTCAATTTGTTTGGAAAAAGGATGGGAAGAGATAGTAGGTCATGAATTGCAGTCTTTGGCTGAAGTAATTCTCACGGACGGACTTTCTATTGCCACTCCTGTTGATTTAGTTAAAGATATATACCTTCGGAGGCCAAATGTTACCAAATCAACTAACCCTTGGAAAAAAGCATGACTCTCTATCTTGTAGCTACACCAATCGGAAATTTAAGTGACATGACTCATCGAGCCATTCAAACTTTAAAGGATGTGGATTTAGTTGCAGCAGAGGACACGCGTCACTCTAAAAAACTGCTGAATCATTACGAGATCGATACGCCAATGCTTAGTTACCACAGCCATAGTGGACAAGGAAAAATAGACAAAATAATTGAAGAACTTCAATCAGGTAAGTCAGTGGCACTGATCTCAGATGCCGGAACTCCTGGAATCTCTGACCCTGCATGGGGATTGGTTCAAGCGGCTCGTGCGGCTGAAATTGAAATCACACCTATACCAGGTGCAAGTGCATTTCTTACGGCTCTCATGGGAAGCGGACTTCCAATGAACCAGTTTGTTTACCTAGGGTTTATTCCTGCAAAAAA
>JBLIGW010000024.1:0-12781 GCA_047635955.1 Oceanicoccus sp.
TCGTTATTCATCATACCATTGGGGAGAAATAGATGCTTGTCACCTGCAAGAAGCTGGGAGTCAGATTGTAGTTTATCAATGCTCATAAATTTAAAAAGAGGTTTAAGACCTCATCTTAGGCGAAAGGTGGGTCGAGACTCAATGTGAAAGTAAACTACCCCCGCGACTCTCGGTCCTAATCATCATCACAAAGCCGCCTACCACGAGGGTAGCCGTCTTTCTGAAAATTGGTCACCAACTGCGGAAAGGTTACTTTCTAATTGCGATGACTGCGACCTTAAAAAGAGGCATGCGTGGGAATAGGTTCTATTCGGAGCTGAAATCCCACTCTCCAGTTTCGGAACGAATAAGAGAACCAATAACTGACATCCTCTTTTTACCAAGATCCTCTCTTGTGTGACTAACTCCTTTTGGGAGAAAGAGCCAAGGAACGATGGTGCTTTTTTCGTTAAATTCACGATGTTCAGCCCAAGAGTGTCGAATTACTGTTCCATCCTGACAGTAAATTAAGGTTGCTTCTGGACGAGGTTTGTAGAGTCCATGTAAAAGAACACCATTCTCATGGATGTGTGGTTTCAAGGCAGAGTTAGGAACAAAAATCGTATTGTCTTCAAAACTATCATCAAGCACCACCCAACCATGCAGCCCTTGAACAAAACCAGTTCCATCACTGGCAAGTACAGCGTCAACACGTTCAGTAACACCTACTAAAGTATCCAATGGTCGTTCCAATCGGTATATACTTGGGGATCTTAAATCTTTTTCAAATCCTAGGTCTTGGAGAGAGTGGGATTGGTGAAGGGCCATATGGAACATATTAAAATCTGCATGCTAAAATAGCAGATTCTGTCGTAAAGTCAATATGGTCGGGGTTACAGGGCTATCCATTCACTACGTGAATGTTTTACGCATCCTCGCCTCGGTCATGGGAAAGTAAACTTTCCCGCAACTCTCAGCTTCGTTGCGCATCGAACCTACGGTTCTCGCCCAGAACTCATACAAGTTTAAAATCCATCCCCGACAAGCGGGACTGAATTTCAATTTGGTCGGCCAGTAGAGACTTCACTCAAACTTTATTACGAAACAGTGAAAGCAGCCTTTGACACTTTTGACCCCAAGCGTGATAAGCCAGACATAAATGCTAGAATCACACGAATTTTGGACCAAAGTATTGGTGCGTGGTCCTCTCTGGGTTGGCCAGCAGATGCAATTAAACGTCCTAAGGGAGGGTTCAAATATTTAGTTCCCATACCACCCAATATTCCGTCTCAAGTGGATGAATTCACGGGCTTGGAATTATTAGACTTTTATATAACACGTAGCTGTGGAGTGAAATTGTCATCCAGCCGTTCCTTTAATCCTGAAGATGATCGTTTCATTCGCATCATCATCATGCAAGATGAAGAAACTATGGCCGAAGCTTTTCGCCGTATGCATGAAGCAGGAATACATTTTGATATGACTTTGCCTGAAGGTATTGTGCAAGAGTACAGAGCTTTCTTGAAAGCAAACATAAAAAAAGACTTCTAACCCCTTCTTAATGAGGCAGCCAAAAAACACCGTTCTCTTCGATCTCGATAAGACTCTCTTTGACCACTATTATTCCTCAAAGCGCGCGGTAGCTGCTATTCGCAAAAGATTTGGCCTAAGTGCTCATGATACTAATAAGCTTATTGACCTCTACAATGAGGCTCTCCAAGAAGCCTATGATCGATATTTAGGCAAAGAGATCACTTATGCAGAAAAAGATTTAGAAAAAGTCAGATTGTTTTTCCAGAAACTTAATTTGCCCACTCCAGATGAAGCAAAAATCCATGAATTCTTAGAATTGTATGAAACAAGCTATCAAGAAGATCGGCGAGCGACCCCTGGGAGCGTTGAAACCTTGGTAAGGCTCAAAGAACATGGCTACAAGCTAGCTATAGTCACAAATGGGCAAGCGGCCGACCAAGCTCTTAAGTTGGAAGTGATAGGCATTGCCAATCTAGTTGATGCAGTTGTGACTTCTGAAGGAATTGGCCACCCAAAACCGTCACCTGAAATGTTTGATGCAGCATTGGTCAAATTAGATGCCAGCAAAGACTCAGCTTTCATGGTTGGAGACAGCGTTAAAAGCGATATTGTAGGAGCTTTAGAGAATGGATTGGATGCCGTGCTTTACGATCCGCGCTCAGAAAAAGACGAAAGAGAAATAAATGGTGTTCGTGTACGGGTTATCCATCACATTAAAGAACTTCTTAGCCATCTAGGTATAGAAGGACCAAATTTTGCACCTGAAATTACAGTTTCGGATGATGTGCTTCAGTTTTCCGGCATGGGGGCCGATTTAGTCACAGCGCCTCGTCACTGTATGGCTCTAGACAAGGAGACGATTAAAATATGTTTTTCAGAAATGTCACAGCTCTGTGATGATTTGTCAGAAGGAAAACCACTAATAGCTTTAGCTAGACTTCGCACCATTATGCTAGCCCTTGCAAAGGACGCCAATTTGATTGATGAAACTCAGATTCGAATTGAATGTCCCGGACTAGCAAATACCACTGAGGAATTAACAGCCACTGTTCCACATGAGGAACGTAAGCACAGCCTAGCTGTGAGTGATTTTTCAGGTGAAATTCGTCTACAAGCCGCAGCGGGCTGGCATCCAGATGCTCAGGAAATGGAGAGGGTTTTAAGATTATTTCAGCAGTTTTTTGACAAACTGAGCATTGATCATCCTCGGGCAGGCTTGCGTAGCTTAAGAGACGCTTTTCGCCTGATCGGTAAACAGGCAGGTATTGATCAAGAAAATATATTGATCCAAGGTGAAAGAATTGAATAATATTTTTTTATGCAAAACAACTCTTGTAGAGAAACAAAAACTTTATCTGATGAAGAAAGAGTTCTAACGAATATGATTCAACAAAAAAAAGCTATACCCATTGAAATTTTACATACTACAGAACAGGCCTTAAGTGCTTTGGCTAGAGCTCTAGGAATAGAATTCGGTTGAAATGATCAATTTACCACCCATCGCCTTAGTGCAATATGAAGTAGAGAGCCACTCTTCTTCTGGTGCAGTCAAAGAAAGAAATACACAAAAAGCCTTGGACGCAATCCGTATAGCAGCCCGCAAAGACGCAAAAATCGTTTGTTTACAAGAACTCTTCAATGCACCCTATTTTTGCGGTTCAAATAGAGATGATTGGCAAATTTTTGCAGAAAACCCTTCCAGTAGCGAAACAATCAGCACTTTTCAGGAATTGGCAGCTTCTTTGAAGATTTCTATTTGTCTCCCTTTTTTAGAGCAGGAAGGCAATCAGTTTTTCTGTACGGTTTTTTACATTGATTAGCATGGACAAATCATACTCCGTTACAGAAAAAGGAACATATGTGATGTGGAATTACCGTATTTTTCTCCTGGAGAAAACAATTATGAAGTGGCAGACACTGAGCACGGAAAGCTTGGAATTTTCATCTGTTTTGATAGACATTTTGCAGAAGTTTCAGAGCGCTACTCAGCGCTAAGGCCAGACCTGCTTTTTGTCCTATGCTGTACATCTTCGGCGAGGTCAAATGCAAAGTGGTTTGCTCAAGCACAAACCTATGCTCAAACTCTGAATGCACACACTTTTTTTGTGAACCGAGTAGGGGTAGATATCCGATTTCCCAACAGGCAGTTTTTCGGAACTAGCCTTGGCGTAGGCCCTTCAGGAAATTTATTGGTTAAGGCTAGCTCGAATAAAGATGAAATTCTAATCATCAAGTAACTCATGATTCAGTGGTAAAATAAAACCATGAGCACCCAATTACTTGTAGACCTTCTCAAGAAGATCGACGGCCAAGATGAAAGCTCTCAGTCAGCAAAACAACTGAGGTGTGTCATCTATGCCCGCAACATGAAGGACGGTGGTGAAATCATCGACCTAATAGACAAAAACATCATCAAAGACCTCAAGTTTAAGACCTTTGCTTTTGAGAGAAGTACAACGGGAAAGATGATGCTTGGTTTTGCCTTTGTACTCTCCAAGCAATACTCAGATCAACTTAGTAGTAACGTAAAGCGTGGGAATAGGATGCGCACTCGTGAAGGTAAATTATTGGGGCGTTTTAAGCATGGATACTACAAAGACCCGAATGACTTTCTTCGTCCTGATGGGGAGAACTTCATGATTATCAAACAGGCCTTCAAGTTAAGGATAGAAGGCAAAACTTTAGAAGAGATCGCTGATTTTCTAAATGAGAACCATTACAAGAAATATACAAAGGGAGGAAGAGAACTACAGGTGATGAATAAGAAACGTGTTTCAGATTTCCTAAGAGACCCTGTTCATGCAGGCGTGCTCGTTTACGGTGATGAGATCGTTGATCTAACAGAGATTTATGATTTTACTTTAATGGTCACAGTGGAAGAGTTTTTGAAGATCAACAAGACGGATACCATCGCAAGGAAACTGAAGATGAGGGATAGAAAACAACCTAAGGATACCGAGAGGAACAACTTGCTAAGTGGCAAAGTGATTTGTGGTCATTGTGGAAAGGCCATGCACATCAGCGTCACGTCTAAGAAAATGAGTGATGGCAGTAAAAAACTCTACTTCTCTTACAAGTGTGATGAAAACAAAGTGCATAAATACAAAGGAGTACGTGCCAATGTGATTGTAGATTTCGCTCTCGCCTATTTAGAAGAGAATCTTTTCAACACGGAAGCAGTCTATAAACATTATGAGAAGGAAATGAAGAGAGTCTCAGCTGATGAAAAGAAGAATTTACAAAACAGGAAGAAGAGTATTCAAAAGCAACATGAAGCTATTCACAAATCTTTAGAAGAGATCATGGCTTATTTACCAAAGATCGATGATGTCCATGTGGAAGAGCTGTATAAGGCTGACATTAAACAAAAGCGTGAACAGCTAGAAACTCTTGAAGCTGAACTGAGTGAGGTTAAAAAGCAAATCACTGAGATTGATGATGTGTCAGTGAACCATTCTAAATTTCTCGAACTTTTCTCAAATCTTCCCTTACTGCTGCGGAAAACAAGCGACATGGCAACGCTAGACTTCTTGCTCGGAAAAATCTTCTCGAACTTCACTGTTGAGGATAAGAAAGTGACTGCGTTTAGCCTAAACACTCCATTCAAAGAATTCATCGAACAAGGGAAACACCAAAATGTTTTAGATGGTCGGGATTACAGGGCTATCCATTCACTGTGTGAATGTTTTACTCTTCGCACGTTCGGAAAGATGAGAGCAAGCTCTATACTTTCACTCACTTAGCTCGAGCATCGAACCTAGGGTTCTTCGCCCTGTGCTGCTAACGCAGCATCACAAAGCCGCCTACCCTCATGGTAGCCGTCTTTCTGAATATTGGTCGGGGTTACAGGGCTCGAACCTGTGACCTCTCGCTCCCAAAGCGAGCGCGCTAGCCAACTGCGCCAAACCCCGACAAAGGCTGGTGGAGTATAGGCAAACTTAGGGTAGCTGGTCAACCTTAGCTTTTAAATTGCCGCAACCATGCTTCTTAAGTCATCAAGTGAGTAATGTTCATCTGCCCCCTTAGGTAATATACTTACGGGTGAGTCTGGACCATCTGGGAGGAATTTAGTGTAGCTATTTCCAGAGTCTAGTCTAATTGTAGAATATCCATTAAAGCTATCAGCCTCATCAAAATTTAATTCTGCCATTTCTGCCTCCACAAGTGCGAGTGATTCAGCGTCAAATGAAGCAAACTCTGAGATGGCTTCTGTAGCTTCAGGTCCTTTCTTTGGCCTTGCTTTACCTTCTTGTCGATCTTGTTGAAATTCTTTAGATGCTGCAGTTACGGCAGCTTCAATACTTTCGTAGTCATCACCATCGTATTTAATGGAAATATGACTGTCTTCATTGTAATGATCACTTGGTCCTACACCCATAAATCGAATCTTAATGGGCTGTCTATGTTCTAAAGTTACGCCATCAGCACCAGGGGCGGTGAGTTCAATATTTTTACCATTAGCTCTACTGCTTTTGTCTGAGTCATTGAGTGTGATATCTGGATTAACTGAGTGGGCAAGGTTTGAAAGTTCAGGCATTTTTTCAGACCATAGACCCTGTAATCTTGCATCTCTGGCTTCCATTCGACTGACTGTAGAATCAGTAGATGCAGCTCCATTCAGAGCAGGTGCCTCAGTCGTTGTGTCCTTTGTCTTCATGGGTTCAATCTGAGTCTTACTAGTGTCTAATTGTTTTTTCGTGTCTCTTAAACGGGTAGCAACTTGTCCAAGGTGTCCAGCTTGTCGTTGATATTCATCATCTTCAAGATTAAGCTTGAATGCTTCTAATCTGTTTGCCATGTCTGGGTAGTTGTCGTTTAAGTCTACATACTGTCTTAGTACTCTATTATGCGCACGTGATAACTGATTGTAATTACCATCTCCACTGTCCAATTTAGCAGCAAGAGCGAGTTCAGATTCTTTTAATTCATTACCTTCGTGTATAAATTCGCCCATATGCATAATAAATTCACGGTAACTTCCAGCTTGAATTACTTCATTTGCTTCAGCGCCTTCAGCGTCCCTTACTTCACGACGGTTTCCACGTGTTTCATCATCTTCATGGGTGCCGTCAATATCAAGAATAGGATTTACAGCCTCAGTCTTTTCACCAATAAAGTAAGAGTGCATTTCGTGCACACTTTGATTGGCAGAAAGCATTCGAGAATTTAAATCATCCTTAACGGCAAACTCAACCACCTTAAATTCAACCATTTGGTCGTAAGTATCGTGGAGGGTCATGTGACTGTCATAGAGTGCGCTTACTTTTTCGCCGAACTCAGTGGCAAGTCTTTCATAACGTGCACCAGATTCCCTGTCTCGGTAATCTATATTTTTTACTTTATTGTAGAGAACATTTACTTCTTTCACTTCAGCCTCATGGGCTTCAAGATCATCCCCAAAAATTTTACGCACACCTTCAAGGTCTGCACCATCATAAGGATTTGTCACTGTTTCTGGTTCAGGTGCAACGGTATCAGTTGTGCCTTCCGTAGGTTTCACTTCTGGTGCAGCAACTACTGGTTCAGCTACTTTTGCTTTAACAGAGAAAGTGAGTTTAGTTCCTAGTACTTTTAAGTAGTCAGAGCCATCTGTATTGGACCACTTACCTTCCTTAAATTCGTAGTCCACTCCTTCAGAGCTAACCACCATACCTTCAGGATTTTGCCCTTCTTCAAGGAAGTTTTCATTGAAATCTGCAAATTTACTCCACTTAACGTCTGCAGGTGAGACTAGGTCAATGGTATAAGAACCAGCTTCTCCACTTATTAAACTGTCTTTTCGAGCCATAAATCCATCAAGCCCTCCATCAGGTGCGGCAGCGGCGGCTTCAGGGGCAGGAGTTTCAGTTTCCGCAGGAGCTTGGATAGAGTCAGGAACACCATCAGCATCAAGACGAGGGGGTAGAGGTGGTCCATATAGAGGTTCATCAACAATACCATCATTATCATTGTCTACGTAGGAGTCGTCTTCAATAATTTTCCAATTATCGTTTGCAGTATTTCTGTCATACCAGCTATAACCTTCAGGTGGTGCTAAAGCCCCTTTTTCATTGCGAACAAGGTAAGGAACAGCTACTTCTGCAGTCCAATAGTGATTGGAACCTAAAGGTTCAGGTATAATTATTTGATTTGTACCGGCTGTCGAACGCGGCACGCTAGTATCAACATCTAGTGCAGGATTATAATAATCCGTCAAAAGGAGATCAATCTCTCCTAAAATCGCTTCTTCCATCCTGTTGAGTCCATCTGAATTATTGATGGACGTAAAGTTTTCTAATAGAATTGGATTACTAGCATCTAAATCTTCAAGAAAATCATCAGTAATAGCTTCACTAGTCGCTGCTACATCATTGAGCTGGGTAGCCAGTTCTTTAGCGTACGCAAGACCAGTGAGTTCTTCATTTGGACCAACTGATTCTTGATTTTCTGCACCCATGTTTATAGTTGGTTAAGTTCTTCGAGTAGCCGGTCCGCTTCAGCATTAGCTTCCACTTGCTCCTTGGCTTCTTCAGCCTTAATATTGGCTGTTTGTTTGTGACTATTAAAAGCTTTAAATTCGGCATTCATTCGTTGCCGAACATCAATTTCCTTCTTCATCTTTTCAATATGTGCGGTTTGCAGTTCCATGAGTTTAGCGTGAAGCTTTTCAGCTTGGTCGCTACTCAGATTAGCTGCGATCTTTGTAATTCGAGCGACTTGCTCGTCTTTAAGAGTCCCTTTGAGGGAGTTGGCTAGCTCAAGAATTTGTTCACTAGTATGCATTTGATGAAAGTTAAATCTTTACATTTTACCATAAAAGGGTGAATACTTCAAGTATGAAGAAGCATTGGTCCCAGATAGCAAAGCTGCCCGTGAAGGTCTCAGACGAGTCCGTAGATTTGGGGCGTATTAATGGTGTTTTTATTCATCCAGATAGCGGCCAAGTCATTGGTTTTCTTGCGGGGCTGCTAAAAGTTCTTGTGCCGGTGGACGTGCGAAAATGGACCACTCAGCAGGTGATCATCACGGAAGAAGAAGCGCTAATGCCGCCCATGGAGAATTACAGAATCAAAGATCTCGGGATACGGCGGGCTTTTTTCAACAGCAAACGAGTCAAATCAAAATTAGGTCATTATTATGGAACGATTCGTGATTTCCAGATGGATATGACTCTGAATCAGCTACTTACTTTTGAGGTCTCCAAGCGCTTTTTAGGAATAGAATGGGACAAGCGGCAGTTTGAATACAGAGATATTGATCATATTACAGATACGCGGGTCATTTTAAGCGTAGAACCTGAGGCATCAAAAAAGGCCCTCAATTTGAGGACCTCTTTGACTAAGAGTTGAACTAGGAAGTAACCGTAGTTCCTCCAGATGCAGCACCAAGAATAGTGTTCACTAGTGCGAAAGATAGGAAAATAATGATGATTCCCACTACAGCGTAGAGAAGAATCTTTTTAGCTTTACCAACTGAATCGTCGTTCCCTGCAGAAGTAACGTAAAGAATACCTGCGTAGATCACCATAAGAATGGAGACAAATCCAAGGAATCCAAGGAAGAAGTTAATGATTCGGTTTGCGAGGGTTTTGAAGTCCCCTTCACCTCCAGTAGCTCCAGAGATTGCACTAGGTGCGTCTGAGCTATCGATAAGTGAGTTAGCGAGTACAGGATCAACAGTCATGAGCGTGCTAGCGAGCACGACAAGACCAAGCAGTCCGGCAAACACAAGTGCTTCTCGTACCCGAGGAGAGGTGAGCGTGTTCATAGCGTGGTGGTTAGATTTATGAATATTTCCATCCCATTATACGCGTCTCAATGGGAAAGTCACAACTTAAGTCATCACGGGTACTGAAATAACTTCTCGTTCCAAGTCGATTTTATGTTTGTCTTGCACTACCATCTGTACATATTCTGCGAGTGCATTCACATCAGCAGAAGTGGCTCCACCCGTATTCATGAAGAAATTGGCATGATGCTCAGAAACCTTCATAGGTCCCATTACGTATCCTTTGAGTCCGGCTTCATCAATCAGTTGACCCGCTGATTTTGCGCCTGCTGGGTTCTTGAAAAATGAACCTGTTGAGAGTCCAGGTGCTTGTTTTTTAATACGCCACTGTTGAATTTCTTTCATTTTAGCTTCAATCTCATCAGGATCTCCTTTGGAAAGTTTGAGTTTCCCAGAAAGGATCACAGCTCCAGGGGTCTCTTTCATTTTGGATTCACGGTATTTGTAGTCAAACCACGCTAAATCCACGGTTTTCAGCCCTTCACCTGGGGTCCAAATTCGTGCCTCAAGCAGTAAATCTTTCATTTCCACTTCAAAACATCCCGCATTCCCATAAATAGCACCTCCTACGGTCCCTGGTAGGCCGTTCCACTCTGCCAGGCCTGTGAGTCCGGCTTTGTGTGCTGCACGTACCAGAGTAGGCATAGGTGTCCCTCCAGCAACATGAACGATTGTGTCTTCTATCTTGATTTCATCTACTTTGTTGCGAATGACCAAACCTCGAAAGCCTTCATCGTCAAATAAAAGATTAGAGGCTCCTCCAAATACAAAATAGGGAAGGTCACGGGTGACAGCCCATTCAAGCGCTTCAATCAGATCAGCTTCCGTTTTTGCTTCAACAAAGAAGTCCGCGAACCCACCAATGCGGTAGGTTCCATAATTTGATAGATCGTGATCGCTGAATATTTCCATGCGGAAAGACTACTCGGCTGTCAGTAGTAGATCAATCATTTCGTAAGTTTCAACTTCCACAGTCGGATTCCAAATCCCATCTAGATTTTCAGGGGGAAGTTCAGAACTACTAGTGGTGAAATTAACATCATAAATGGTGTCTTCAAATTGAAGGTAGAAACAATCGAAAGCTCCTCCACACGCATTGTCGTAAACCATAGTGCTTCCATTCACGCCAACCGCTTCTAGGTCAGAAACATCAGCAGAGTTATTGGCTCGAATTTCCATAGTGAGGAAATCTTGATTCACGGGATCCGGTACTTTCACTTGCGCTTCATATCGAGTGAAGTAAATGACATCCCAGCTTTCTTGAGCCGTGAGATTAAGATTTTGAAGTTCAATTAGCTGCTCGTTCTCTTCAGTAGCACCTTGGCATCCTGCCGCTAGAGCAGAAAGCAAAATCAGTGTGAGTAGTTTTTTCATCGTAAAAATAAGTTAGTACGCCTTTATAATGCGTTCACTAAAGCTTTATTACAATGTTTTTTCTAAATGGAAGCACCTATCAGAGTATCCATTCACTTTCGTGAATGTTTTACGCCTCCTTGCCTCGGTCATGGGTGAGTAAACTCCCCCGCGACTCTCGGCTACGTCGCGCATCGAACTGTCGTTCTCCTCTGAGAAACTTCGTTTCAAATAAAACCACCCACAAGGGGTGTTTGTATTTAAATGGAGCCACCTATCAGAGTCGAACTGATGACCTACGGGTTACAAATCCGTTGCTCTACCAACTGAGCTAAGGTGGCTTATGTGTTTCTTGTGTCTAGACTCAACTTTTATACCAATAAGGTTGCTGTAGCACAAGGGGGAAATATGGTGGGCCGGGAAGGACTCGAACCTTCGAAGGCAGAGCCAGCGGATTTACAGTCCGCCCCGTTTGACCACTTCGGTACCGACCCACAATTTCAATTTGCATCTCACAAAGTGGATACAGAGCGGATTATAACGAAATCAGAATGAAAGGCAAATGAACTTTATTAGCATATTGCTTCTACAATCTGGCCCTGATAACCTGTGCTCACTTAAAAAAGATTTATGCCCCAATTCCTCGTTCAAGGTGGTGACCCACTCAAAGGAGAGGTAACCATCAGTGGTTCAAAAAATGCCACACTACCAATTTTAGCAGCTACGCTACTTGCAAAAGGAGAAAGTGTACTTAATAATGTGCCAGATATTTCAGATGTTCACGCTTATGTGTCCATTTTGCAGAGTTTGGGGGCGACAGCAAGTTTTGAAAATGGAACGGTAAAAGTAGACGCAACAAATATTTCACCCGCGGACATTGATTCAAGTTTAGTTAAACACATGCGTTCTTCTATTCTTTTGCTCGGACCTCTTTTGGGACGATTTGGAGAAGCAAAACTGGAGTTTCCAGGAGGATGTGTACTCGGTAAGCGATCGGTTCATGCTCATGTTCACGCCCTTCAAGCTTTAGGTGCAGAACTGATTGAAAGCACAGAGCATGTCCACATGAAAGCAGACAAGCTAGTGGGAAAGACTTTTATTATGGCTGAGGCAAGTGTGACGGCTACGGAAAACGCATTAATGGCAGCGGTAATGGCAGAAGGACGAACTGAAATCAGATGGGCAGCGATGGAACCTCATGTACAAGATCTCTGTAAATTTCTAGTGGCTCTTGGTGCAGACATTCAAGGAATTGGAACTCACACTATTGTTATTGAAGGGGGAAAAGAACTAATCGGAGCTGAATTCACAGTAGTTTCTGACTACATTGAGGCAGGAACCTTTGTTATTGCTGGAGTTTTGACCAATGGTGAGATCACAGTTAAGAACTGTCCGGTCAATCATCTAGACAGTTTTTGGCAAAAGCTCACTGAAGTGGGTGCTAATTATGAAATTAAAGGGAACACGGTATATGTGAAACCTCATTCCGGTTTGAAGTGTGTAGAAAAGCTACAAACCTCGGTTTACCCTGGTTTCGCTACGGATCTACAGGCACCATTCACTCTTTTGCTCACTCAATGTGAAGGCGCAAGTAAGGTGCATGAAACTCTATTTGAAGGGCGTCTAAATTATCTTGGTGAGCTTGAAAGAATGGGGGTTAAAGTAGAGATTCTCAATCCTCATCAGGCAATTATTCACGGAGTGGCTCAGCTCAAAGCCGCACCTATTGTTAGTTATGACCTGCGAGCAGGAGCTGCCATGGTTTTGGCGGCACTCATTGCAGATGGAGAAAGTGTAATCAGCGACATCAATTATATTGATAGGGGTTACGCTCAATTTGAAGAAAAACTACGTGGCTTGGGTGCAAAAATCCAACGGGTTTAAGCTCAGTCTCCCCTCTAAATCAGTACGTCTGATCTCAATTCCGAGGTCAGCGGCTTTTTCTAAAGTTTCCTCATGAGGGTGTCCATAGCTATTGTCGATTCCAGCAGAAATCAGAATTAATGAAGGTGAAACGGCTTCTAAAAAGTCCCAAGAGCTACTGGTCCGGCTGCCATGATGGCCCGCTTTTAATATATCTGCATTCAGATCAATCCCAGCCTCTAGAATCTCTGCTTCAGATTCCAACTCAGCATCTCCAGTGAGCAGT
>JBLIGW010000025.1:0-12346 GCA_047635955.1 Oceanicoccus sp.
GAAGGCCGCACAAACGAGAGGATGAACTTGGATGGCCTTACCTTCAATTAGTACAGGTTTGAAAGCCTGGATACCAAGTCTGTGTAGGGTAGGAGCACGATTGAGTAGTACGTATCGGTCGTGAGTCACGTCTTCTAGGATATCCCAGATTACTTTCTCATTATTTTGGATCAACTTTTCAGCTCCTTTAATATTGTGGGCGTAACCATCTTTGATGAGTTTCCCAAGTACAAAAGGTTTGAAAAGTTCAAGCGCCATCGCTTTAGGAAGTCCACATTGATTTAGACTGAGCTTAGGCCCAATCACAATCACAGAACGACCTGAGTAATCCACACGTTTACCAAGTAGATTTTGACGGAAACGTCCTTGTTTACCCTTGAGCATGTCAGAGAGAGATCGGAGTTTTCGTTTGTCTCCAGAATTGAAGACTGTCTTACCTTGTCGTGCGCTGTTGTTGATAAGTGTATCAACAGCTTCTTGCATCATTCGTTTTTCATTACGGCAGATCACTTCAGGGGCCCCGATAGCGATAAGACGTTTGAGACGATTGTTACGGTTGATTACTCGACGGTAGAGATCATTTAGATCTGAAGCTGCGAATCGTCCTCCATCAAGTTGCACCATTGGACGAAGATCCGGTGGTATTACTGGGAGAACTTTAAGAATCATCCATTCAGGTTTGATTTTTGCTTTGTGCAAAGAACCAAGAAGTTTAACTCGTTTCATTAGTTTAGCTTTCTTTTGTCCTGTTGCCGTTAGAAGAAGTTCATCAATAGTAGTGATCTGTTTTTCGAGATCCATTGCTCCGATGATTTTTCGTAGAGCTTCAGCACCTGTACCAGCTTCAAACACGTGTCCAAACTTCATAGACATGTCTCGGTAATCCATTTCACTAAGTACTTGCCCTAGTTCAAGATTCTTGAGGTCTTTTTTAGCTTGGTCGTGAATTTCACATAGTTCTTCAACTTTGATTGCTTGGTCTTTTTCAATTTCAGCTTTGGTGCTTGCACCTGTCGCTAGTAATTCTTCAAATTCTCGAACTATGTCTCTTTTGTGTGCTTTGAATTCTTCATCAAGTTGAATGAGTGCTTCGTCTTGAGCATCTGTTCGAATACTTGTGATGATGTAAGCGGCAAAATAAACTACGGTTTCCAAAGTCTTCACAGGAAGATTGAGGAGTAGTCCAATTCGACTGGGTGTTGAGCGTAGGAACCAGATGTGAGTTACAGGAACGGCAAGATCAATGTGACCCATTCGTTCGCGTCGTACTACTGATCGAGTTACTTCCACTCCACACTTTTCACAAATCACACCTTTGTAACGAACACGCTTGTATTTACCACAAGCACATTCCCAGTTCTTTGTAGGTCCGAAGATTCGTTCACAGAAGAGGCCATCTCTTTCTGGTTTTTGAGTTCGGTAGTTGATAGTCTCAGGCTTTTTTACTTCACCGTATGACCAACTCATTATTTGGTCAGGTGAGGCTACAGCGATGGCAATAGCATCGAAGAGAGCTTGAGGCTGCTTGTTTTTTGGAGCCATAGATTGAAGCAGTTAAAATTTAGAGGAAATTGAACAATTGTCCGATAAAGAGGAAATAAAGGATTCCGTATAGGGCACCTTCAAAAGAGAAAACCTTTCTTTCAATTCCGGAGAATGTAAAGAGAATGGTCGCAATTATCAGGTAAGGTACGGCAATGGTTAGTACGTCTGAGGTTACGTTGAGCGGTCCAAAGAAGGATGCTGCTGACATAACCACTGTCGCATTGAAAATATTTGATCCGATCACATTCCCAATGATGAGTTCGAAGTTCTTCTTTTTTGCGGCTGAAATTCCTACCATCAATTCAGGTAGGGAAGTTCCAATCGCTACGGCAGAAATTGCAATAGCACTTGGCGCAAGATTCAGTAATTCAGAAAGATTGATAATAGAATCAATCGTGTATTTTGAACCAACAAATACTCCGAGAGCACTGAGGAAGATAAAGAGAAGCATCTTAGAGTGATTTTCTTTTTTCTTGCTGTGAATAGCTTCGTCTACTTTTTGTTCTATCTTTTTCTCAAGCAGCATTACTTTGTTTTGACGGTGTTCACTAAAGTTATAAGCGATGTAAACACAGTAAGTAAGCATCAGTATTAGACCTTCTGCAAAAGTGAAGGTTCCATCGTAGATCGTAACGATCAAGATTGAAGTCACTGCAAACAGAATAGGTAGGTCTAGTTTGATGAGGTTCTTTTCAAACACCAATTTCTTAGCCATGATTGCAGGAATACCTATAACCAAGAGAATATTGGCAATGTTAGAACCCACTACATTGGCAGTGGTAATAGAAGAGTAGCCCTGAATGGTAGAGAGTACTGACGTAACCAATTCAGGTAGGGAAGTCCCTAAAGCTACAATGCTAACCCCAATAATAAATTGAGGGATACCTAGTGCCAATCCAAGCTTTTGACTGTTATCTGTGAAGATATCAGCGGCTTTGATTAGTACAGCTAGGGAGGCTATAAATGCGAGTGACCAGATTAATATTTCCATGAATAATTATTTAGATTCTGCGGTTTCTTTTTCTTCTTTCACTGGATGTTCAATGTGTTCGACTGAAGATTCCACTTCGACGCCGTCAGCGGTGACTTCGTGTTTAGCTTCTACCACAACATCGTCTTCTGCTTGTTCGAGGTACTCATCTTTGTCAGCAGTATCTTCTGAGTATTGGATGAGGTCCACGTTGAGTCCCAATGCTTGGAGCTCTTTAACAAGTACGTTGAATGATTCCGGAGTTCGAGGTCGTCGAATGGCTTCACCCTTAATGATGGATTCGTAAGCTTTCGCTCGTCCGTGAACATCATCTGATTTAATAGTAAGCATTTCTTGAAGGGTGTGTGAGGCTCCGTATGCTTCGAGCGCCCAAACTTCCATTTCTCCAAAACGCTGTCCTCCTTTTTGCGCCTTACCTCCGAGAGGTTGTTGCGTTACTAGAGAGTAAGGTCCCACACTTCGAGCATGGATCTTGTCTTGTACGAGATGGGCAAGCTTCAGGATGTAAGTGATACCAACCGTAGTTCGGTGATCAAATGCTTCACCAGTTTTACCGTTGAAGAGTTGAATCTTACCGTCTACTGGAAGGCCAGCTTCTTTAAGTAGTCCTTGAATCTTTTCATTTTCTACTCCATTCAAGGCTGGTGTCGCTACGTGAATACCGAGCTCCTTAGCCGCCCAACCAATGTGGGTTTCAAGAATCTGACCAATATTCATACGAGACGATACCCCGAGTGGATTAAGAATGATGTCGACTGGAGTTCCATCAGGCATGTAAGGCATATCTTCCTTAGGCACGATGATAGAAATCACTCCTTTATTACCATGACGTCCAGCCACCTTGTCTCCAACTTGGATACGACGGGTCTGAGCCACAGCAACACGGATTTGTTGAATCACTCCGTTTTCAAGTTCATCTCCTTTTTCTCGAGAGAAAACTTGTACGCTAACTACTTTTCCTCCTTCTCCACCTGGGAGACGAAGTGAAGTGTCTTTCACGTCACGAGCTTTGTCACCGAAGATCGCTCTCAAGAGTCGTTCTTCAGGAGTAAGTTCGGTTTCACCCTTAGGTGTAATCTTTCCGACAAGAATATCGCCAGCGCTTACGGATGCGCCCACGTGAATGATTCCGTCTTCGTCAAGATTTTTAAGTCGAGCTTCACCAATATTAGGGATGTCTCGAGTTACTACTTCAGGTCCGAGCTTTGTGTCTCGTACGTCCATAGTAAAGTCATCAATATGAAGTGAACTGAACACGTCTTCTTCTTTAAGTCGACTTGAGATGATTACCGCATCCTCAAAGTTGAATCCTTCCCAAGGCATGTATGCCACGAGTAGATTCGCTCCGATAGCGAGTTCACCTTGTTCTGTTGAAGCTCCATCCACGAGGATGTCGCCTTTCTTGATCTTTTCACCAGTTGAACATAGTGCTCGTTGGTGGAAACAAGTTCC
Organism: Oceanicoccus sp.; assembly: GCA_047635955.1. Lineage (GTDB taxonomy): Bacteria > Patescibacteriota > Gracilibacteria > UBA1369 > 2-02-FULL-48-14 > WFTC01. The sequence goes on from JBLIGW010000025.1 coordinate 3,989, forward strand.
TTGGTTGGTCCGTCTAAACACATCAAGGTTGTAGGTCACTTTTCGTCCTGACTTGTAGATGATTTCGACTACGTTTGCATCAGTGAAAACAATAGTTCCATCTTCTTCAGCCACATAAACTTGAGTTGTATTTTGCGCTGCTACTGATTCCATTCCTGTTCCTACAATAGGAGCTTCAGGTCTGAGTAGTGGCAGAGCTTGTCGTTGCATGTTCGATCCCATCGAAGCACGAGTATTGTCATCATGTTCTAGGAAAGGAATCAGTGAAGTTGTCACTGAGATGATCTGTTGAGGTGATACATCCATGTGAGTTACGTCTGTAGTTGGAAGACTGGCAGGCTCACCTTTGAGTCGAGCAACCACTTCGTCTTCAACGAGTTCAGCACGTTCATTAAGCTCAGTATTAGCTTGAGCAAAAATAATGTCGGCTTCGTCTTCAGCATCAAAGTATTCAACTTTCTTACCGAGGTAAGAACGAACTGTGATTTCCTTAAGATCTTTGATTTTAGCCAGTTTAGCGGCTGATTTTTCATCGATAATGTCTCCTTTCTTAAGACCTGCGTCTTTGTTGGCAGCCATGATTTCATGTCCAACAGGATCTTTACCATCATTCTTAACGGTTTGACGCACTTCTCGAAGAGGAGTTTCAATGAATCCGTATTTGTTAATAGTAGCGTGAGTGGCCAAATGTACTACAAGACCAATATTTGGTCCTTCAGGAGTAGCAATTGGACAAATACGACCGTAGTGAGAAGGATGCACATCACGTACATCGAATGAAGCACGTTCACGTGAGAGACCTCCAGGTCCCATTGCAGAAATACGACGCTTATGCGCGAGTTCCGCTAGAGGATTGGTTTGATCCATGAATTGTGAAAGCTGTGAGCTCGCATAGAATTCACGCATCGCAGCCGTAATTGGCCGTGAATTGATCAATTGAGTCGGAGTCACTGTGTCGAGATCCATCACTGTCATACGATCCTTAGCAATACGTTCCGTTCGCAATATACCTACACGGAATTTATTTTGTACTAGTTCTCCAACCGGACGAATACGTCGGTTTGAGAGGTGATCAATATCATCAGGAGCCTTCTCACCATTATTGAGTTGGATGAGGTGCTTCAAGATAAGAACGAAATCTTCTACTTGGAAAGTATGGAATTCCGCTTCGTTTGGAACTTTAAGATCAAAACGACGATTCATTTTATATCGAGCTACTGGGCCCATGTCGTACTTTTTAGCATCGAAGAACATCGCTTGAATAAGATTTCGCGCATTTTCTGGTGTCGCGAGATCTCCTGGTCGAATCTTTTTGTAGATAGACTTGTAAGCTTCATCAACCGTTTTAGCGGTGTCTTTTTCAAGAGTGAGAAGGATATAGTCATTTACTGGATCTTTGATCACGTCCTTAAATAGGTCGAGAATCTTTTTATCCGTGTCGTATCCGAAAACTCGAAGTAGGGAGGTCACAGGGATCTTTCGTTTCCGATCGATCTTAACTGAGATGATTCCTTTCTTGTCGGTTTCGATTTCTAGCCAAGCCCCACGTTTAGGGATGATCTTAGCGTTGTTCTTTCCTGGAACAGTTTTATTTTTTGAGAAGAAAACCCCAGGTGAACGAACAATTTGAGAAACTACTACTCGTTCAATCCCGTTAACAATGAAGCTTCCTTCTGGTGTCATGAGAGGAACTGGTCCAAGAAATACATCTTGTTCCTTAATTTCTCCAGACTCCTTGTTGATGAGTTGAACGTGAACTTTTAGAGGAGCCTCATAAGAAAGGTTCTTATCACGACACTTATCTGGGTCATGTTTGGCTTCTCCCAATGAATGTTCAAGGAAGTGAAGTTCGAGCTTTTTCCCTGAGAAGTCCGTAATCGGAGATACTTCATCAAGAAGCTCACGAACTCCTTCTTTCAGGAACCATTCGTAAGAATTTGTTTGGATTGCGACTAGATCAGGCAGGTCGATTTTCCAAGAATTGTCAACAAAAAACTTCCGATCACGTGGTTTAACGGATCGTCTAGCAGTTGACTTAGTGCTTTTTGGCATAAGATGCGTAGCGGTTAAGAGTAAGATGAAAGCCTTGGCTAAGCCAAGGGTCGGTCTTTACTCTCTTTTCTCAACGCAATCATTACCGAGAGTATAACGCGCGTGATTCTACTCTTTATTGTGTGGAAGTCAAGTAATGTTCTGTTGTGTGAATCCTTATTTTCTGGAAGAATTCGATTTCAATAAAAAACACGCCCACAATGCCGCAAGAACCAAAACCTCAGCTTATTCAGGTTGCCTCAAACACCTTAGGTCTTAATGATATTGCTGCCATTAGTGGTACTAAGATTTTGGAGTGGATTTTGGATGAAAATTATTTTCTAGAATCAGTTTTTCCAATTTATGTTTTGTCGGATGAGCCAACGTTTTTGGTGACTGGTTCTGAACTAAAGAAGTAGATTCAGCTGAGGCTCGCTAAAAAAGGAAGCGAGTTGGTAAGGCTCATGAGCCGACCCCGAGTGCTCCCGGGAGTCGAAGCTGGAACTACTTCTTCTCTATCTTAGTCTTTCCACCCATGTAAGGTTGAAGGACTTCAGGTACAGTCACACTTCCATCTTCATTTTGGTAGTGTTCCAAAATTGGGATCAAGATTCTAGGACTGGCGATGCAGGTGTTGTTCAAAGTATGAACAAACTTCTTTGTCCCATCGGCTGCTTTGTATTTGATATTGAGTCGTCGAGATTGGAAGTCGAGGAAGGTTGAGCAAGAATGCGTTTCTCCATAACTTTCTCGAGAAGGCATCCAAGTTTCGATGTCGTTTTTGTAGTATTGTCCTTGTCCAATGTCTCCGCCACAAACGGCAACGACTCGGTAGGGAAGCTTGAGATCTTGCAGAACTTCTTCAGCATTTTTTAGCAAGAATTCGTGCAATCTTTCACTTTCTGCCATGTCATTTTTACAGAGAATTACTTGTTCTACTTTTTGGAATTGGTGGATTCGGTAGAGACCGTGAGTGTCTTTCCCATAAGTTCCAGCTTCACGACGGAAACAGTAAGAGTAACCGGCATAAAGTTTTGGTAGTTCACTTTCATCGAGAGTTTCACCACTATGATAAGAGGCAACACTTACTTCACTCGTTCCAATGAGATACTTTTCATCACTTTCCATAGGTTCACCTGGTTTTTGGACTCCCACGGCATAGGCTTGCTCTTCACCTCCAGGGAAATAACTAGTTCCTTGCATGGCTTCATGTTTCACCAAAAGGGGCGGTAGGAAGGCAGTGAAGCCTTTGGCTACCAGCTTATGAATGGTGTAGCTCATGATTGCGAGTTCGAGTAGAGCACCGTCTCCTTTCAAAAAGTAGTTTCGGCTACCAGCAATTTTTACTCCACGTTCAATGTCTAGAATATCAAGATCGAGGCCGAGGGCCACGTGGTCTTTGGATTCAAAATCAAACTGTCTTGGGTCACCCCAAGTGTAGAGTTCTTGATTTTCAGTGTCGTCTTTTCCATCAGGTGTTTCTGTAGAAAGTAGACCAGGAGCTCTAAGCAATAATGCTTTCCACTCTGTTTCTATTGCACGCAGTTCTTCAGTTGATTCTTTTTCTTGGTCGGCCACGCTCTTCATTTTTGCAATCGCATCTTGTTTTTCTACTCCATCCATTTGAGCAATTTTTGCACTGGCTTCATTCTTTTGAGCACGAAGTTCGTCTGTCTTTACTTGAAGGGCTCGTCGGCTTTCGTCGAGTTCAATAAATTTATCTACATCAAAGGAAATCCCTTTTTTCTTAGCGGTTTCACGGATCAATTCCGGATCAGCAAGAATAATTTTGGGGTCCAACATTTTTAAATAGGGTTATTTCGGGCCTAAATGTAGCGTAACTCGAGAGTGTTGGCTAGCTATTGAACGAAACCAAAGCCTGTTGAACCGATGACATCACCATCATAAATAACCTCAATTCTATATTGGACAAAAGGTCCTCGTGAGGCGGCATCGGTTTGAGCGGCGCTCACATAAAGTGAGCCATTCTCACACTCTTGAGGGTAAGCATCTGCTTCATGGTACACATCCCAAGTTCTTACTCCTTCTTCTAAATCATAAACTCCTTCCCACCAGCGTAAGGTTACGGTGTCTTCCAAGCTAAGGTCATTAGTCATTCGAGCAGACACGGCTACATGATCACCAGCGTTAAAGGCCCAGTCCCAGATTCCATCACCAAGTGCATCGTAGCTGTAAGCGAACCCACCATTTGCATCGCGGAATACGGTTTCGTTGGCAGAGAAATTCTCTTCAAAATACATCTCAGAATTGAGGGATCCACAGGCCAGTAGCCCCTCCGTTTTTGTCATGCTAATACTTCGAACACCAATGGGTCGAATCGCATCGGCTGCTTTGTTTTCAATGTAGTAATTGTAAGCAGCGTAAGTGTCTTCTTCTTGAACGTAGTCGCTTTGGAAATCAATTTCAGAAACACAGGTGTCATTGTATTTACTACCTTCATAAACATCCGTGATCACAAAGTTCATTTGAGTCACAGGGTATTCGGGTAATTCAGGGAATTGCATTAGGTAGCTGTCTTCGAATTCTAGAGTGGCTACTTGTTCACCATCGTAATAAAGATCCATGGACTTCACCCGGTTGTTTTCTGAAAAAATCGCTTCATCACGAGCAAAACCTGTTTGAATTCCTACTTTCCCTGCAAGAACGGTTTCGGGGAAGGTCACAGACCATTCACGAATAAGGTCATAGGGTTCCACACACCATGCGGTGGAGTAGTCTTGGTCCATTACATTGTTGGCCACATATGAAAACCCGTATTCAGTATCATCTACCAACTCAGAACTTGCAGAGATAAATAACATTTCAGGCGTGAAGTCAGCAGTTGAACTGAGTAGCTCGTCAATTTCAGGAGCATAGTCAGTGCTAGGAACATCGGCATTACAGCCAAAAACAAAAATAGTGAGAAGTAGGAGAGTGAATACTTTTTTCATATAAATTTAAGCTTTGTCTTCTTTCTTCTTCACTTCAAGAACAGGGATTCGTTTTACGAATACTTGTTTCCCATCAATAATAATTTGAAGTTCAACAGGGTCCCATGTCTCAAGTTGGAGACCTTTGATCCCCCAGAAGTGATTGTGAGCTACCAATTGTTTTTCTACTTTCTTTTCAATAGAAGTCGAAGCGAGAACCTTGTCTTGTTGCATCAAGCTGAAGGTGATTTTGTGATCTCCTTTAGGGATGAGCATTTTAGTTATTGAGAAAAGTTGAGGATGTAGGGCTGGTAATTCTTTAGCCATGAATCGTTCAAAGATTCCATTCATGCTGAGTTTTCCGTCCATTGATACGCTAGCGTAATCACAGAGTAGGCTGAACTCAACAGGTTGAATTTGAACTTTTCGCTTTTCTTTTTTTTCTTCGTTAGACATTTTTTGGTGTGGTTAAATTTTCAAAATTTCGTAGGTAGTGATTCCATTTTCTTCTGTAGGTTCTCCAATCAGAAGCTCTTGGAGCTCGGAATCAGAAATTATTTTTACAGAGCCATTTCCCATGTTTGATTCAATAAGATTTGGGCGAAGTTGTGTTTCATTTTCGTAGCGGTAGTAAACGTTGTTGATTCGTCTTACCTTGCTAGTAGGGAAGTCAGATTCGATCATAAGCTTCTTTGCCTTGCCTCGCAGCACTACGTCGTAACCGTCACGTTCGAGCTTTTCCCAGATTTCCAGCACGAGGCTGACATCAAAGGCTTTTCTCCCGTAAGTGAGTTCTTCTGGAAGGGGAGTCATGAGTTCAAGATTCCCCAGTTTGTCTGCGTTGATTGTGATTCGAGTCATTTATGCTTTGTCGTTAGATTCCTCTTCCTTAACCTCTGTCTTTTCTTCTTCTCCTTCAACGGTTTCACCAGCTGGTTCTTCCGCTGCAGCGTCTTCGCTCACGTCCTTAACAGTTACATCAGGATCTTCTGATCCAGCGGCGCCGGCTTCTCCATACATGCTTGATCCAATGGCTTGGATTTCTGTACCGAGAGCTTCGGTTTTTTCTTTGAGTTCCTCAGGAGTAATAGCTTCGTTTTCAAGAGCTTCTTTGAGGTCCTTGAGTTTTACGTCTACTTTTTCTTTAACATCGGCAGGAATTTTTTCACCGAGGTCTTTGATTGTTCGTTCTGTTTGAGAAACGAGGCTTTCAGCGTTGATTCGAACTTCTACGCTTTCTTTCTTTTCTTTGTCTGCGTCAGCGTGAGTTTCCGCTTCTTGCTTCATTCGTTCTACTTCTTCGTCAGAAAGACCAGAAGTTCCCGTGATAGTAATGTGTTGTTCCTTTCCACTAGCTTTGTCCTTGGCGCTTACGCTGAGGATTCCATTGGCATCAATGTTGAATGTAACTTCTACTTGAGGCACTCCACGTGGAGCAGGTGGGATGCCATCAAGTTGAAAGTTCCCTAGAAATTTATTGTCATTGGCCATTGGTCGTTCTCCTTGGAAAACACGAACATCAACAGAAGGTTGATTGTCGGCTGCCGTTGAGAAAGTTTGGCTTTTGCTTGTTGGGATAGTGGTGTTTCGTTCAATGAGAACTGTCATTACTCCACCCATAGTTTCAAGTCCAAGACTAAGTGGCGTTACATCGAGTAGAAGAATGTCTTTTACATCTCCCATGAGTACTCCACCTTGAATGGCAGCACCAAGTGCTACTACTTCGTCTGGATTGATTCCTTGATGTGGTTCTTTTCCGAAAATATGTTTCACCTTTTCAACGATTGAAGGCATACGAGTCATTCCTCCTACGAGTACTACTTCGTCAATATCGCTGGCGAAAGTATCTGCGTCTTTGAGTGCTTTTTGACAAGGTGAGACCACTCGTTCAATTAGTTTAGAAACGAGGTCTTCAAGTTGACTTCGGCTGAATTTTTTAACCAAGTGTTTTGGTCCACTTGCGTCGGCCGTGATGTAAGGAAGGTTGATTTCAGTTTCATGTTGAGATGAAAGTTCAATCTTTGCTTTTTCAGCTCCTTCTTTTAAACGTTGAAGCGCTACTTTGTCATTCTTGAGATCCATTCCTTCGTCTTTCTTGAATTCTTCAATTAACCAATCGATGATTGCTTCATCAAAATCATCTCCTCCGAGTTGAGTGTCTCCGTTAGTAGCAAGTACTTGGAATACACCGTCTCCAAGCTCGAGTACTGAAACATCAAATGTTCCTCCTCCAAGATCGAAAACAACGATCTTTTTGTCAGTACTGTGTTTGTCTAGTCCGTAAGCGAGAGCCGCTGCGGTAGGTTCATTAATGATTCGTTCAACTTTAAGTCCAGCAATTTCACCGGCATCTTTAGTTGCTTGTCGTTGTGCGTCATTGAAGTAAGCAGGAACTGTGATTACCGCGCGAGTTACTTCTTCGCCGAGGAATTTTTCAGCATCAGCTTTTACTTTTTGAAGGACCATCGCTGCAATTTCTGCAGGACGACGATCTTTCCCATCAAGTATGATTTCCATTTCTCCTTTCTTTCCCGCCTTAGTTTCAAAAGGCAGTCTAGCTACAATGTCAGCGACTTCTTTTGGACCGCGTCCAATCAGACGTTTAGCTGAGTAGATTGTATTTGCTTGATTCATTACGGCTTGTCGTTTTGCAGGTTCTCCTACTAAACGTTCACCATCTTTAATAGCAACAATTGAAGGGGTGGTTCTTTTACCTTCTGCATTGTTGATTACTACAGGTTCTCCTCCTTGCATTACTGCAAAACAGGTGTTTGTAGTTCCGAGATCGATTCCAATAATTTTTGACATGTTCTGTGTGTTATTTAGCACTCGCCACTCTACAGTGCTAAGAGCAGAGGGTCAAGGGTTTTGATGGACTATTGCTGTAGGGTGGAAATTAATATGACTACTCCTGGTGTAAAGAACAGGATTAGAGCTGAGGCGATCATCAAAGAGGCATTACTCCATTCTTTTTTATTGACCCCATAATTAATTTGATCAAAGCAAAGGCTCAGTCCTAAAGTTATGAAGGAAGAGGCAAGCAGTAGAGCGTTTTGGTCTACAAAAAGTATGGAAAGAAAAGTCAGTAGGCTCACTATGAAAAGCAAGTCACTTACTTGATCCATCCAAGGGTGTTTTTTTCCAGCTTTGTCACTCAAAATATCGGTGAGTGAGCGAGAGCTCAGTAAGCGCATGAGTGGCATGGAGAATAGGAGGGTGAGTATGGGTTCAAATTCTAAGGTTCCAAATCCAATTACTATCATTAGTAGCCCAGTACAAAAGAAGAACCATTGAAAAAAGCGGGCTGTTTTTGATTGATTGACTCGTTCCTGCATGAAAAGAATACTGCTGAGCAAAATCGTGAGACCGAGGGAAAAGAAAAAGGCGACAAAGAGGT
>JBLIGW010000026.1:0-12280 GCA_047635955.1 Oceanicoccus sp.
CCTTGAATAACCTTGGCGTAAGTTGAAATCTCATCATAACTTTGTGAGAGTTGAGCTCGGTGACCACCAAGTTCATCCAGAGTTCCTGAATAGGCAAGTGCTTGGATAGTTTTTTTGTTGAGTACTTTTGAAGGAACTCGTCGAGCAAAATTTTCAACGCTGGTGAATTTAGTATCCTCTTCTCGAGCCGCAATAATCTGACGAACGGGTCCTTCACCAATTCCCTTAACAGCAGTGAGTCCAAATCGGATGGTTTTATCATCAATCACAGTAAAGTGAGCACGGGACTCATTGATGTTTGGCGCTAGAACTTCAATCCCCAGATTCCGACACTCTTCAATTTCAATCACAACTCGATCTGTATTGTCGGCATCCGCAGTTAATATGGCGGCCATGAACTCAGCAGGGAAGTTGGATTTAAGGTAAGCCGTTTGATAAGAGATAAGGGCGTAACAGGCCGCATGAGACTTGTTGAATCCGTACCCCGCAAAAGGTTCAACCACCTCGTCAAACATTTTGACTGCTAGTTTTTTTGCATGTCCTTTCCCAATAGCACCTTGGATGAACTTTTCACGTTGGGCCGCAAGTTCAGCAGCAATTTTCTTACCAATGGCTCGTCTCAATAGATCCGCTTCTCCAAGTGTGAATCCAGAAAACACACGAGCTATTTCAAGAATCTGCTCCTGGTAGATTGCAATTCCATAAGTTTTTTTCAGAATTTTCTCTAGTGACTCGTGAAGATACACCACTTTTTTCCTTCCGTGCTTTCCATCAATATAAGAAGAGATAAATTGCATAGGCCCTGGTCGGTAGAGAGAGACCATCGCAATGATATCCCCAAACTCATTAGGTTTAAGTTCTCGCAGGTAACGTTTCATTCCCGCTGATTCTAATTGGAAAACTCCAGTGGTTGCTCCGTCTTGCAGCAATTGAAAAGTAACCGGGTCGTCCATGGGGAGGTTGGACAGGTCCACCTTAACTTCAGGCTGAGTTCTAGCAAGAATCCCTAAAGTGGTTTCCATGATGCTCAAGTTTTTAAGCCCCAAGAAATCCATTTTAAGTAGACCAAGTTCCTCACATGGCTTCATTGAATACTGAGTGACAATTCCTTCTTTATTCCCTGTTGCTCTTTGTATGGCAGTATTTGCCACCAACTCTTCTCGTGAAATGATTACGGCACAGGCGTGAGTACCCACTTGCCGAATGGTCCCTTCGATTCGAGCCGCAGTATCAAGAATCTCTTTAGCGTTAGCGTCATTTGCATAAAGCTTCGACATTTCAGGATCGTCTTTGATTGTTTCATAAAGAGGGGCGTACCTACCAAGTACGGCATCTGGCACTGACTTTGCCACCACATCAACTTCAGAATAGCTATACCCGAGTGCGCGTCCTGAATCTCGAATCGCCGCTTTAGGAGCTAGGGTTCCAAAAGTAATAATTTGAGCCACATGGTCGGAGCCGTATTTCTCACTCACGTAGGTGAGGATCTCGTCACGTCTGGTATCAGCAAAATCAATATCGATATCAGGCATGCTCACACGTTCAGGATTGAGGAATCGTTCAAAAAGAAGTCCGTATTCGAGGGGGTCTACCTCAGTAATGTAGAGGCAGTAGGCGATGATGGCTCCAGCGGCACTTCCACGCCCAGGACCTACAATCACCCCTTGCTTTTTGGCGTAGTCCACAAAGTCATGAACAATAAGAAAGTAGGTGTCGAAACCCATCTCATGAATCATTCCAAGTTCATACTCCAGTCTCTCTTTAGCTTCATCAGTCGGGCTATCCCCGTACCGATCTTTAAACCCTACAAGGCAGAGTTCACGAAGGTACTCTTCTGCACTTTGATCACCGGTGTCGAACGCTGGAATCTTATTCTCACCAAAAGTGAGCTCAACATTACAACGTTCAGCAATTTTTAAGCTATTCGCAATTCCTTCTGGATAAAAACCAAAAGACTCAATCATATCTTCAGGAGTACGAAGGGAGTAGTTCCCAACAAATTTGAAACGGTGGGGGTCTTTAACTGTTTTCCCACCTTGAACACAAATAAGCACATCATGAGCGTCTGCATCTTCCGCTTTTCCGTAATAACATTCATTGGCAGCCACAACAGGAGCATCCAATTCTTTGGAGAGTTCTAGTAGTTTTTGATTAACAATACTCCAGTTGGCAATCTCAGGGTGATGTTGAATTTCTAGAAAGAAAGAATCTTTACCAAAGATTTCTTGATAGGTTTTAATACGGGATTTAGCAGTTTCAATATCGTTTTCAAGAATAGGCGTAGCAATTACACCGTTCAGGCCACCAGAAAGCGCAATGAGCCCTTCGGAGTGAGCTCTTAGCAGCTCGTCATCAATCCTAGGTTTATAATAAAACCCATCAAGTGCACCTTTACTGGCTAGCTTGAGCAGATTGTAGTACCCAGTATTGTTTTCAGCTAAAAGAACTAAGCTTGAGTGTCGGTTCTCAGGAGTCTTAACAGTGTGACCTAAGGGGGCAACGTAAGCCTCCATCCCTAGTATCGGCTTAATGCCTTCTTTTTTTGCGAGTTTGTAGAACTCAACTAAGCCATAGGTAACGGCATTGTCTGTGATTGCCACAGCAGGGGAGCCTTGTTCCTTAGCACGCTTAATGTACTCCTTGGGCTTAGCCAGGGCAGTAAGTATGCTGTAGTGAGTGTGATTGTGTAGATGAACAAAGGTCATTTGGCTGAATCTATTGTTTCAAGCCAAAAGTTCATGACCTCTGCTAAATCAGAAAATAAAGGGATTTCGCCAAGAACCTTGGTTGTGACGAATCCAAGTGCAGTAAGGAAGAGGGCAGATCCAATAATAAACCCAAGCCCTTGAAAAGTTCCTACTAAAAAGTTTCGCCAGATAATACTCCAAGGATTGGATAGGTATTTAACGTAACGAATAAACTGTCGCTCTTTGTCTACGAGAAAGTCCACATGCGCTACTCTAGGAGCAAGACGTGGATCAGCCTTAGACATATCTTTTTTCTTAGTCATGGTGTGTGTGGGTCACATGGTGCTCGGAGAGAGACTCGAACTCTCACACCCGAAGGTACTGGTTCCTAAGACCAGCGCGTCTACCAATTCCGCCATCCGAGCTTGCGCACACTATATAGAAAGGAAAGCCAGGATGCTATATCTTTTTTCGTAAACTTGACAAGTTGATCTAATAGGTTTAAATTTGTTTTCTAATTCAGTACTCAACCTGTAGATTGACATAAAGTCAAAGAAATTTTCTATTGACGTTTACTGAGCCGATGAATATCTTAGGTCTACAAAAGGTCTCAAATCTCTAACACAATTTCCAACCATGACAAATGCTTCGAATGACAGCACACCAGTTTTGAAACTAAATCTAACTGAGATTATCGAAGATATTTTCATGGTACTGACTGAAAAAGAAAAAGAAGTTGTAGTTAAGCGTTTCTCCCTGGATAACAAGGAAAAACGAACTCTAGAAAGCATTGGACGAACATTCAATGTGACTCGAGAACGTGTACGTCAAATTGAGAAAATTGCACTTGGTAAGCTTCGACGTACTGTTAACAGTACTAAGCTTCGTTTCATTCAAGATGTGGCAGAAGCAATTCTCCGAAAGAAAGGAGGAATCATGTTAGAGGAAGCTCTTGTCGCTGAGATTTTACGAATGATTGAAAAAACAGTGGATGTAGATCAACATATCGTTCGTCTTTCACTCACTATCTATCCAAACCTACAATCTATTGAAAAGAATAATCTTTACCGATTGTCTTGGTATCTTACGGACCTCGTAGATAAAGATCTAATTCAAGACAGCCTGACTGCTGCAAATAAAGCGCTTAAGGCAAATAAAGATGTATTAAGTGGTCCAGAACTTGTTGCTGAAATGAGAAAAGTAATGATTCAAGAGTCAGCTACTGACGCTTATTGTGCTTCAGCCCTAACTGTTGACGTTAGAATCAAAGAAGCAGATGAAGGTTTCGGTCTTATGACGTGGCGACACATCAATCCAAAAAGTATTCGTGATAAAGCGCTTATCGTGCTTCGTCGAGAAACGAAACCAATGCACTTTGTTGACATTGCTAACCGAATTCTAGAAAGCCAATTTGATGGAAAGAAAGTTACGGTTCAAGCGGTTCACAATGAATTGATCCGATACCCACAGTTTGTACTTGTTGGACGTGGACTTTACGCACTTAAAGAGTGGGGTTACCAAGATGGAACCGTTACAGACATCATTGAGTCTCTCCTAGTGAAAAAGAGCCCACTGACTAAGCAAGAAATTATCAAAGGGGTGCTCAAGCAACGACAAGTTAAGAAAGGTACTATCTCTCTTAACCTTCAAAAGAATCCTCAGTTTATACGTGTAGGTCGAGCGGTTTACGCCCTTGACGCTACAAAGAAAACTAAGTAGTTTTTACAGACCTTACGCTTAAACTATGTCTCAAGACAAGACGCTCTTTCAGAAAATCATTGATGGGGAAATTCCTGGTGAGTTTCTGTATAGAGATGACTCCTGTGTTGTGATTCAGGACAAGTATCCAGATGCACCGGTTCATCTTTTGGTGATCCCACACAAGCCAATCAAGAGCATCGCTCACCTGGAGGAAGAGGATGCAGCCTTAGTGGCGCATATGGTTATGGTTGCAAAGAAAATGGCAAAAGAGCAAGAGTGCAAAGGCTATAAGTTGCTTTTCAATGTAGGAGAAAAAGGAGGACAGGTTGTCTTCCACTTACACCTTCACTTAATGGGGTGGCGTTAGGCAAATTTGTGAACCACTTTAAGCCACATTGTTTTAACCTGTTTGGCACTGGCTCGAGCTAGGCTTGCTAACTCCTTCATTACGACTCGCATTCTCATGATTGCAGCACTCAAAAGGTGATACTGCTTTTTCTTTCTATAGTTCTCTATAGACGCTTCAAGCTTATCACGTTCTTTGCGTAGTACTTTTTTAACTTCAGCTTTCATAACTCTCTCCTTTGGAGCCTGTGCTAGAAGTTTATTTCTCAAAATTTCACGCTCAGGTAACTGAGTATCATCTTGTTTTTTCTGAGCTTTTTTCTGGTTTGAATTTTGACCACTAGCTTTGGCTTGTATGTTTGGAGCAACTTCAGAAACCTTACCTTCAACAAGTTCAGCAGTGGCGCTGACCAATGGATTAGCCTCAGTGGCATTAGCCGCAGGAGCACTTTGTTGTTCAGCTAACTTTGCTAGGTGTTCGTTTTCTGACATTTTTCAAGTTAAAATCTAAACTAATTATACCTCAAACAGGTTGGAGCGTCAATTTGGGAGGGGCTAGGATCTTGTTTGATTAGGCGTATCATGCTATAAATTCACAAACTATGAACCCAACATCTACTTCATTTGACGCGGCCGAGTACGAGGATCGTATTTATAAGATCTGGATGGACTCTGGAGCTTTTAAGCCAAGCGACAACACAGACAAGGAGCCCTTTGTCTTGATGATGCCACCTCCAAACGCCACAGGGACTCTTCATTTGGGCCACGCAACTATGCTGGCTGTTGAGGATATAATGGTACGCTATAAGCGCATGCAAGGGCACCCCACTCTTTACCTTCCGGGTACGGATCATGCGGCTATTGCAACTCAAAGTGTTGTTGAAAAGCGCCTTCAAGATTCAGGAATAAAAAATCCACTTGAGGATCTTGGACGTGAAGGTCTTTTAGAAAAGATCCGTGAGTTTGTGGCGGGAAGCCAAGCTACTATCCGAAAGCAAGTTAAGAAGATGGGAACCAGTTGTGACTGGTCTCGTGAGAAATACACCTTTAGTGACGAAATGAATCATTCAGTGAACGAACTATTCCGAATGATGTTTGAAGACGGTCTAATTTACAGAGGAGGACGAATTGTGAACTGGGACCCTAAAATGAAATCTACGGTTTCTGATGATGAACTTGAATACGTTGAGGAGCAGTCAAAATTTTACTATTTTCAGTACGGTCCAGTTGTAATTGGTACAGCACGACCCGAAACAAAGTTTGCTGATAAAATCATTGTTGTTCATCCAGATGACGAACGCTACAAAGACATTGTTGGCACTGAATTTGACGTGGAGTGGATAGATGGAACAATCAAAGCCCGAGTGATTGCTGATGAATGTGTGGACCCTGAAATGGGAACAGGAGCTATGACTATTACACCTGCTCACAGTTTTGTAGATTACGAATTAGCACAAAGACACAAACTAGATTCGCCACAAATTATTGATTTTGATGGATGTATTAAAAAAGAATTCTCAGAGTCATGTGGAGGTTTAACAACTAAAGAAGCTCGAAAAAAAGTAGTAGAAATTTTGGACAAAAAGGGACTAGTCGTAAAGATAGATGAAAACTACATGCACAGCGTGCCTGTTAATTACCGAGGAAAAGGAGTGGTAGAACCTCAAATAATGGAACAGTGGTTTCTGGACGTAAACAAACCTGTGATGGACTGGAAGGGTAAGAACCTTTCAATTAAAGAAGTACTTCAAGACGTAGTGAATAGCGGAATGATCAACATCATTCCAAATCGATTTAATAAAATTTACTTCCACTGGATTGATAATCTTCGAGATTGGTGCCTTTCACGTCAAATCATTTGGGGACACAGGATCCCAGTTTGGTACAAAGACGGAGAAATAAAAGCTCAAGAAAACTCACCAGGTGAGGGTTGGACTCAAGACGAGGACACTTTGGATACGTGGTTTAGTTCTGGACTTTGGACGTTCTCAACATTGGGGTGGCCGAAAAAGACTCCTGACCTTGAACGTTTCTCTCCGAGTAGTGTGCTGGAAACAGGTTACGACATACTGTTCTTCTGGGTGGCACGAATGATTATTCAAACAACTTACGCTATGCGTAAATCAGGCTTCTCTGAGGAGAAATCGATTCCATTTAAAACGGTTTATCTTCACGGAATGGTTCGTGATGTGAATGGAAAAAAGATGAGCAAGTCTCGTCCTGAAACATGTATCAACCCACTCGATATGATCGAAAAATATGGAACCGATGCAATTCGATTGAGCCTAATGATCGGTTCAACTCCCGGTAATGACATGAGACTTTATGAAGAAAAGATTTCTGGTTACCGAAACTTTGTAAATAAAATTTGGAACGGATCTCGTTTCGTAATGATGAATCTAGAAGATCCAAATGCAGTGATTAATGAAGCTACTTTGAGCCGTTCTGATAAGTGGATTTTGACTAGACTGAATGAAATTATTTCTGATGTGACTGAAAAGCTTGAAGCTTATCAATTCTCAGATGCAGGAATGATGATTTATGACTTTTTCTGGGGTGAATTCTGCGACTGGTATGTGGAGATGAGCAAGGTGATTAAAAACGAAGCGGTTCTCAAGCACGTGCTCAAGACCTCACTTAAGCTAATGCATCCTTTCATGCCTTTTGTTACTGAGGCGATTTGGGAGAATTTAAAAGAGGAAGAATTGCTCATTACTACGGCGTGGCCAGAGGTGAATCCTGAATGGAATTTCCCATCAGAAAGTGACGAAATGGATCGAGTAATGCAGGTAGTTTCAGCCATTCGTAAGCTCCGTGCTGAGGCACGTGTGGATGCAGTTAAAAAGATTCATGCGATTATATTTGCTCATGAAGATGAAGCTTTAATTCAGGATAAACTCGAAGTGATCAAACGGCTTGCGAACCTTGGAAGCTTGGACGTTCAAGCAACAGGTGAGAAAGTAGAAAAGGCGCTCGCAACATTTGTTGGAGATGTTGAAATCTATTTACCTTTGGCAGACCTATTAGACATTGGAGTGGAGAAGCTACGAATCTCAAAAGAAATTAAAAACCTAGAGGGCTACTTTACAGGTTTGGAAAAGAAACTTTCTAACGACGGCTTTGTCGGAAATGCACCGGCTGAAGTGATAGAAAAAGAAAAAGGAAAGCTTCATGAGGCGGGAGTTAAACTGGAGAAGCTTAGAGTTCAGCTCATGGAACTTGGCGAATAGGGCGTTTTTGTGGTAAAATGATCTGATGGATCAAAACAAAAAGTCATATTTGGCGCTTCTGAAAAAGCAAAAAAAAGAAAAGGATTGGGACTCAATGCTGGTTTCTTCGCAAGAAGCAATAAAGGTATTACCCAACGAGAAGTGTTTTTGGCGTGAATTACATTTTGCTCAATCTCACTATGTTGACGACAAATTAAGTTCTGATTTCGTTCATGACTTGGAAAAGAAAGGAGATTATGAGTCCCTTCTTAAGGTCTACCATCGCTTGGTCTCAATTTTTCCAGAATCAAAGAAACTACAGAAGCGAATTAAGACGGCGACGATAGCAAAGGACAAACAAAGTTCTGATGAGCAAAAAGACATCATTGACGCTGCTAAAAAGCGAATTGAAGAACTGATGAAAGAAGGAAAGTATGACGACTCTTTAAACGCTTGCTATGAAGTGCTTTCTCACATTCCAACGCATAAGGCATGTTTAAAATTGAAGAAAAAAATTCTGAATAAACGAGAGAAAAATATAGACAAAGAGCTAGGCCCCTTGTCTATAGAAAGTTATAACTTGGTTCAACTTGAGTACAAGGAGAACAAGAAATCAATAATTAAACTTTAACGTTCAATCATCTGGTCTCGTCGTGGTCCCACTCCAATATACTTGAATGGGCACTTGAGTAGTTCTTCCAGGTGAAGAACATATTTTTGTGCATTTTCTGGAAGGTCATCCCATGTTTGTGCTTTTGATATGTCGGTTTTCCATCCAGGCAGAGTGCTGTATTCAAGTTCAACTCGAGCTAGGTCTTCCAGTCGAGCAGGTAGGCTGTGAATCTCTACTCCATCGAGCGTGTATTTCTCAGCAATTTTGATGTCATCAAGTTCGTCTAGAACATCAAGCTTTGTTAGGTTCAGTGAGGTGAAGCCATTAATCATGATTGAGTATTGAGTGAGTGGAGCGTCAAACCAACCACATCGTCGAGGTCGTCCGGTTGTTGATCCAAATTCACCTCCTCGTTCTCGAATGTGTTCACCAGTTTCGTCTTCAAGTTCTGTTGGGAAAGGCCCTCGTCCTACTCGAGTCATGTAAGCCTTAACAATCCCAATGTTTTCATCAAGGTAGCTAGGGTTCATTCCCGTTCCTGTGAATACTCCACCAATCGTTGGATTTGAGGAAGTCACGTAAGGGTAGGTTCCATGGTCGATATCAAGAAGCGCCGCATTGGCCCCCTCCATTAGTACACTTTTACCTGCTGCAAGTTCAGTGTTTAGGTATAGAGCCGTGTCCATACTCATTTGTAGTGTTTTCTCTCGTAAACTTTTTAGTAGAGAAAGTTCAGCTTCAAAGTCTTCATGTTTGTAATCGAAACATCGTTCGTGCCAAGCAAGATTCGCTTTGTATTTTTCTACAAATGAATCCCAGTCAATAAGGTCACAAACTCGAAGTCCACGACGACTTATTTTATCGGCGTAACATGGTCCAATTCCTCGTTTAGTAGTTCCAACTTTTTTATCACCTTTCATGTCTTCTTGGCGACCGTCAGTCATTTTGTGGAAGTCAAAAAGAAGAGAGGCTCGTTCAGAAATTTTAATTCTAGATAGAGCATCAAAACCTTGATCTTCAAGATTCTTAATCTCTTTGAAAAGAGTTGGCACGTGAATTACCACTCCATTTCCAATCACACAAGTTACATCAGGATAGAGGATTCCACTTGGAATAAGGTGAAAAACAAATTTCTTTTCCTCACCATCCACTAATACCTTAACGGTGTGTCCTGCATTTGCTCCCCCCGTGGCACGTGCTGCAATATCAAAACGTTCACTGAGAATATCAACGAGCTTTCCTTTTCCTTCGTCACCCCATTGGGCTCCAAGGATGATAGATAATTTTTTTGCAGTCATGTTGAGGGGTTAATTTCAGCCCCACTTTAGCCGAATTGCGTGCTAAGATGCAAACAAGATTATCAAGAAAAAAATGGCAAAAAAAAACTATCTACGAAGTCAGAATAAGTTCAATCCTCATTCCGAAAAACCATATCGACTGAGCCGCAGTAAGGTGGACTTGTTTATAAATTGCCCACGCTGTTTCTATTTAGATCGACGTTGTGGCTTAAGACGGCCAGGCCGAGTTTCCTACAATCTCAATAATGCAGTGGACCTTTTGCTGAAGCGTGAGTTTGACCATTATCGTCAAAGTGTAACCGCGCACCCTTTGATGAATCAAAATGGAGTTGAGGCCGTTCCCTACCAGCACGCAGATTTAGATTTATGGCGCGAGGCTTTGCGAGGGGGGCTCAGACATCACCACAAAAAAACAAACTTTTTACTGACCGGAGCTCCTGATGACTTATGGGTAAACCCGAATGGAGAATTAAGCGTGGTCGATTACAAGGCCACTCGTGTACTTTCACAAGCAAGTTTAGATTCAGGGCAACACCCTGGCTACCAAAGGCAGCTGGAGTTTTACTCGTGGCTTTTGGAAAAGATGAACTTTCCAGTTTCAAAGCAAACTTACTTTGTAGTAGCTGAGACTCGCTTAAATCGTGAGGCTTTAAATCACTCGCTTGAGTTTGATCTAAATTTAATTCGTTATGAATCCGATTGGCAGTGGGTGGAGGCAATACTTCCTGAAATAAAGGAGTGCCTCATGAGTGAGGACGAGCCAGAGGCAGGAGAGACTTGTGATTACTGCCGTTATGTTGAAGCCGGTGAGGTCTTGAAGAGGGAGCCAAAGCAGGGGACCCTGCTTTAGGGGTCTTTGACGGACATAACCTACGGTGCTATGGTTCGGTCTAATCTTAAAAACTATACGTATGGCAGCGTTAGAAGGAGAATTAAAACTTGAAGATCGCGGTGCTGGGCTCAAACCAAAGGAAGAACCTGACGCTCCAGGTAGAGCACCTTTAAATGTACACCCTGAGCTTCTTGCCATATTTGAAGAAGTAAGAGCTAGAAGAGCGATAAGGGAAGGTGGGATTCTCTATACTGAGCCACCAATTAACCCTCCAACGTGGTGGACCCTTAATGCTGACAGTCCCAAACTCTGACAAAAAACGTTGAACTTCCTTAAAGACTCAGGTAGCTTGGAGGTACTCGATAACACCACTGAATGAACTCCCCATTTCGTATCGAAATTCGTCCCACGATCCATGACACTCGCGAGGACGCTTTTTTGTCTAAAATTAAGAAAGCTGGTTTTACAAGTTTGACTAAGGTTCAAGTTGCAGATGTATACACGGTGAACCGTAATTTTGAAGAAGAAGAAAAATCAAGAATGGCCGCAATGTTGATCAATCCAATCATTGAGTCTGCCGAGCTTGGCAAGCCTAATGCACCAGAAGCTTTTGATTTCGCAGTGGAAATTGGCCTTATGCCTGGAGTGACAGACAACCTAGGAACCACGGTTCGTGAAGCGATTGAAGATTTGTTGAAGATGGAATTTGAGCGACCTGGAGAAAACGTACACTCATCACGAATACTATTTTTGAGTGGACTTACGGCAGAAGAATCAGAAGGAGTTGCTTGGCTATTTGCCAACTCTCTAATCAATCGAGTTCACGTTCGATCTTTTGACGAGTTTAAAAGTAAAGGAGGAATGGAAACAATAGTCCCACTTGTGGATCTACAATTTGAAACTAAAGCGGATATGGTTAGTTTGGACATTTCCGATGAAGAGCTAAACACAATCGGAAAAAAAGGAATTAAAGACGAGGATGGAACGCACCGTGGGCCTTTGGCACTGCGACCAACTTACATGAAGCAAATCCAAGGATACTTTAAGAAAGAAGGGCGTGACGCAAGAGATATTGAGATTGAAGCCATTGCACAAACATGGTCTGAACACTGTAAACATACTATTTTTGCAGATCCGATCGACGAAGTAAAAAAAGGAATCTTTTCTCATTACATTCGAAGAGCAACAAAAGACATTCGTGAAAAGAAAGGAGATAAGGACTTTTGTATCTCAGTTTTCAGTGACAACTCAGGAGGGATTATATTTAATGATGATTACGTAATTACGGACAAAGCGGAAACTCACAATAGCCCTTCAGCGCTTGAACCTTACGGTGGAGCGATCACAGGGATTGTTGGAGTGAATCGAGATGCACTGGGTTACGGTCTAGGAGCTAAGCCTGTCATGAACCGTTACGGTTTCTGCCTAGGTAATCCAGACAATGTGACGCCACTATATCGAGCTAAAGACAAAAAAAATCCAGCACTCAGCCCTCAAACAATTATGGACGGAGTGATTGCAGGAGTGAAAGACGGAGGAAATGAATCAGGAATACCTTCACCTCAGGGCTTCTTGTACTTTGATGAACGATACAG
>JBLIGW010000027.1:0-12217 GCA_047635955.1 Oceanicoccus sp.
CATGTTTAAAAAGATCTTCATCCACCAAAACTTTAACGTGGTTTTCTGTATCAAAAATTAAATTTAAAGGTGAGACTGAACCTGGAGTCACCTTCAGCCATTTCAACAAACGTTCAGGTGAAGCAAACGAGAACCGTTTACTCATTTCCTGACCTAAGCCTTTCAAGTCCAATCGCTTATAACTTTCTAGCACGATTAAATAATGCTGTTTCCCTTTTCTATCTCGGATAAAGAGGTTTTTGCTATGCCCCCCTTCCAACTCTGCATAGACAGCATCGGCCTGCTCACAAGTAAAAAAAGGCTCATGACTGTGTAGTTCATAAGCTATTTGAAGATCTTCAAGTTTAGAAAGTATATCCATAATTTTAACCTAAATGGTGCCGCGAGGCGGATTTGAACCACCGACACGAGGATTTTCAATCCTCTGCTCTACCCCTGAGCTACCGCGGCACGGCAAGGGCGCACGTAAATGCTTTCGTAGTTTACTTATTTTTGAGCTGTATGCAAGGTAAAGATAAGGCAGAAAAGCTCTTGCAAGACTGGGCGCTCCATACTATACTCCCCTCGATTTAAATACAATTATGGCTAAACGAAAAACAGTTGCATACGTGATGATCGGAAAAGAAACCGGTCGAATTATTGGTTCTGGTCGTGCTACAAAAGACCAGCTCAAAAGAATGAATGAACGTGCTAAAGAAAAAGGTTGGAAACGTTATTCTCAACAGCTTCAAGCTCGAGAACAAATTACTATCAAGCCTGTTAAGAAAGGAGGAACACGTGCTCTCGCAAACGCTAAATAAAGCGGTTTCAGAATTTCAATTGACTAGACCAAGCTCCGGCTTGGTCTTTTTTTATGCAATCAAATTGTGGATTCCCGCTCCAACTACATAAGCAACCAAAGCTGCCAAACCACCAATCCCTGCTGTTTCCAGACCTGCTAAAACCCAATGTCGTTCCGTAAAGCGTGTTTTAACTGTTCCTACAATAAAGAGTGCCACCAATGTGGCTAGAATTGTTACCGTAAAGGACTCCCCGTCTGTGAACTTGAATACTGGTTGAACCATGTAAGCAAGCAAAGGAATCAAACCAATGGATACAAAGGCCAAGAAAGTCACAACTGCTCCCTTCTTAGGCTGAATGTTCTCCTCAATAATATGAAACTCATGATGCAACATCATGTGAACCCAGGTGTCAGGGTCACTTGTGATTATTTTTTCAGCACTTTTAAGATCCTTCCCTGAGAATCCAAATTCACGAAGTATATCTCTCACCTCTTTTTTCTCCTCATCAGGTGTATCAATAATAGCCTGACGCTCTTGTTTTTTTATAAGTTTAATCTGTTCTAGTTCTGCTTTGTCACTTGAGTATTTACCTACCGCCATGGACAGTCCGTCTGCAAATAGATTGGCAAACCCAAGAATCAAAATAACCGCGGTAGAAAGGTCAGCTCCCACCACCCCCATCACTACTGCAAAAGTAGTAACTGCCCCATCAATCCCACCATAAACGAAGTCTGGTAGCCAGTTGTAAGTATTCTTTTTCATAGCGTGAGTAATAAGTCTGACCTAGAATACACCCAGTGCTATTAACTCGCCAAGAATGAAAATCATATGCTGGAATGTGAATGGAGTCCGTGCAGTTTGGAAAAAAGGAATTGTAGATTTCATGGAAAAAGAAGATGCAGACATTTTTTGCATTCAAGAAAATAAGATTCAAGAAGACCAGGTGACTGAAGAGCTGCGTAACCCACTCGATTACAAGAGTGAATGGGTTTGTGCTGAGAAAAAAGGCTATAGTGGCGTGACTAATTACTACAAGAAAGCTCCAAAACGAATTCAGCATGAACTTGGAAATGGAGAGGGTAAACATGATGGTGAAGGCCGACTCATACTCTTTGAATACGAAGAGTTCACGCTTGTTAATGTCTACATTCCTAATGGTGGGCAAGGTGATCACCGTATTAAATTCAAACTAGATTACTATGATGAAATGCTCGATTTACTCGAGAAACTAAGGAAAGCAGGTCACAACTTAGTGATTTGTGGAGACTTCAATACCGCTCACCATGAAATTGATCTATCACGTCCTAAACAAAACACTAAAACCACCGGCTTCCTCCCCGTTGAACGTGCGTGGCTAGATAAGTTCACTGCTGCGGGTTACGTGGACTGTTGGAGGCATTTCAACCCTGAAACCCCAGAAGTTTACACTTGGTGGAGCTATCGAACTGCCGCGAGAAAACGGAATATTGGCTGGAGAATTGACTACTTTTTTGTGAATGAAGAGTTTCTAAGCAAAGTGAAGAACGTTGAAGTACTTTCAGAAGTGCTGGGGAGTGATCACTGTCCCTTGAGCTTGGAGCTGGACGTTTGAGGACGGTTGACAAATCATGCAGACTTGGCATAGAATAAACTCTTAACCTAGAAAAAATGCCCGAATCTACAAAAGAAATACTTGGCGAAGGATATGGGAACCCTACTCCTAATGGAATACATACACCCCCTATGAGTGGAGTGGGTGCAGTCATAAAGTTAACTGCAGGAAAGAGCGCACTAATCTATCTTGGTGAAGCTTCGCAGCCTATTGCCGAGATACAGTATGATCATGAAACTTCTAATGCAAAATTATATAGCTATGAAAAAGGTATTATCCGAGATTACAACTTATTAATAAATGGTGAACCTGCAGCAGACATACGGGGTGTGAAATCTGGCAGTATGCACTTAAGGGCTTATGGCGTGAATATTGTGAATATTGTTTCTAAACTAAGGGAGGGTGCAACTTGGACAAGCGCCCACGGCCCATCTTTAACACAAGATCATATTGTGATTACTCAAGACCATGCAGACATACCACTTCGTGTAGTCGTATCAAGCTGGGCCCCTACGGAAAACACTTGGGACTCTGAAGATTCAGACTCTGATGATGATGATGATGATGATGATGATTCAGACACACCAGGACCAACACCAAACCCGACACACTAAGCTAGTAAGTGGACCGGTAATCCATAAAGGAGAACTCCACTCCCTCTTCTTCATAGAAAGGGGTGCTTCCTCGTTGCTTCATGTTTGACGGTATCTCAGGGAAGAAGGCATCACACTCGAACTCACCATTCACTAGAGTGATAGACATCCCCTTACAGTTTTTGTGAAGTATGGCCTCTTTATAAAGCGTGGCACCTCCGATCACATAAACGTGATCCATACTTGCTAAAGCAAGGGCTTGGTCCAAAGATCCTGCCTTAATAACGCCTTCTGGGAGGCTTAGATCTGGATTGCGTGTGAGGACAATGTTTTGCCGACTTGGTAGCGGACGAAAGCGCTCAGGAAGTGATTCCCAGGTCTTACGCCCCATGATTACACTCGTATTTGTGGTCACTTTTTTAAAGTGAGCCATGTCTGCTTTCAGAGCCCAAGGTAATTTATTGTTTTTACCAATTCCTCGGTTGAGGTCCATTGCTGCAATAATATGAAAAGCCATTAAACCGCTACTTTAAATTTAATAAAAGGATCGTGTTCGTAATCAATAATTTCAAAGTCTTCAAAAGACAGTTCACTGAAGGGTTTCTTAGCAATCTTCAATTGAGGAAGTTTACTTGGGGTCCGAGTCAGTTGTTTTTTGACTCCCTCCACATGATTTGTATAGATATGTGCGTCCCCCATCGTATGAGTGAAGATTCCAGCATCAAGATCACACTCTTGAGCCACCATCATCATAAGCGCGGCATAACTAGCAATATTGTAAGGAACACCCAGTGCAATGTCGGCGCTACGTTGGTAGAGCTGACAATCCAATCGTCCATTCACTACGTAGAATTGGAAGAACATGTGACACGGAGGCAAAGCCATCTTGTCTAAGTCACCCACATTCCACGCATTCACGATCAAACGACGAGAATTTGGATTCGTTTTAATCATCTCAATCACTTTCTTAATTTGATCAATTTCAACTGATTCTCCTCGTCCATTCACTGAGTTCCATCGTCTCCATTGTTTTCCATAAATTGGCCCTAAATCACCATTTTCATCGGCCCATGCATCCCAAATAGGAGTGTATTGCGTGAGTCCATCATTAATATTTGTTGCTCCCTTCAAAAACCATAAGAGTTCACGGAGAACCCCTTTGAATAAAACCTTTTTAGTCGTCAAAAGAGGAAATCCATCCCGTAGGTCGTACTTCCTTTGCACTCCAAAAAGTGAAATTGTTCCCGTTCCCGTTCGATCTTCTTTTAGCTCTCCATTCTCAAGAACTTCTTCTAAAAGTGAAAGATACTGCTTCATGGATTTGGGGTTAAGGGCAAGCCGATTATAGCTAAATCTATGCTGTAATGTACAGGTCTACATTTGGGAGTGAAACATGTCGATCCGTCTATTTGTCCAGATATGTCTACTTTGGATTGGCTTCTGTAGAAGCAAACCTTCCAGGCTACGACAACGACTCAAAGCCACATAAACCTGTCCATGAGCAAAGGCACCTTTACCGATGTCTACTACTACTTTATCGAAGGTTTTACCCTGACTTTTGTGAATAGTAATGGCCCAAGCAAGTTTCAAAGGATACTGCCTGAACTTCCCAATGGTATCCATCTCCATCTCATTCTTTTTATCGTCCCAATAATATTTATGAAGCTCCCAAGTGTGTGGTGAAACTTCAAAGGTTCCCCCCGTTTCCATTTCAACATGAAGAATGTCTTCACAAGTCCCTGCATCAAAACCAACTTTTACAATTTTACCAATACTCCCATTCACCCATCGCCCCTCTCCGTCATTATTAAGCATCATGACTTGAGCTCCTTTCTTTAACTCTAACTGTGACAAAGTAGGATGATTTCTAGTTTCAAATTCACCTGAAAATTCAGCTGTATAAACCTCGGCCCAGGAATCTAAACGTTCAAGACGAAGGGCGTTGATTTCATCCGCTGCTTTATTGGTTGTCGTTAATGTGATGTGAGAATGATCACTTCTGTGAAAAGCCATTGGATCAGCCAAAACTCGTGCATTTAAGACATCAAGATCCCAAGGAGACACTTTATTCACTCTTATTTTATTCAGAACCTTCAAGAAGTTTCCATCTTTCTGACGGTAGATTTTCTCCAAAGTCAGCACGTCAAATTGTTTATATTCAAATACTTTAGCATCAAAAAAGTAGGGGCTAAGGTATTCTGTTTTGAAACGTTCACGCTCTTCATCCCCTGCGACTACAGGTGGCAATTGGTGTAAATCTCCAATAAAAACCATCTGCACCCCTCCAAAGGGTTCGGAAGTTTGAAGGAAGTGCCTAAGCGCCTCGTCCACACAATCCATAAGATCTGCACGTACCATTGAAACCTCATCAATCACAATTACATCTAAATTCTTCAGGATTTCAAGCAAGCTTTGAGCCGGCCGTTCACGCTTCACCTTCTCTGGAGTTATGCTTGGTGCAAATCCAAAAAATGAATGGATAGTTTGACCTTTCACATTCAAAGCGGACACCCCTGTTGGCGCGAGAACCACAACTTTTTTCTTAGTTTTCTTTTTAAAGTGAGTCAGAAAAGTAGATTTCCCTGTCCCTGCATTTCCAGTAATAAACAAAGATCGCCTCGACTTTTCTAGTCGATTTAATGCGTCCTTAAATTGTTCATTCAGTTCAATCTTCATCGTGCAAAGGTTAAAGTCCCGTTGGATTCACCAATAAATTCATATCCACCGGCATTAAAATGCCTTAATTCAGCCGGATCCTCAATTTGTTTCTCTATACAATAATCAATCATCATGCCACGAGCACGTTTGGCCATGATCCCAATTATTTTCAACTTCCCCTCTCGTTCCTCCTTAAACTCAACATCGATCACAGGAATAGTCAGTTCACTCCGATCCATCGCTTTGGCATACTCAATGGACGCTAAGTTAAGAAGACATTGATGACCCTCCTTTTCAGCCAGTTCATTAAAGTAAGTAGTAACACGTGGCTTCCAATATGCATTCATAGCGCCATAGCCCTCAAGCTTGGCTTTCATTTCTAAACGATAAGGCTTGATCTCATCCAAGGCTCCCACGGCCCCGTAAAGACCCGACATTGCGAATACTGACTTCCCCGCATAGTCCAACTGCTCTTCAGAGTAGTCTGCTGCGTTTAACTGCCTATAAACATCCCCTTTGTACATAAAAAGCGAGGGCCGAGCTTTTTGAGTGGACCAGGTTTGCATTCGTTTAATGTTGAGAATCGCCAAAGACTCACTCACCCCTAAAACCTTTGAATAGCTTGCTAAGTCCATACTTCCTAGCTGTGATTGAATCTTATTTGCCTCATCAATAAAGTGAGGCACCTTCCCCTGAGGGACGGACGACTTCAAGTCTAATGTTTTTGCAGAAGAGGAAATAATAATCATGGGTTTGTATCCTACATTATACCTGGTTATAATTCATGAGATTTTTCCCCTTTTATGATTAGAGTAAACCACTTGTCGAAATACTTTGGAGAGCATGATCTTTTTGAGGATGTAAATTTAAATATTGGCTCTCGAGAGAAGATTGGTCTTATTGGACGTAATGGTTCCGGGAAAAGTACTTTCCTGAGAATTCTATTAGGAAAAGAAAGTTTCGATGAAGGTTCTATTGAGATCCCTTCTCATTTAACAATACAAAGTTTAGAACAACATTTAGACTTCACTGAGCCCACCATTCTAAAACAGGTTTGCCAGGCACTCCCTGCAAATGCTTATGGTCAAGAATGGCAAGCTGAATCTATTTTGATGGGGCTTGGCTTCACTAAGGTTGATTTCTCCCGTTCTCCTGAAGAGTTTTCTAGTGGTATGCAAGTTCGGCTAAGACTCGCTCAAGCGCTTGTTTCCAATGCGGACCTTTTACTTTTAGATGAGCCCACCAACTACTTAGATATTCTTTCGCTTCGATGGCTAGAACGTTTTCTCAACGGATGGAAAGGTTCTTTTATTTTGGTGACGCATGATCAAACCTTTATGGAGAAAGTGGTCAGCCATGTGGTTGGGATTCACCGAGGGAAAATGCGAAAGATGCCAGGGACTCCTACAAAAATGATGACTCAAATAAAACGCGAAGAATCTGTCCACGAAAAGACACGAGTAAACCAAGAAAAGAAATCTGCTAAAACTAAAGAATTCATTAGTAAGTTTCGAGCCGGAGCACGTTCTGCTGGGCTAGTTCAATCTCGAATCAAAGCATTAGATAAACTCAAAATTAGTAAAAAACTAGAGAAACTTCCTGACATTAAATTCAATTTCAAATCTCAAGAATTCCGTGGAAGTCAGCTGATGCGAGCCACGAATATTGCTTACTCTTATGAAGACTCCAATCCCATTATTGAAGCTTTCTCTTTGGCTGTTCGACCCAAAGAACGGATCGCAATCATTGGTCCCAATGGAAAAGGAAAATCTACCCTTCTCAGACTTCTAGTCCGAGATTTAGAAATACAGAGTGGGAAACTCAAAGTCCATGAGAATATTAAACTTGGTTATTTTGGGCCCAGCCAAGTTCAAGCTCTGGACCCTCAAAATACGATTCTTGCTGAGTTAATGTCCCTGCCAAAAGCTAAAGAGCAGTTGGTACGTAGTGTTTGTGGCTCCCTGTTATTCACCGGGAAAACCGTTAAAAAGAAGATTGAGAAACTTTCTGGTGGTGAGCGTAGCCGAGTGGGACTAGCGAAGTTGATTCTTTCAGAAAACAACCTGCTGGTTTTAGATGAGCCCACCAATCACTTAGATATGGAATCTTGTCAGGCGCTCACTGAGTCTTTAAAGAACTTCCCAGGAACCATACTTTTTGTGAGTCATGATGAGAAAATGATCAGTGAACTTGCGACGCGACTTGTTGTTTTTGATTGCGGTCAAATTGAAGTTTTAGAAAAAGAATACGATCAATTCTTAGCCGATGGAGGTTGGGCTGAGGAAGAGAAATTTCGTCCAAGTGTTCAGAAATCCTCATCAAATAAGGAGGACTATTTAAACAAAAAAGAAAACAATAAACGACTTCGTTTCCTTCAAAAGGCTCAAAACAAATTAGAAAAGAAACTAACAAAAATGGAAGCAGAACAGGAAATCAATATTGCAAAACTCAGCAAAGCTTACGAAGAAAAGGTTCAAAAAGACATTCTAGACTATGGGGACAAAGCAAAAAATCTAGCTAAGCTTTTAGAAGCCACTTACAAGGAGATGGAAGCATTCATGGAAGAGGAAGACCTACTGGGTAATGGAGGTATTAGCTAAAACTTCAGTAGCAATACTTTCGAATTGCTTTGCTTTACCTGAAAGTAAATCTTTAAATTCATGCTGTGAATGCATATTTTCAGAAAACATTTCTGTCAGACTTTGATCGCGATGTAAGTCGAAATGCAAACCTGTTTTTTCTCTAAAAGTTGCTAAAGCTTCATTTGGATCTTCTTCATCATAAAAAATTACCTTAGAGGGGCGATATCCTGTTTTAGTAAAATAAGCCTCCCAATATTCTTGGGAAGAAATAGTTTCAAATGCCAATGGCCTATCTTCAGTTCGAATGCCTGACTCATCACTTTGATAACATGAACCTGTTTCTGGGTCTACCTTGGCATTAGCCGGAAGAAACAATATCCCCGCCTCTAAAGGCAAAGTGCCTCTACGATTGTCCTTGCGAATCATCCAAATATCATTTTTATCATCGTCAAGTCTCTCTTTTTTTACATTAAATTTATCCGGAACTTTATGATTTTGAGAAGTTAAATTGTATTCAGAAGCAATCATTGCTGCTGGATAAATCATAAAAACTTGATTACCAGTCTCCCCTCCATAATACCAATCAGCAGCATAATCAATGGCGGCATGAACCGCGGTTCCATCAGCAAATTCTGAGACGATATATGGGTTTTCTGGAATATTCAATAATTGATCCACTCGATGAGCCTGTGCCTGTTTTGTTTTATCTCTCGGTGAAATACTCTCCATCTTTTCTGCCACTGAATCTGCTGTCCATGCTCCTTTTGAAATTTGATCATTTACAGATTGAATTTCTCCAGCTCTTAACATTGCCTCAAAACCATGACTGAAGTCATTTCCACTCAAAGAGTGATGCGATGATCTATCTTTAAAACCATGTCTGCTTATATGCACAAGAAAACGAGCAGGAACACGCAAGAGCAAAGCTAGGTATTCTTCCAAATTTAAACTGCTTAAATGCTCTGAGGTGAAATTTTCCTGAATTTCAGCCTTTGTCAGTTGAGGTCGTTCAAAGTTTTCCAACAATTTATTTCTTAAATTAGCTCTTATGTTTTCTAGCGGTTGATATCTAGCCCTCTCTTCATCAGGCATTGCCTGAAGTTCAGCTAAAAAGCCTTCCATCTCAACCCTATGCTTAATCAAGTCTGGATTATGCTCAACCCATAAGTCCAACTCTTCCTTAGAGGGGGTAAATTCAAACGAAAAGTCTTCTTTTGGTGGCATATTCCTCTTTTAAAGCTCTTAACATTATACCACATTTTTAGGCACTTAAAAACCCGACACTAGGCCGGGCTCTTATTGTTCAGGGTCACAAGCTCCAACCGTAAGGTTATCACCTGCACCTCGCATTACGTAGTAATCAGAGTTGGTTGCAGTTCCAGACAATGGATCTACTGGTGCTGTTCCAAGGTAAGTCGCACCTATTGCTGAAATATCTGCACAAGCAGCTTCAGTTGTTTGGTCAGTACAAGTTACGTCACACCCAGTGAGTGCGGTTCCAACAACAAAATACGTACCTGCTAGCAGGTTATCAAACCTGGGACAAGACAGTGATATTGAAAAAGCAATGGAACTTGGATCCGTTGACTATTTGATCAAAACAGATCTCTCTTTAAAGGAGATTCTTAAGAAAGAAACACAACTCGTAAACAAGTAAGTCTACTATCCCCTCTCCAACACCTATAAACATGACTGAAACTCTAAAAAATAGCGCCAATCAATTTTTAAAAGACAATTGGACTTTGGTATTGGGAACCATATAATAAAATGGCGTTGCTCATGGTTCATCCATGCTTTAGGTGATTGATGAAGAGTTGAATTTTAATTTATCTACTCATTAATCCACTACTAAAGTACAAAATATTTTAAAAAATGAGTAAAGTTCTTTATGAGATAGTCGCAAAAGCTTCTGAACATCCTGAATTTTTGGGCTCCATTATTAAGGATCAAAGGACAAGATTATATTTTCATAAAAGTTGTTCCAGATTGGATGCGATGCCTGAATCCAGGAAATGACAATATTAATGATAATGAACTATTTGTAGATATCATTGCATAATTAGAATGCAAACGGTGCTTTTGGCCAATAATGGACCGACTGGCTTAAAGCTTACTCTTACTGAGCATTCTTGAGACTTGCTACTTTAGAGGTTTTGTGATACAATTATGTGATGACCTTTGAAAATTCGATCAAACTTGCGGGACACATGAGCATAATTCTTTCATTAGTTTTAAGCTCAGTTGCCCCTTAAGTTTTAGTAGCGATAATAGGCCTGGTTATAATATTTCCCAAAATATTATGGTCACTGTTAACTCGTTTCAAACGGGCTCGGTGTTTGGAAATAAGTAACAGACAGATTTTCTTTCAAGGTGACTTGATTGCATGAAGCCTGACCCAGTGATGGTTTAGTATTTACTCTAAGCTCTTATCTGATGCTGAAACCGCTATTAATACTTGAGGGTTTTTTTAAATCTCATAAAGTTCCGTGCACGCACCAGCCTCAACGCAGTCTTGAAAGGCTGTGAAATATATTTCGTCACCTGCGTAGAGCCACGGATCTGAATTGTAGATCAAAGTCTCATCATCGTACCAATCCACCCAAGACTCACAGAAATTCCCCGGGCAGGTCACCAATACATCAAGATTGTATTTATCTTTTTGAATGAGTTTCCCCTCTTCTAAGGTTAAAATGAAGACCTTTGTACCCTCTGGATAATCATCAGCCAACGACTGGATCACAAAAGCCGTTTTCTCATTACTTTCATTCCAGCCGAGAAAATCTATATTCCAACTCCAATCCCTCTCATCGGGACGATTCAAAGTCATGAGCGACTCGCTTTCTTCCGTTTGAGTATTAAAAACTTGAATCGACATGTCAGACCAATCAAGGAACAGTATCCATTCAAGATCATTCGAGAATGCCCAGTTAGGATCAAAACCTCCTGGACTAATAGAAGAGATTACATTCTGAATTTGCTCAGGGACAGCCAAGAGCTTCCCCTCCTGATCACGATATTCAAAGAAACCCGTATTCATAGGCT
Source organism: Oceanicoccus sp. (assembly GCA_047635955.1). GTDB lineage: Bacteria > Patescibacteriota > Gracilibacteria > UBA1369 > 2-02-FULL-48-14 > WFTC01. Next base: position 11,249 of record JBLIGW010000027.1, read on the forward strand.
CTTCAGAGGGAGGTTCCTCAAGAATTTGTTCTACTCCTACAGTTACTGCCGGTGTTTGGCAGGCTAGGAAGAGCAATGTGAGTAAAAGGAGGTATCGCATAGGTTTGTAGTCTAGTCTTTATTTTGGTCATGTCAAAATGTCCACATGCCCCTCGCTTTTGAAGATAATTTGCTGAAAATTGTATTTCTAGAAAAGTACACCCCAAGGGTACTTCCTTCAGGGCACGCCCGGGCGTACTTTTCACGCTAATTAAGGCCTTGATAAAGCCATTTCATTGTCAGAAATGATGCTTTCAGCAAAAATGTTTGGAGCAAGTAACGAGAATCGAACTCGTGTTTCCGCCTTGGCAAGGCGGCATAATAGCCACTATACGATACCTGCGAGTGAAGGGTCAGAAAGTATGCAAGCATACTTTCTTGATCCGAATGAGAAGGTGAACGAAGTATACCTGCTCAGTAGCGAGATTTTAATGAAGTATAGGCGTCAAAACAAGGCGGCATTGAAATAGGACTAATTCCTGTGAGTCTATATAGACAAAAGCACCTTTTAAGTGTAGAATTCACTACCAACTAACTAAAAAAAAATGCCTAAAATTGAAGACCTCGGTAGTACTTACCCTGAAATACGTGATCTTGATCCTGATCCTGATCGAATTGACTTACTTTTTCAATCGCTACCTACAGATACCACTGATCAAGAGATTCAGGATTTAATGGATAGAGGTCTAAGAGAAACTGTCCGAGCCTTCGCAAAGCATAGTTCAATAGATTCCCCTAATGCACCTGAAGGTTCACAAGGAGTGACACATAATGAGTACTCGAGAATTGTAACTGAAACAGCTGAGAGACTAACTAGAACTTCTTGGTGTGTGGTACGAGATATTGATGAAGGTGGAACCTTAGCACTCTGGGTACTTACAGAGTAGTTTATGGCCTCGGAAAAATAGATGTGAAATCGTAGATCTTGAC
>JBLIGW010000028.1:0-12075 GCA_047635955.1 Oceanicoccus sp.
GCTTCTTCCAGCATTCGTCGCCCTAAACCAGCATGTTGTGAGGCTTTTTTATTACGGTCACCTGTTTTAACCTGGGCTCCATAAGTGTGAACCTCACGAACGATTGAAGCCCCCGTAAGCTCGGGGATGAAATGCGTTTCATTCTTCAAAAGCATTGAGGGGAATCTTAATCTCAAAAGTGAACAGATTTTGTCCCTTTCTTTGTCGTTAAAACTAATAAAGAATTCTACTCCTTCAGAAGCCTCATACTCATGAACTCGAAGTTCGGTTGAATCCGCATCATAAGATTCTCCTTTGATTTCTCTACATCGGATACAGCTGCAAACAATCCCTTTTTCATCCATTATTTTCTCAATGATTTGCCGCATATTTGTCTTTTGACTCCCTTCCAAAATACTTTCTCCGGGGATGTCTCGAAACAGACGCTCCACCCGAACATACTCAGGAAGGTGTCGTTGCATTTCTATTAATAGATTCATCAAAACTTCGTCAGAATATGCTTTGTAACGCCCCTCTTTCCACCACTGCTCTAGCTCAGCAAAAGGAGTCACTACGCAAGGGTAAATCTTCAGATGATCAGGTTTGAATGCAGGGTTCTCAAAGAAATCTTTCACCATTGCCAGGTCCACTTCCGGAGTACTTCCTGGTAGATTTGGCATCAGGTGAACTGCCACCTTGAGTCCTGCATCCTTCAGAAGCTTCATTGCGCTAATGGTGTCTTCAATAACCTCCCCTCTTTTGTTCAATTCCAGAATCGCGTTGTCTGTATGTTGAACTCCAATTTGTACTTTTGTGCATCCTAGGTTTCGCATGTTGGCAATCTCCTCTTCTGTAATGTGGTCAGGGCGAGTTTCCAAGCTCAAACCGATAATCTTATGTTTACTTGTTTCGTTAACAACCTGAGCTCCTTCCAGGGAATCTGACTGATCTTCGTTACAGGCGTTGTATAAAGCTTGTATGTAGTCAGACTGGTAAGTCCGAACGTAGGAGGAGAAAGTTCCCCCTAAAACAATCATTTCTATCTTTTCAGTTTCATGACCCTGTCGAGTCAGGCTATCTAAACGAGTATTCACCTGGTCCCTTGGGTGAAAGTCGTCTAAAACGGCTCGCATTGCCCCTGGCTCGTTTGAAAGGTAGGACTTTGGCATTCCTGGTTCAGTTGGGCAGAACACACACTCTCCAGGACAAGGATAGGGTTTTGTTAGGACTGTGATTACGGTAACCCCCGAAAGGGTTCTTACTTTTCTCTTACGAATCAGCTTTTGAAATTCAGTGTGGCCTTCCCAGCCTTCATCGATCAAGGTTTTATAAGCCACTTGAAGTTTGAAATTACTTGGAAGTTGAAAACCATGTTCACGAGCAAAGCGCTTTTTCATTTTGTGAAGCTGGTCTTCGGTAGATATTTTATCCTCCACCGCTTGTTTGATGAAGCTTTTCAGGATAGTTTCTTCAGTGAGAACTTTCATAATTTTATATATAAGTGGACTCAAAAAGAATCCGTCAAAAGGTCAGGGATGATTATAACCAGATTGCTGGTGATTTTTCCAGTACAAGACAGCGGCAATGGAAAGATTTTCAAAGATTCTATCCTTACATAAAGTCTAAATCTTCCATTCTAGACCTGGGTTGTGGGAATGGTCGCCTCTTACTTTTTCTGAATGAACTTGGTTTTGGATCTTACCTTGGTGTGGATCAATCTGAAGGATTGTTAAAACAAGCACGACTCCAATTTCCTGAAATGAAGTTTCAGGAGTCTGACATGGGAAAACTAAAAAGAGGCCATCAAGACAAAGACATTGTTTTTGCTATTGCCTCCTTTCACCACCTACCACCGGCTGACCAATTAAAAGCTTTAAAGACTTGGCGTACTCATCTGAAGCCAGGAGGGGTCTTGATGATGACAAACTGGAACCTTCATCAGAAAAAATATCGTAAGCGAATTCTCCAAAGTGTTTTAGCTGGCTATGGTTTTCGAGGATGCCTAGTCCCTTGGAAAAATGAAATCAGCCGATACTACTATGCGTTTACATTAAGACGATTAAATAAGTTGTTAAAAAAAGCGGGCTATCAAGTTATAGAAAATGAGTATGTATCTGATGGAAAATCAAGTAGCATCTTTTCAGCTAAAAACATTTTAAGTATTGCGACGGTATGAGATTCTTTGGATTAGAAATTCCGTCAGTAACTAGGGAGCAAGTCCTTCAACAGCTTGATTCTATTCGAGTGATCTACACTCCCAATCCAGAGATTTTATTGATGGCGAGGTCTGACAAGAAATATTTAAAAATTTTAAAGAATGCTGATGTTCTACTGCCTGACGGGAATGGCTTACAATTTGTAAGTACTTTGAAGCGTTTTCCTAGTCGACCCTTGAGAGCTTTTTTCTACCTCCCTGCTCTTTTCACATTCTTGTTTTTCAAAGCTCCTTTTAAAAAAGAAATACCTGAAATTATTCATGGTAGTGACTTTATGCATAGCGTTGTGGACTGGGCTGAACTCAGAAATAAATCTGTTTTCTTTTTAGGTTCTGAGCCTGGAATTGCAAAAAAAACGTCTGCTATTTTCTCTCGTAGAAATAAACAATTAGACATTGCTGGCTACTCGCACTTTAACCCAGGTAAAGCGGCTTTCGAGCTAGTGAGAGATAGCAAGGCTCAGGTTGTTTTTGTTGCCTACGGGGCGCCAAAACAAGAAGAGTGGATCAATGACTTCCTACCTAAGCTTCCCAATGTAGAGTTGATAATGGGAGTTGGCGGTTCTTTTGATTTTATCAGCGGTAAAACAAAACGAGCCCCTCGGTTTATGAGGAAGCTCGGTTTAGAGTGGTTTTGGAGACTCGCCTTGAATCCAGTCAAAAGAGCGGGTCGTATTTATAAGGCCTTCATTGAGTTCCCTGTTATTTCCGTTTTTTTCGACGACTTGAAATAACGTCTTCTGCGTTATCGATGAATGGTTTTACAAATTCAATAATGCTTTTTGTCATAAGCAATGGCTTTGTAATGTAAGCATCGACTTTGTCTGCAAGCTCCTTTGCTCGATCAACAATCTTCACAACGTCGCGAAGAATGAATAGCAGGTAGAGTAGCGTAATAGAAACAAACACAGTGAAAAGTGCGATACACACTGAAAGTGTTAGGTAGAGAATATCAATTGATTCCATGGCGGGAAGGTTAATTATGCTAATTATAGCAGAAGTTTCTTCAGTATGTCATTAACCATTCCTGGGTTTGCTTGTCCCTTGCTTTCCTTCATCACGTATCCGACTAGTGACCCCATTGCTTTCATTTTCCCACCCTTGATGTCTTCAATAGCTGAAGGGTTTGCTTCAATTGCCTTCTTACACATCTCTTCAATAGCTCCAGTGTCGCTTACCTGAGCCAATCCTTCCTCTTCAACAATTACAGCAGGCATGGTTCCTGTCTTCATCATCTCATCAAAAACAGTCGATTTAGCCACTGAATTCGAGATTGTTCCTTTTTCTACTAGCTTAATTAGCTCAACGAGGTGATCTTTACTTACTGGTGAATCAGCAATACTAAGCCCTGCATCCTTTAACTGCTTCACAAGAATAGTTCCTACAAATGAGTTGGCCGCCTTTGCGTTGCCAGAATCTTTTGCTGTGTGCTCAAATAAATCAGCCAAGTCTCGGCTTTCCGTGTAGAAAGTTGCTTCAATTTCTTTGAGTCCAAACTCTTCCATGAACCGTTCAAACTTAGCCAGTGGTAGTTCTGGGACTTCTTTTTTCCACCCCTCAATTTGTTCGTCCGTTAATACGATTGGTGGAATGTCTGGCTCTGGGAAGTAACGGTAATCAGCCGCGCTTTCTTTTGTTCTCATCACCACTGTTGTTCCTCGGTCATCGTCCCAACCTACTGTTTTTTCCTCTGTTGAGGGTGTGCCTGCGTTCCATAGTTTTGTCTGACGTTTAATTTCGTAATTAATCGCCATTTCAAGTGAACGAAAAGAGTTGAGGTTTTTAATCTCAGCTCGAGGGTAAAGCTTGTCCTCTCCCATTGGTCGAAGAGAAACACTAGCGTCAAAACGCATCATTCCTTTTTCCATGTCACACTTACTGCTTCCTACGTATCTCAGAATTTTTTGTACACTTTCTGCCAAGACTCTTGCTTCTTCAGCGCTTCTTAAATCTGGGTCAGTTACTATTTCCATCAGTGGAGCTCCCGCTCGGTTGAAATCAAGCAAAGTGTCCTTCCCTGTGTGAACAAGCTTCCCTGCGTCACATTCAAGATGAAGTCGGGTTATTCCAATCTTTTTCTTTTCGCCGTTAATTAAAATGTCCACCACTCCATTGTTTGAGATAGGTTCGTCAAATTGAGAGATCTGATAACCGTAAGGTAGATCTGGATAAAAGTAGTTTTTTCTGTCGAATTTTGAATATTTTGCCAATTCACAACCAAGTGCCAAAGCGGCCTTTGCTCCTTTTTCAATGGCTTCTCTGCTTGGAACAGGCAGTGTTCCTGGCATTCCCATGCAAATAGCGCTCACATTTGTGTTTGGCTCTTTCCCAAAAGAATCATTGCTTGCCGGAGAGAAGAACTTACTCTTCGTGTCAATTTGTGCATGAATCTCTAAACCGATAATTACTTCATACTCTGTAGTCATGGCTGAAGCTTACTATTTTTTAGGGGCAGTACGCAATAAGTTCACTAATAAATCTTTTAACTTCCCGTGGTCTTCAAAATTTTGTTTCCGCATGAAATTTGTTTGATTCGCAATAATGTGCCGTTCAATTTTTCGTGGTGAGGCTACTTTCTCAATACTAATTGGCTCTCCACTCATGTGCTCAACTTGAAGATCTCCAAATCTGAGTACGGTTCCCCAAAAACCCTTAATTTCATGACTAATTCCTTCAATGTTTCCGTATTCAATTCTTGTGGTTGCTTGGTCGATAAACGAATTCCATTCATGGTCAATTACGCCCAAATTGGTAACGATCCAGACATCCAGGTACCACTGCAAAACACGATAAGCAAAAAGCAAAATTCCCATTCCCGCCCAAGCCCCCCAGAGTAGGCTAAAAGGAGCAAGTGGGAATAAAGCGTAAGCCACTCCAGGCATTACCATCCCCAAAAACATGATCTTAAAAAGCTTCGGGTAGATAACAAAAGGATGGGTGTGTCCAACGTATTGAATGTCCTCCCCCTTGTTTAATAAGTTTCTGAAGGCAATGTGGTCTAATATCATTGTGCGTGTGTAAGTTCCCTGATAAGCTCTCCCCCGTATTGTACATGACTATGCCTACGAAAAAAACGAAAGCCTTCATCATTGACCTTCTGACCGACGTATTGATCGTTCTGTTTTTAGTTTTAGTGATCAGACAGTTTGTTTACGCGCCTTTCCGTGTTGATGGATCTTCCATGTGTGACACCTTTAATGTTTATGATGGCGAATGCAACCAAGGTAGAGGTGAGTTCATATTAACTTCACGATTTCCGACTTGGTCAATCTTTGGCTTAAGTCTTTCAAACGTTAATAGAGGTGATGTAATTGTTTTCCAAGCCCCCCATTCTGATGACAAAGAGTTCTACATTAAAAGAGTTATTGGAATTGCTGGTGACACTATTAAAATTGCAGACGGTCTAGTTTACCGACTCAATGAAGAAGGTGATTTTATTGAGCTCGATGAGGCCTACCTCAATGAAGACAATGTTGGCAACACCAACCCTTACCATCGAACAGAGATGATTTATGAGGTTCCTGAAGACAAGTACTTTGTTCTTGGGGATAACCGTCAAGTTAGTAGTGACTCCAGACGTTGTTTCCAAAGTTCTGGGTGTGTTGGTGAAAGTAGCTTTTATCTAGAAGATGATGCGGTAGAAGGGAAAGTGCGATTGGTAATTTTCCCACTCACACACATTCGTTGGATTTCGAGTTACGATTACTCACTTTAGATCGTCTCTTTGGCTTAGGTAAAACTCAAATAACATAATCAGAACAACTAGGAGCGAGCCGTTCCAGATTCTTAAGAGTCCCAACATTAAAAGAGCCAAACATAGGTTGGTACAAAAACTAAGCAGGAAACCTTGCCTCAAGGATATCATTACGTGCTTCACATAGATTCGGTCGTCTGACTTCCATTTTTTAAAGAAAAACAAGAGTAATCCAAATGTCCCTGTTAAGGTCATTATGCTTGTTGTGAAAAACAAAGTCAGGGCCAGTGATGTTGATGTGTAGGGGTCTAACCTGTTAACCACCAAAAGTAGTCCGGTCCAACTCAGTAATGTCGCCATAGCAACGCTAGCTACGATTCTTAATTGAGGAATCAGTAGTAAGTCACGATGCTGTATCGGTCGACGTTCCATTTCGCTATGATAAGAGGGCTCGGGCAGTTTAACAGATATTCATGGCCATTTCACTTCTTTTCTTCTCAAGTGCGGAGATCTCTCTACCACTGCTCAAGTCATTAATCAGTGATGAATCTTTTGAGATTCAAGCCTTGATCTGCCAGCCTGATAGGCCAGCTGGCCGAGGCAAAAACATGAAAGCTCCAGCGACAAAAAAACTAGCTGAAGAAAGTGGTATTGAAGTTTTCCAACCAAGTAAGTTGTCTGACGCTCAGAACCTGCTAAATCTGCTTAATAAAGATAAACCAGATTTTATTCTCACTTTTGCTTATGGGCAGATTATGAACCAAGACTGGTTGAACCTCCCTAATGTCAAATCTTTGAATGTTCATACTTCCCTGCTACCTAAATACAGAGGAGCTTCACCTATTCAAGCCGCCCTGCTTAATGGGGACAAGGAGTCGGGAATAACTTTAATGGAGATGGTGAGAAAAATGGACGCGGGGCCCTTTGCCTTTCAAGACAAAGTCTCTATTGATGGGGTGACGACTGCCGGTACTTTGCACGATCAACTTGCTGAACTCGCTGCTAAGCTTGTACCTGATCACTTAAAAAGTATCTCCGCTAATCCTGATCAATTCACAGAACAAAATGAGAGCCAAGCCAGCCATTGCAGTAAAATCACACGTGAAGATGGTTTTGTTGATTTCAAGTCAAACTCTGAACTTATAGTTAGGCAGTTTCAAGCTTATAGTCCCTGGCCTGGTATCTGGACCACATTCAAAGGTAAGCGTTTAAAAATCCTAGACTGTAAAATCAGCGATAATGAAGCAGGCTTGGTCATAAATGGAGTTGAAATTCTAAAGCTACAGCTGGAGGGGAAAAAACCACTACTTGCTAAAGACTTTTTGTTGGGTCAATCTGACTTCTCTTCAGAGTCACTCCCTTCTTAATCGCAAGAACGTGAACTGGTTCTAGGCTGAAGGCAGAGGCTAGTCCAAAGAAAAAAGTAAGCAAAGCCAATCCCTGAGGTAGGCTAATCCAGTAATGGTCAAAAAGGCCAATGAAGGCAATGATCAGCATTGAACACAGCAATAAGCGTTTTTTTTGCTGCCTTTGTTTTGTTAACCAGTGCTTTCTTCTCTCGTAAAGCTTTAAAATTGTAAATAGGAAGAACCAAGTAGCAAGAAGTAATCCAAAAACTCCAAGCTCTGAAAGCATCAAAAGGAATATATTGTGAACAGGTTGATAGTCCCAAGGCATTAAAGTTGTAGTACTCACTGCGTCCAAATGAGAAGTGTAGGACTTAAACCCAACTCCTAGTGGATAATCGTCAAACATATTGATTGCATCCTTAAATCCTTGAAGTCGCTCACCAATGCTTTGTGACAAGTCCTCAAATCTAAACCAAAGAACCACGGCAATTTCCAGAAGCCCTATTGTTAAGACGCTATTAATTAAAACTTTTGGCTGCTTCTTTAGGTCTTTTTTGTAAAGCACTGCCGTTAAACCAAGAGCCAAAGTCAGGCTAATCAAGGCTGACCGCGAGAATGAGAATAGAAGTCCAAAAAACTGTAACGACAGCAGTACTGGCTTCGTCCATCTTTTTTTAAAGCTCAAGAAGAAGGTTCCTATCATTGATAAACTTAGAAAGCCTCCTAAAACATTTGGATGTGGCAGTGTTCCGTAGGACCTTATCAGTTCAATGCCTCTTACTTGTAACTTAGAGAGGTGAGCTTGCGAGAGGTCCAAGTTTGGCTCCCCCAGAAAGCTAAGCCCCAAACTTGATTGCGTAACAAATTGATAAATCGCCAGAAGTGACTGAAACGACATGGTGCATATCAGGGTAAGCATAAGTGATCGCACCGACGTCACTCTATTCACGATCAAAAAATACAAGAGGACAAAGATCCCACTGTGAGCTGCAATCGCAAGCGCAATGGCAGGATTCTCTCCTTGATATGCGAGGGAGAATAGTATTAGAAACCACCATCCAAGTATCAGCGCGTAATAACTTATGTGTCCAATCTTAATTGCCTTTTTGGTTCTCCACTGATGCCCCAGGAAGAACATGCTACTAATTAGGATCATCAACTCGAAAAGATAGAGCTCAATACTTAAATAAGGATTAAAAAAACCTCTCCCCCAGCTAGGAGACTCCCAAATTAAAGTTGAAATTTGAAAAGGCACACTCAGAATTCCGAGCAAAAGAAACAGTGCACTCCACTCTTTAAGATTCTGTGGTAGTGAAAGTCGGCTTAACGCCTTCCAGAGGTATGAGGTTTTGTATTGCATCTGCCAAATCTTTTACCACATTTTCAGCCTTAGCGGTATCAATCAGGCTATCTATAGCTGCCAAAAAGAGTTCTTCGTAGACTCCAGGGTCAACCATTGGAACACCTGACGCATAGCCCACCTGTGAGGCGAATACGCCATACACTGGGTGCACTGTTTGCTCAGAGATTAGAGATCTGAGAGCGCTAGGTCTGTGAGTTGTTTCGTAATAAGTACGTAAATTGTCTTCGGAGACCATTGAGACGAGAAAGGCCCACGCTTCATCTGAATGTTCACTTGTTCGACTCACAACTGGTACAAAATAACTAGCGTAAGCTTCTCTAGTCTCTGTTGTTGAATTTGGGTCGTAAATTTGTGGAACTTCTTTCACCTCAATGTCATTGATGTCGATAGCACTTTCACCTTTCCGCTCCAAAGCTGCTACTTCATTCACAATGTCTTCATAAGCATAAGTGTAACCTAGGATCATTGAAGTTTTTCCTTCTGCAAAAGTGGCAATTTCTTGTTCCGCGCTGTCTTCGTCAGCCAGGTACAGATTCCAGCTATAATTTGTGTTACTTGGTAGTCCAAAACTGGCATAAAGTTCAAAGGCTGATACCGCCGCCTCACTTGTATCAAACATAACCTGAGTTAGGTCACTGCTGTAAAAGTCAGCTTTGCTCTGCAGTAGCAAAAGCATCATGATGTCGAACGCTCGAAGTATGTTCTCAGATCGTCCCATTGCTATCCCTGAGCGCTCGAATCGTGAAAAACTCTGATCATCTCTGTTGAGCAAGACTACGTCACTCTTTATCCCCTCCCATGTATCTGAAGGCTCACCCGTGCTCGGCTTCGCCTCTTCAAGGTGATCCTTGTTGTAGAACAAAGCGAGCGTATCCACATAAAGTGGTAAGCCCCATACCTGCTCGACTCCTTCGTCATCGGGGATGATTAGATCTTCACCTGTAACCTCAACAAAAAGTGAATTAAAAGTGTCTGCGTCTACTGTAGTACTTGGAGCTGGTGTTAGCTTTTTATAATGCTTTGGGAACCAAGAGTTGTGCATCATAAAGATGTCTGGCCCCTCTCCTTCGGCAAGTTCATTGATGATCAACTCTAAGTACTCATCTGGATTGGTGAATTTCTTGTAGACCACATTGGTCAGGCCGTTTTGGCTTTCGTACTGTTGAATCATTGGCAAGTAAACATCCTCGCTATCAAATAGTCCGTAAACAGTAAGTGTGATGGATTCAGTCTGCGTCACTACCTCCACTGTGTCCTTTCTCCGCAAACATCCCGGCAAAATTGATGTTGCAAGAAGAACAAATATCAGACTTATGGCGGTGAATGATCTTTTCATGGCTTGATTTAATCGAAGCTATTATAACGACCTAATCCCTTGAAGGAAATAGCGCTTTGAAAGTGCGTACCAGTGAGCGGACTTGAAGACGTAGCCAAAGGGGCTGAGTAGAGCCAGAAAGCTAGTTACAAGTCGGTTTCCAATTAGATTCAAGATAATTAATTTTAACCCATTTGGGCTTACTTTTAGCCCTGGGCATTTGGACTCTAACAACGGAGCTCCCTGCCCGATAGAGTTCATTCTTTTTTGAAGAGATTCAGGGGTCATAGCGTGGTCATGCCAAGCCAGAGCTTCAGGCTTGTAAGTAAGCTCTAGTCCTTTCCCCATTAGCCTATATCCAAGTTCAATATCCTCCCATCCATAAGATTGGAAATCTTCATCAAAAAGGTTCTCTTTTAGGACCTCTGATTTTAAAGATATGTTTGAAGTGTAAAAGAACCAAAAGTCTACCGAATTATTGGCGCTTAGTTTGTTGTAAGCAAATTGAGGTCCGTTATGAGTTAACCATCTCATGTAAGGCGTTATCTCTAACTCCGTCCACCACTGTGTTAAGCCCAGGCAAGCTTGAAATGGCTCAGGGTTCGCCTGATGAAACTCCACATGATTTTTTAGATAATTAGGTGCGGCATAAATATCGTCCTGACATATAAGTATGATTTGCCCTTCTGCTTTTTTGATAGCACGATTTCTAGCCGTAGCTTGGCCTGAATTAGATTGGTGTAGGGTTCTCAATTGTGACCATTTGTCCTCCCATGCTTTTAAAACTTTATCCGTTTCATCCATCGAGCCATCGTCCACCACAATAACTTCGTAGCTTTCATGAGCTAAGTCTTGAGCAAAAAGATGCGCCAAAGAGTTATCTAGCTTTTCAGCTCGATTGTAAGTAGGGATAATGACAGTGAGGTAAGGTTTTCCCATTACCCCTACTTTAAGGCTCTTAGGCCGTGGCAGCAAGTTCCCTTGCTTCAACTGAGTTGTTTTCTTCTTTCCATTTCAGTAGATGAAGGTTATTTACTACAACCTCAGTAATGTACTGGCGAGTTTTATCCTTCCCTTCGTAAGATCGATTTGTGAGGCGACCTTCAAGAAGAACTGGACTCCCCTTTCCTAAAAACCGTTCGGCCACTCCAGCTAAACGCTCCCAAGCTACCACTCTATGAAAGTCCACACTGTGTTGTAACTCACCATTGTGGTCAAACCACTCGTTATTTGTGGCCAAGGCGAAGTTCGCCACCTGCTTGCCACTTTTAGTGGTTTTCACCTGTGGATCAGCCACAAGATGACCTAATAAAGTGATTCTATTTACGCTTTTCATGTTTTTGGGGTTATAAAGCCAATCAATAGAATCAAAATGACCTTTATAAAAACCTGAAATTTGGCTTAAATAGATCTGACATGTTTACAGGAATTATTAAAAAACTCGGTGAAATTGTGCAAACTCAGGACACCCCTGAGGGTAAACGTCTGTGGATAGCTACAGACATGGACCCTGTGCACTTCTCTCTAGGAAACAGCATTGCTGTTGACGGAGTTTGTTTAACTGTTGAATCTTTTGAAGATGGTAGATTTCAAAGCATTGCCGTTCCTGAAACGCTTGAAAAAACCACACTCTCAGACTTGAAGCTCAATGACTCTGTAAATCTAGAATTTCCACTCACACTCCAAACGGCTATTGCTGGACACATGGTTTCTGGTCATGTGGATGGGATTGGTGAAGTGCTTAAGGCTGGAGCCGATTACTGGATAAGTGTCCCTCAGGAACTAATGAAGTATATTCCTGTTAAAGGGTCTCTTACTATCAATGGAGTTAGTCTCACAGTAGCTGAAGTTAAAGACACCGAAGTACGAATTGCGTTAATACCTGAAACCTTAGAACGTACCAACCTTGGGACTGCGAAGCAGGTGAATCTTGAGATTGACCTTATTGCACGCTATCTTGAGCGCCTAAACCAAAAATAATGAAATACTTAATTGTTGCTGCTGAGTTTAACGCCATGATTACTGACTCCATGTTGGAAGAATGTTTACGTGGGTTTACAGAACAAAAAATTACACCTGATGTGATACGAGTCCCTGGTGCTGCTGAGATTCCACTTACTATCCAGAAGGCCCACTTGAAGGAATCTTATGACGCGGTAG
>JBLIGW010000029.1:0-11643 GCA_047635955.1 Oceanicoccus sp.
CCATCTCCTTGATTCTCAATCAAGTCATCCTCAGTTGGGAATAGTGTATTCACATCTATTGAGTTTGCATAAGCACTAGGCACTAAGTATTCAATGAAACTGGTTTGATTTGAAACTTCTTGACTAGGTAGGGCAAGAGAAACAATGATAGAAACAATGGCGTAAGAAAGTAGACTGACTAGGAATCCAATAATGGCGTATTGCAGATTACGTTTGGCTTTGGTGACTTTGTCTTCATTACCCCAAGCAGTCAGCATGGTTACGGCTGAAAAGAGAATGGCAAGAAAAGTTCCTATACCAAATAATCCTAAGAGTATATTTATAACTCGAGGAATGGTGGTGTTGAGTATGTAGTTTTGAGTGTCTTCACCAGAGACTGTACTTCCATCAATATTAAGAGAGTTTGGTCCTGGAAGAAAATCCGGTTTTGGAATTAAAGGTTTAACAATAGTTGCTTCAGTTGTCTCTTCAGTAGTTTCGCTTGTTTCGTTGGCCATCACAAAAGGACTGGCGATGGGGATCAACATAAAGCCTAAAATCAGTGTGATTAGAAGTTTTTTCATTAGCTAAAGAAGGTTGGATTGATAGTGTAGAGAATCAGCCCAGAAAGGAAGAGTAGTATCAGACCTGAGAGTGATTGTAGTATTCGTTCTTTGGCTTGAGTTACGTCGCCACTCACTCCTGACATAGTAATTCTCATTCCATTTAGAACAATAGTAACTACCGCAATGAAACCAATGGTTCCGGCGGCCCACATGTAAATCTGTTTTATGTAAACTTTGATAATGCTGGCACCATTAACACCGATGATCCATTGGCGTCTTTCGCAGGACCAACCATCAGGATTTGCCTTGTTACATTTGTCTAAACTTGTGTAATAAACTTTTCTGACATCTTTACATTCGTAAATGATTTCGTAGCTTGGGTTTTCGCTGTCCTTATCTTTGATACGAGTACTTTCTTCAATTATTAAGCAACAATTAGCTCTATAGACAGTAACTACTTGGGCCTCAAGGGTTTCGTTCCCGTCAGGGTCCTTACTGTAAAGTGCTGTATCTCCTGCAAAAGATTGACTTACTTCGGTCACGACTTTCCCTTCAGCAGCACAATCTGCCATTTCTAAAGATCCGGTAAGTGGGTGCTCTGTTTTTCCACAACGATTTGATGAAGCTTCTTCGCTAGTGCTTAATTCAGAGGAGTATTCTTCTTCAAAGTCGCTTATTTTTTGTTTTAATAGCTCAGTTTCTTCATTTAGGTCTGAGTCAGCATCTTCTGTTGTGTAAATAGTTGTAAAAGGGTCAAAGTTACTGTCAGGCCCACTACACATATATACTGTTTGACCTCCTTCACCATCACTATTCTCTCCATAAGTGTATGAATCATAAGTGATTTTTGATTCATTCAGTGAGTTAGAATCGTCACTTGAATTACTACTGTCAGTAGTTTCCTCAGAAGGTGCTGCTTCATCCTCATGATTGTCAGCTAAAACTAGCCACGGAGCTAGCAGTGAGCTGATCATTAGAATGGCGATAAACTTAAAAAGAATTTTCATTAGCTATAGAGGAAAGATTGGACAAAGACCACGATGCTATAGGAAAGGAAGGCAAAAACCAGCCCAACAATGGCTTGGGTTAGCAGGGATTTCCCTTTGTCAACTCTGCTTTCATCCCCTCCAGAGGTAGCAAAAATAAAGCCACCAATCAGTATCATTACAAAGGCAAAGGTTCCTACTAAGAGAGTAAGTATGTTGATGATTTTTAGAATGAGAGCGGTGAGTGGGGAGTCAACACCAGGTTCCTTTGCATCTTCAATTAAATCAGCGATTACACTTTCGTCATCTGAGCTTGAATCAGTTCCTTTGTCATCTTCAACAAAAATATCTGTCACACTGAATCCAGAAAAACTTTTTTCTGCAAGCACGGTGGGACCGCTTGAAACCATTAGGAAACTAGCAAGAGCAAGTATAGCGATTTTGATTTTCATTTGCGTGGTGTGGATTTGTATTGATTATACCTGGCTTTGAGTTTGGCTTCAACCAAGGCTCGTGGTCGGCCCACTTGCATGGCTTGTGTGAATGAATGGCTTAGTGGAGCGGGAAACTTGAGCTCCACGCGTTTTGTGGTTTGAGGTTGCCCAGCCTTGAGTGTTTTGATGTAGGCATTGAGTTCAGGAATATTGATCAGGTCTTCGGTTTCTAGTTGGAGTAATGGGGCTAATTGTTCAGCGTCTTCATGGCTTGTTCTTAGTACTAGGTGCGACCCTACATTTCCTAAGATGGCATCCATAATGGGTTCAGGGACTTGTTTTATGTATTGATGGGCAAGGCTAAGAGCCAATCCAAATTTTCTTGATTCAGAGAGCATGGTCATCAGGGTAGGAGTGGCTATATTCTGAAACTCGTCGATGGTGAAAGAAAGGGGGTGAGGTGTTTTTCGCCTCAAGAGGCTACCGTGAAGCATGGAGATAATGCTCATCCCGAGTAGGCGAGAGGCGTCTTCACCCAACTGGCTTTTTGCGAGTGGAACAAGAATGATGCACGGTTCCTCTAAAACTTGATCAAAAGAAAACTTGGCTTTGCTTTGGCCAAAAATATTTCTAAGTAGAGGCGTGCTTAGTAGAGGCCCAACTTTGTTTAGAATTGGGCTGATCATTTCTTGTCGCAGTCGTGATTGGATGGCTAAAAACTCTTCTTCCCAAAAGCGTTGTAATTCCATGTCGCCACATTTTTTGGAAAATTCACGGGTGGTTTTGGGGTGGGTGAGTATCCGAGGGATATCTAGCAATGTGGTGTTTGGACAAAGTAAGAGTGTGAGTATGGTGTTTCTTAAAATGTATTCGAGTCGTGGCCCCCAACTGCCTTTGGAAAGGGCAAAGAACATTTCTAGAAGGCTGGAGGCTTTTTGCTCAAGAGAATCACCTTTCTTGTATTGCAGTGGATTGAGTGCCAGAGGGAATTCTCTGTTGCTTGGATCTAGTAGTATGACTTTTTTGCCTCTGGGAATTAGCTTTTTGATTTTTTCGATCAGATCTCCATGAGGATCCATGACCATGATTTGTGGAAAAGTGCATAAGTCCTGCTGGAAAAGATTCAAAATGGCTGTGGATTTTCCCATTCCTGTTTTCCCCAAAATATGAAGGTGTTTGAGTCTGTCATTTTGTGGGATTTCTAGGTTTCCAGGAATCCAGGCACAAGCTTCACTTTCTATGGACTCAGCAATGGTTTTTAGGGAAGGAGGGCTTAATAAAGTGGCTAGTTCTTCACTACTTAGCGTGAGTAAATTTTTTGTTCGGCTCCATCTCAATTCGCCTAAATAGGGCAGGTTGAAAGACTGGCTAAATGCTTTGATGGGACGAGTCGCTAGAATTTCCACCTGAAATAGTGGTCTAGAAAGTTTGTCTAAAATAGCTTCACGTGGGGCTTCTCTATCATGTCGCAGGGATTGTTTGGGATCGGATTGTCTCAATTCCATGGAGCCTCGTGCTTTTCGCCACAGTCCACCTATAAGGTTCCGAAAACCCCAGGTGAACCATTTCTGACTTTCAAAACGGTCCCATGCTGATTCAGGATGAAAGTGCAGGCTTTGGGCTTTTTTTCGAACCCGGTCTTGTTTACGGCTAGATAAAGGCGTGACTCTGACTTGTAGTGCATCAGCTTTTTTAAGTTCATGAATTAGCTTGTCAGTAGGGTAAATCCTGAATCGATTGGCGGTGTCTTCAAATTGTCGGTATCGCTTGATGGGAAATAGAGGACCACGGCGATGTTTGAGTGAGTAGGGGAGTGTGAGTTCAGGAAGAGCGCCCTCAATGGTGCGTGCTCCTGTAAACAGTTCTCCTGGGTCGAGAGAGCTATGGAGTTGAGTTTGGTCCTTTTGAAGCCAGGTCCATGTTTGAGCCTGATTTTGCTTTGCATTGAAGTAATGCTCAACTTCTTGAGGAAGCACTTCGCGGGTTTGGCAGAGTCGAATAAAAGGCATACTCCCACTCTAGCTGGATTAAGCTGACAAAAAGCTGAAATTTATTTTATTGCTTATCAAAAAATTCAGTTTGGTTGCTCGGCTCATCGCCGATCATTTTTTCGATTTCTTGAAGTACGGTGAATGCTTGTTCAAGCGTTTCAATGTTAACCACTTGATTTCGGTAAGCACGAGCGTTGCGGAAGCCTTTCATGAAGCCAACAAAGTGTTTTCGCATTTCTTTGATTCCGCGGACTTCTCCTTTGGACTCCACCATCAGTTCACAGTGACGGAGGATAGTTGGTAGTTTTTCAGAGTAAGTTTTTGGAGGAGTGTACTGTTCACCAAAGAATTCAGCGGCAATTTCTTTCATTAGCCAAGGGTTTCCCATGGTTCCACGGCCCACCATTATTCCATCTAGATTTCCTAGTTTTTCCCGAGCGTCTTTTGCGCTCCTTATATCTCCATTCCCAATGACAGGAATTCCTACATTTTTCTTCACTTCATAAATAGGTCCCCAGTCCGCGAGGCCGGTGTACATTTGTTTGGCCGTTCGTCCATGAATAGAAAGCAGGCTTGCACCAGCACTTTCCATGTCTTTACAGAACTGAATGAACCAAGGGAGGTCCAGTGCGTCAGTACCAATTCGAGTTTTAACTGAGACGGGTAGGGAAGTTCCCGCAACGGTGGCGGCAACAATGGCCGCGGCCTTAGATGGATCTTTCAGGAGCGCACTTCCATGGTCGCTACTGATTACTTTTCGAGCGGGGCAACCCATGTTGATATCGATTGCGTCCACGCCCATCTTTTCAAGAATGGTGGCAGCTTTGGTGAAGTGTTCTAACTTTTTTCCAAAAATTTGAGCCACTAGTGGTTTCTCTTCTTCGGGATTGAAATCAAGTTGGCTGAGTGTGTTTTTACTCTCGTAAATAATTCCATCAGCGCTGGTGAATTCGGTAAAACAAAGAACTCGAGGCTCAATGCCCTTGATTAGTTGTCGATATGCGGTGTCGGTGTATCCCGCCATGGGAGCGAGCGCAATGATCGGTCGAGGATGGTTTTTCCAGTCAATGGCCATTAATCTCCAATATAAATTACATGAAAGCCATTAATCATTCGGTAGTTGTCGTAGTTTTTAGTGCTGGCACCTTGAGCCCATGGGTGAGCTTGGCCTTTGCTATCTTGGAAAACGGCAGAAAGAATGTAAGCACCTGCCTTTCCATCTTCAAAATTATAGAGCGCGTACATGTAACCATAAGGATCTCCATCTAAATCTTCATCTCCTTGACGAGGATCTGTAGGAAGCCGGTCAATTTCTTTTTTGATTAGGTCTTCAACCTCTCCAAAACCTGGGTAAAAACCATTATCCCACCAGAACTCATCAATAGCATCAGCCATTTCGGTGAGATCGGTGACACGCTGTTCATTCTCATCTAGGTAGTCGGCATCTGGAGTCACATCGTTAACTTGGTCGTTAACAGTTGTAGGGGTGTCTGTAGTGCTGAGTAGTTCATCACGGTTATTGTTGTTGAGGACATTCACGATTGAACCTCCTATTACTACTACGAGTACCGCAGGAATCACCATGGCTAGGAACATTTTTTTCTTACTTGGTCGAGGAGCTTGATACATTTTATATTCCATCTCGGGTTCAGCTTTAGGTTCAGCTTTAGGTTCTGGTTTCGGTGTAGGTGCAGAGCTTGGTGCTGCTTTTTCTTCTACTGGTGGAACAGGCGCTGCTGCAGGAGCAGTAGCGGGCGCAGAGCTTGGTGCTGCTTTTTCTTCTTTAAAACGTTGAGACTCAGCTTGTTTTAATAAACCCATGGCTCTTTGGTTTCCTGGTTCAATTTGTAGAATTTCTTCACAACCTTGAAAAGCTTTTTCAACTTCACCGGCATTTAGCCATGATTGAATTTGATTTAAGGCCTCCATGATGCTGATTTCGCCGTCTTGCATAGTTTGATATTAGTGGCCTTCAGCCTATCGAAAAAACGCTCAGATGACAATAAGCTTTGAAAGCAGTCATTTATTTGGCATCATAGGGTAAGCCATGTCAAATAAACCCATAAAACCACGTGTGAAAACTTTAGTTGCTCCTTCCTTAATGGAGTGGGCTTTGATGTTGCTTGTGATTGTGCTGACTATGGTGGCGGTATTTCTCTCTATCGATCCTTCCCGTCGTTTGAATGAAGCAACGAATGCGAGACGTTTTAGTGATGTTTCTGTAATTTTAGATGATCTTACCGATTACAACTTTGAAAATGGTGAACTCCCCGAATTAGTTGTGGAGCTTGAAAAGGAGAAAGTCTATGAAATTGGACTGTGTGAGTCTGGTGCTTATTGTGGAGAGATTGCCGTTGAAGATAGTTGTGTAGACTTAAGCCTTTTTGGTGAAGTGCCAATGGATCCAAATAAAGGTTACCCGTACCATACTAGTTACTATTTGATTCCACATGAAAACGGCGAAATCACCGTTGGGGCTTGTGAGCCAGACCCTGAGGGGGCAACTGGTGAAGGGCCTATTCCTGCGATTAACTTGAGAGACTAAAACATCTCGCCGTCATCGTGCACGGATCGGTTTTTTACATGTGGAATAACGGCCTCAATGGTCCCCCAGGTGGCATCTGTGCCGTCAGGAACGACTAGTGTGACTTCGTCACCGACGTCACCCTTGTAGTAGGTTACAGAGGCTAATAGGACACGGAAGTTTTTCCCATTGGCAGCAACACGGAACTGACCATCTTCTTTGGTGAGTGTTCCTTTGATGTGTAGTCGTTCAACAGGAGAAATTTGTTTATAAATGAAGCTACCATTTGGCATGATAGTCAGTTTGAGCCGATCTCCTTCTACTAGTTTAGATTTACTCGCGTAGTTGGCTGGAACGGGGAAGACTTTGTCTCCAGGACCCATCATACTTTGCCCATTGAAATGACCTTCAATAACTTGGGTTTCCCCTTGGTCATATGAAATTGCGTGTTTCTTTTCAGGTTGTTTGAGAACTTGAGTGTATTTTCCGTCTGTTTGTTCTTTGAGTAAAACTCGAGCCGCTTTTAAAGCAGCTTCAGCGGTTTCCACTAAACGTAAGGCTTTTTGAAGACTGTCTTCAGTTTGCATATTTATTTTTTTTATTGATTTTCTGTTTCTGTACTTAACTTGTATATTACTTTTTCACCATTTTGTCCAGAAATCCTTAGGTCAATGTAGACGAGTGGTGCCTCGTAAATGTTGAGTTCCGTCATGGCTTTCTTGAGCTTGTTGAGTTGAATCTCAACTTCTTGGGTGAGGTCAATCCATACAAAGAAATAACGTTCAGTGTATAGGTGTAGTTCTCGAGCACGCTTCAGGTAGTGAACTTCTAAAATTTGCATATTGAACTTCCCTTCAAAGTCCGTTTTAACTTCAATTAAGGCTCTGAGTGTCTCAGTTTCAAGGAGCGTCTGACCAAGTATAAGTAGGGAATCTTCACTTTGTATGTCGAGGTCTGTTCCGGTTACGTCCATCACAACGGTAGGTAGGTATTCATTTGTGAGCCCAGCTCCAGAAATAATTCCAAGTTCGTTAACTACAAAAAACTGTTTAGTGCCATCTTCATGATTTACTTGAATGTTGGCGGTGTCTTCGTAACTTTCCAAATCAATTTCTAGTCCATGAGGGAAATCTCGATCAATATTGATTGATTTCAAGTTGGAGTATTCCTCCAAAAGAATAGATTCGTGTTCATTGGCTGATAAGAGAACAATGTTCTCTCCTAAGTAATCTTGAAAATATGTAGTGACCGCATTCTTTTCATCCATGATGAAGTCACTATCGCTGTTTACCTGAACTGTTTGAATCGTGAAAACTCTTGAGAAAAGAAAAAAGTAAATAAGAACAATGCTGATTGCGGCAATTGCTACTATCTTGAGCCACCTCCAAAGTCGAACCTGAGTAGGGCTTTTTGCCTTAGAGCTCGCTTTGGGGGCTTTTTTACTTTTTGGGCTGATTGGCCGTTTGCGCTTTTTTGCGCCTCTTTCTGATTTATAACTTCGAAAACCCACACTGTTAGTGCGTCGTTTCTTACTAAACTTCCGTTTTAATTTAGAGAAGAATGCCATCTATAGAATGGTGACATTAGGCGTTTCCTTTCGCAAGAGCTTCTCGAATTTTGTTTTGACGAACTTCACCAGCTGCGTGAGCTCTCTTTCGTCGAGCGTAAGCACTAGTAGCAGGATTTCGTCGCCCTGATTTTGGACGCCATGAGTTGGCATCTACGAGAGCATGAGTTTTACTGTTTCGATTTGTCATATCTTGATCTTGCGAATTAGGCTCGGGCATTCTAGGGAAGGACCAGGGCTAAGTCAAGCGAATGTCAATTGATTTATAAGTATTTGTCAGTCTTTGATTGGGGCTATACTTCATGAGTAACTAATCAACTATTATGAAACGTACTAAACTCATTGCTTCGGCCCTTGTTTTGTCTCTTACCGGTTTTGCTATCGGCTTTGCTTCAGCTAGCTTCAGTGATGTCTGAGAGAGTGACTGGTTTCATGACTCGGTAATGAATCTCAGTGACTATGGAATTGTTGAAGGTTATTCAGATGGAACATACGACCCGAATGGCTACGTGAATCGTGCAGAAATGGCAACCATGCTTGATCGAGCACTTACAATGCTCAAAGAAGATGCCTGTGTAGATGATGGTGTGATCTACTTTGATGGTGATACGATTGATCGTGGAGATTACAGCTGTAGTTGTGATGAAGGTGAAATCGCTATGTGTACGGGCGACTTGTAAACACGATCAAGCGGTCGTATGAAAAAAAAGATTAAATCATGGGTCAAAAGATATCTTCCTACTGAAATGGTCTCGACCTTCTGTGCTTTGTTGTTCCCAACGATAGCTTCTTTCTTTACGGGCAGCATTTTACTTATTGCTCTTGTGGGGTCTGTGGCAGAAATGAGCGGTTTTTATTCAATCATGATTATTCAAGAGAGCTTGGAAACAAGAAGGGAATATATGAAATCGAATCGACCTTATGGTTTGGGTGCTTTCTTGAAAGGGCTTAGAAATCTCTTTTTAGAGTTTGGACCAGCTGAATTTATATACGCGGTGCTTGTGACTCCCGCCGTTTTATATTTGAGTTTATCCACATTTAATAATCTGCAACTTGGACTCTTTGTTGGATTGATGGTCTCAAATGTATCTTTCTATATTCCGGCGATTATTAGTTTTGAACTGAGGAAATTGTATTTGAAGGATTGATTTTTGAGATGGACAGGGTCAGGTCTATTAAGACGTCTTATCTACAATAAGGATATACTTTCTTGTAATATTTTGTGATTGATTGCGTTATAGTGTTGTAAATTAATTTTTTCTTATGAAAAGACTTATCAGTTCAGCTATTGTCTCTTTTAGTTTAGTTCTTGCATTGGCTCCCGGAGCTTCTGCTGATCTCCCCTGGGAGTGTGGAAATTGGGATGACGTTCATTCGTCAAAAGTTGAGTATTTGGAAGTGGTTTGTGAGCATGGATTGATGATGGGTTATAATGAGGACTCTTTTGGATATGATCGAACCTTGCTTCGTGCTGAGTTGGCACAAATTGTGAACCGTTTAGCGGTTACTTCAGATGATCTGTATGCGCTCCAAGAGGACGAAGAATATGATCTTGTGGCTCTGGCTGTGAACGATATGTTTTCTGATATTCCTGATCCAAATGAACGAGCTCATGAATGGATGATCTGGACCATGTATTTTTCTGCCATTGAATTTGACCTTATGGAAGGTGATGATACGGGAGGATGGCCCACTACATTTCGTGCAACGGAAGGCGTGAATACGGTTGAAGCCTGGAAGATGCTTTATGAAGGACTGAAATATGGAGGTCTTGAATCAGACTCTGTAAATCTATCTAGTTTTACTTATTCTTCTGCTCTCAGTACTGCTTGGTACGACGCTCTTCTTACTTACTTGGATGATTATGATGTCCTTGCATATGATGGGACATATGTAAGTGTTAATCTGAGTGAAATGGATGGCAGTGGGGACACAGAGGATCTCATTTTATCTTCAGGTCTAGATGCTGAATTGAACCGAGAAGATGTGGCTTACTTCATTTATAAACTCATCGAAGAAGGCTTCGTTGATAGTGATGCTGTTAAGGAACATAATGGGGTTTAAATGAAAATCGAAGGGAGGGGCGGCTTAAGTCGCCCCTTTTTTGACGTTCGATTCCTGTAGGTCTATTGCTGGTTTGTGACTTTTGTTGTATAAATACTTCTTTTAAGGTTATAGCTCATGGGACTTTCGTCATCATCATATGAACGGCACAGATCTGAGGCAGAGGATTTTGATCCAACAAAATTGCGTGGCCTCTATGAGCAGGCTAATCTTTGGCATGGCACGGGAAGGTATCAATGGAGATATGGTGATGACGATATCTATGTTGGTGATTCTTCAAATGCTCAACAAGTCGATGTTCTAGATCAACTTCTTGAAGAAGGTTTAAAGCCTCATGAGGATAAATTCGCAGGACAGTTTGGAGCAGAAGTGACATGTACAACGTCGCTCACTAGAGCACGGATGTATGCTGCTCTTTATGCCAAGTTGTTTCATTCAAAAGGAGAATCTTTGGAGTATGAATTTGGCTCCAATTTGCGTTGGGGAAGTTTGTTTTCATTTGGCACTTTTCTTGCGCTTCTAAAGGATGCTGATGTTTGGAGAGATTGGAGAACTGAACATTGGCAGCATATTCGTGAGCATGGAATTGTTTCGGCTGGTCGTCGCTTTATTGATTTGCAGTCTCGTGCGACTAGTGATCAAGTGAATTGGACTCGTAATATTCGAAGAGAGACTATTCCTGCATGGAAAGCATTATTTTCTGGTGGGGTATCTGATATAGAAGGTAATTATCCAATTTTATTGGGGATTCCAGAATCTGTCGTTGAAGCTGTCCCTGCTAAATATGGCTATCTAGGTGTTTATGAAACACGGGCATGCAATCCAATTGCGCTCAGTGATTGCACCCATATGGAGGTTCCATTGAGGTATGTATCTGAGGTTCGTGGTCGATTGTCTTCTGTTGGTGTGGAGTTGTCTGTCGTTCCAATGGAGGACGGTGAGCTGTTTATGAGTAGAACTTCTTATTTGAAGTTGCTTGAAATGGATCGTAGTTAGTTCGAACATTGTGTACTAGGCCCTGCCAAAAAAATAAGTCATCCATTCGGATGACGCATTTTTATCACGGAACGTGCTGGGGGCTCGCTTGCTGCATTGACTCTTTACTCTTTTCTGGTACAGTGTCGATCCGTATCTATATCTTATGAAAAGCTCCCCTTTACGCAATGTCTTAGCTGGACTCCTATGTCTCCAGCTTCAAGGGGAAAGACCGCCCAATTATAAAAATCCAGCGGAGCCGATCGAGGATATTCCTTGGTTTCAAAACACACAATCTCTTGTTGATGGAGTATTGGAGGGGCAAGAGTTCGAAATCCAACCCGAGTATGAGCGTGAATTGAATTATGCCTACATTACAGTGCCTCGTTGGTCTGACCGGCGCAATTTTAATGATTTTCTTCGTGTTATTCCAGATTACACACACGTTACGGTGCATACGCCAATTCATCTTGTTCCAGCGGTTAATGTTTGGATGATGGTAAGTGGCGTGGAGTCTTTTTCAGTTGAGGGCTTAATGCCATCTAATTCAAAGCGTT
>JBLIGW010000030.1:0-11597 GCA_047635955.1 Oceanicoccus sp.
AAATCCACATGACTACGGTAAGCGTGGTGAAGCGGTTAAGGTTAAGATCATTGGTATCGATGGAGATAAAATCTCTCTCTCTGTCAAGCAACTGACCAAAGACCCTTGGGAAAAAATTGAAAAAGAATTCACTGTTGGTAAAACCATTAAGACTAAGATCACTCGACTCGCTCAATTTGGAGCTTTCGTTAAGATCAACAGCGACATCAATGGTTTGATTCACAATACTGAGATCCCAGGTCAACCTGCTGACCCAACTGAAGTACTCAAAGTTGGACAAGAAGTTGAAGCTCGAGTGATAGAAGTTAAGAAAAGCGAAAAACGTATTGGACTTACACTTATGCCAGAAGGAGAATCTCCATCTGAAAACGGTGAAGAAACTCCACGAAAGGAAAAGACTAGTAAGTAGTTTTATGCCTCAATAAGAGAAAAGCCCTCGCTTGATGCGAGGGCTTTTTGTTAATGTGAGCAAGTAAGAATTACTAAGGAGGGACAGATCCACGTATGGCAGTGTAAGAGTAGCCACTCCCCAGCAATTCTCACTAGTTCACTTTCCGGCTTTTCAAAGGACATCGTATTATTATAGCATTGGAGTATAAACTTGTCAACATGTCAAATGCAGTTCTTTTCATACTTACGGGTCTCGCGGTAGCAGGTCTGTTCGCTTTTGTTAATTTTAAATTCAAACAGCTAAACAGCTCCCCCAACGAGGATCAAAGCCAAAAACTCATGCTTCAAATGCTTGAGGGGCTTCGTAATGACATAAACAAAAGTCAGGGAGAAAACCGTAAAGAAGTTCAAGCAAAAATTGAACAGATCAACATGATGATGCAAAAAAGAGACGTTGCTAGCCAACATTCAATGCAGGCTCAGTTCAAACAAAGTACAGATATGATTGAAAAAATGACCAAGGAGCTCACGGAAGTGAAAGAACGGACGGATAAAGTTGGAAGTGTGGCTGAACAACTCAAAGGTCTAGAAAACATCCTTAAAAGCCCAAAACAACGCGGAATTTTAGGGGAATATGCACTGGAGACCCTCCTGTCCAACCACTTACATGGAAACTTTCAGATGCAATACAAGATGGAAAATGGTGAAATTGTGGACGCGGTGATCTTTGTTAATGAAATCATTATTCCAATTGATTCCAAGTTCTCTCTTGAGAAATTCAATGCAATGACTCAAGCAACGAGTCCTGAAGAAAAAGATCGCTTTGCCAAAGAATTCAAATCAGATGTAAAGAAGCGTATCGATGAAACCTCTAAATACATTCGGCCCAACGAAGGAACCACTGAGTTCGCCTTCATGTTTGTTCCTGCTGAAGGAATTTACTACAACCTCACAATTGAAAGTGTAGGTGCCAACAAAGTAAACACACAAAACCTGATTGAATATGCTTTCAGTAAGCGTGTGATCATTGTGTCTCCAAGTTCCCTATTTGGCTACCTGCAAACGGTGATTCAAGGGCTTAAAATGCTTAAAGTGGGTGAAGACGTACATAAGTTTAAAAAGAACCTTGAGACCCTTGGTAAACACATGAATGCTTACGATGATTACTTCAAAAAGCTTGGGAAGCACCTAGGAGTGACCGTAAATACCTACAACAATGCTGAGCGTGAATTCAAAAAAATTGATAAAGATGTCTACAAACTTACTGATGGGAAAATTGGTGGAGAAATCGTAATAGAAGCCGTGGATAGGCCTCAATTAGAGGATGGCTCCTGAGGCTTTACTTTAAAGCTGTTTTAACCTAGAGTGTGGGCGCTTTTTTAATAAACTCTATGGCCATCACTCTCCCCCAGTTCGCATCGAAGCTTGGACTCACTGAGGCTAAGATGAAAAAGACCATTCTTGAACTTGGTTTTGAGGCCGATGAAGAAATCACAGACGACGTTGCTGAACTCATCATGGATGAGCTCGCAGGACGTACCGGAAAAACAGGTGCGGAACTTTATGCTGAAGAATCTGAAGTCACTCGTGAACGAGAAATTGTCAAGAAACAAAGAAAGCAAATGGCAGGGAAAGGATCAATTGGTAAGAAAAGGAAAACAGGGAAAAGAGTAGAAAGCACTATTGCTATAGGAGCAGTTGAGGTTTCAGATCAAATTTCTGTGAAAGAATTAGCTGAGAAGACTGGGCTAAGTGCCGCGGTTCTCATTGGTGGACTGATGAAAAATGGAATTTTGGCTAATATCAATCAAGTGATTGATTTTGATACGGCCGTAATTATTACGGATGGACGAGTTGAATTAAAGAAAAAACGTAGTGAAGGCTCAGCTGAGGACATATTCCTTGGAAACCTGGCCAGCCTTATTCAAGAAGATGACAAAGCAGATCTAGAAGAACGACCTCCGGTTGTTTGTGTAATGGGTCACGTTGATCACGGGAAAACCACCCTACTCGACGCACTACGAGATGCAAATGTAGTTGAAGGGGAATCTGGTGGAATCACTCAGCATATTGGTGCTTACCAAGTTAAGATCAACGACAAAGCTATCACCTTCCTTGATACGCCAGGACATGAAGCCTTTACGGCGATGCGTGCTCGTGGAGCTCGAGCGACTGATGTAGCTATTCTTGTGGTTGCTGCTGATGATGGAGTTATGCCTCAAACTATTGAAGCAATCAATCATGCAAAAGACGCAGGAGTGCCTATTGTAGTTGCTGTGAATAAAATGGATAGACCAGGAGCTAATCCTGATCGTGTTAAAGCGGAACTTGCTGAGCATGGACTTCAACCCGAAGAATGGGGTGGAGACACAATCATGGTTAATGTTTCTGCACTCAAGAAACAAGGTCTTAAAGAGCTACTAGAAAGTGTAATACTTGTGTCTGATGTGCTTGAACTCAAGGCCAATCCAGATCGACCTGCCGTTGCTACGGTAGTTGAGTCTCACCTGGACCCCAACATGGGACCGGTTGCCACTGTGTTAGTAAATACTGGTACGCTAAACATTCAAGATAACTTTATTGTGGGACAAACCTACGGTCGTGTTAAAACTATGACTGACTACAGGGGAAAGAAGGTGAAAGCCATTGGGCCGTCTGGAACCGTTAAGATCGCTGGTCTTAATGATCCCGTTGAAAGTGGACAAATTCTACAAGTAATGAAGGACGAGCGAACGGCGCGACAACGGGCGAACAAAGTTCAATTGATGCACCAAGAGGAAATGATTAAATCTGGGATGGGAATGCAAGAGATTCTTCAAAGAATTAAAGAAGGGTCGCTCAAAATGCTTAAAATTGTGGTTAAGGCCGACACTCAAGGTTCTCTTGAGGCCATTAAGCAATCACTCGCTAAGGTTCGTTCTGACGATGTAGCGATTAAAGTGATTCATAGTGGAGTTGGTAATATTAGTGAGTCAGATGTAATGATGGGTGCGGCTAGTCCTGGAACTTTGGTTCTTGGGTTCCACACCACTGCCAACCTTCACGTTCGTAAACTTGCAGAACGTTACGGAATTGAAGTAGTGACTTACTCTGTTATTTACGAAATCATTGAAGATCTTACGAAAATCCTCAAAGGAATGCTTGAACCTGAAATCATCCATGTTGACCTTGGGCGATTCCTCGTTAAGAAAATTTTCTGGACGGGTAAGGACTCAATGGTTGTTGGTGGAGTTATCAATAAAGGAAAACTCATTGCCAAGTGTGATGTTAATGTCTTCCGTGGTGAGAAGAGTGAACACTCAGAAGAACAAGTGCCTATCTTTACAGGTAAGATTGATGGACTCAAACTCGTAAATGAAGATATCAAAGAACTTGAGCATGGAAATGAATGTGGGATCACATTCAAGGGTAAGCTCAAACTCAAAGAAGGCGACATTCTCGAAGCCTGGACTGAAGAGAAGAAGATGAAAACACTCTAGTTATGAAGGTATTGATTACAGGTGGTGCCGGGTTCATTGGAACCAACTACGTCTACACTCACCTTGAGCTACGGCCTGAGGACGAGTTAGTCGTGCTTGATGCCCTCACCTACGCTGGTAATCGATCCAACCTGGCTGAGGCGGAATCAAAAGGCGTTAAATTTGTGCAAGGTCGCATTGAAGACCAAGACGCCGTTGATGCTCTTTTTGCTAAAGAAAAATTTGACTGGGTGGTTCATTTTGCAGCTGAAACTCATGTGGATCGAAGTATTGAAGATCCTAGTATTTTTATCAAATCAAATGTGATTGGAACGCAAGTGCTTCTAGATGCAGCTCGTGACCACGAAGTTAAGAGGTTCCATCACATTTCAACTGATGAAGTTTATGGAGATCTTGGTTTTGACTCTCAGGATCAATTCCACGAAAAAATGATTCTAGACCCAAGCAGTCCCTACTCCGCGAGTAAAGCCGCCTCAGACCTGCTTTGTTTGGCCTATAAACGTACTTTTGGCGTTCCTATCACTATTAGTCGTTGTAGTAACAACTATGGACCCTACCAGGACTTAGAAAAGCTAATTCCACTGTTTATCACTAAAGCAAATAATGACGAACAAGTTCCACTCTATGGAACGGGAAAAAATGTCAGAGACTGGCTCTACGTTAGGGATCACTGTGAAGCCATTTTGGCCATTTTAGAAAAAGGAGAAATTGGAGAAATTTACAACATTGGTGGAGACAATGAAATTGAAAACATCACTATTACTAAAACCATACTCAGCGCACTCGGAAAACCTGAAAGTCTGATCAAATATGTTGAAGACCGAAAAGGACACGACGAGCGTTACGCTGTTTCTTTCAAAAAACTCACTGACGCAACGGCTTGGCTTCCTAAAGTTACCTTTGAAGAAGGGATGCAAGAAACGGTTCAATGGTATACACTAAAATCATATGAAAGGAGTTATTCTAGCTGGCGGAACCGGGTCAAGACTGGCGCCACTCACCAAAGTCACAAACAAGCACCTGCTGCCGATCTACGATAAGCCAATGGTGTATTATCCCCTTCTCAAAATGAAGGAGATGGGTGTTACTTCTGTGCTGATTGTTTCTGGTCGTGGACATGCTGGGCATTTTCTAGAACTTCTAGGAGGTGGCTCTGAATTTGGTATGAACATTGCTTATGAAGTACAAGAAGAAGCGGGTGGAATCGCCCAAGCGCTTGCACTTGCTGAAGACTTTATCGGAAGCGACGATATGGTTGTTATCCTTGGAGACAATATTTTTGAAGATTCCCTGACGGATGCCGTTAAAAGATTCACTAGTTCTGACAAAAAAGCTCACGTTTTCCTCAAAGAAGTGGATAAGCCACAAAGTTATGGAGTAGCGCGACTTGAAGGAGATAAACTCGTTGAAATTATTGAAAAACCTGAAAACCCACCAAGTAATTACGCGGTAACGGGCTGCTACCTCTACCGATCGGATGTCTTTGAGTTCATTCGAACACTTAGCCCTTCGGCTCGAGGAGAACTAGAAATCTCATCAGTGAATGAGCACTACATCAAATCTGGTGATATGAGCTACACCACTCTCGAAAAGTTCTGGGGTGACTGTGGAGAGTCTATCTCTCAAATGCTGAAAGTTTCAAACTATGTAATGGAGGCAGGGTTATAAGCTATAGGTGTTTCAGTGGGTAGCCCAATTGTTAAAGTTCCAGATAGTGCGCCAAGAACGCTTGATTGTTCATCATGGCTTCTTCAAGGTTGAATTGTGGCTTTTGTGCGAGAGCGAATTCTAGAGCTTCCGTTATTGCGGCTTCATTCCAATCTTTTTGTTCCAGGACTTGAGCCTTGGAAACCTTGAGAGATTTAAAGAAGGACTTCACCTTTTGAGAGTATGAGAGCGTCACCAGTGAAGTTCCCGCCAAGAGTGCAAAGATATTAGCGTGCAGCCTCATGCTAACGGCCATACGAGCGGCTGAAAGCCCTTCAAAGGCTTGGTCCACGGAAGTGGGAACAAAGAGCTTAAAACCAATGTTTTTGAGTTCCAACTGCTCCTGCGGATTCCCGGGGTCCATACTTAGGATTATCGGGTGCAGTTCGTGTTTTTGAGCAAAATCCTGAATCGGCAGCAA
This sequence comes from Oceanicoccus sp., assembly GCA_047635955.1. Classification (GTDB taxonomy): domain Bacteria; phylum Patescibacteriota; class Gracilibacteria; order UBA1369; family 2-02-FULL-48-14; genus WFTC01. The sequence goes on from JBLIGW010000030.1 coordinate 5,998, forward strand.
AAGAGCCTCCCAATCCTTAGCCTTAAAGCTTCCCCACTCTCGAATTGAAATGAGAATTTGATTGTTTTTGTTTGTTTCTGGCTGTAGCTGGCTCAAATAAGACAAAGAGGGATCAGTCCCCTGCTGAGCATGAAGCAAGTCCCACTCTTGAAGTTGAATCAATGAGGCTTCATCACGAACATGAATGGCCTTTGCGTAGCGAAAAGTTTTCTTTGCTAGGTGCCTGCTCAGCCAATGCTTGAGCGGGCCGACACTTTGCCCGTAACAGATGTATGGAGTTCCCAGCTTACGACACCATCGTGCCTGCTGAGACCAGATCAGTGGCGCCTTCCAAGACTCCCTGTCCACAAATAAACCCCCTCCTCCTAAAATAACGAGATCAGCCTTTTGAATGGCTCGACGCGCTGCTTTCACTTGTTTTCGCTTAAAGCGACTTCGGATTCCTGTTGGCACGAAAGGAACCTTTCTTAAATCCTTGTAGATTCTTGAACTGGTAGCAATAGCTCCATGAGTCACCATGAGCTCTCCTTGATAGCCAACCGAGCGAAGTTCAGTAACAATTCCACCTAAAATGGCATCATCACCCAAATTCCCTGCTCCGTAGTTTCCGACTATAAGAATGCGTTTTGGACCCATTTTAGCTTTTGCAGAGGTTTATAACTAATACGATGTATGCGCGAGGGGCCGAAGGCCGCGAGCGCGTTCTGATGTAACTTGGTTCCGTAGCCTTTATGCTTTTCGAAGCCGTAATCAGGTAAATCTTGTGCCCAGTCTACCATAATCCTATCTCGAGTGACCTTGGCAATTACTGAAGCGGCCGAAATAGCCCTAACCTTTAAATCTCCCTTAATGATTGAGGTGTGTGGAACTTTAAATTGAAATTTATCATTTCCATCAATCAATAAATGTTCTGATCCCGGTCCTAAATCCTCCAAAGCACGTTCGTAGGCTTTAAATGTGGCATGAAGCAATCCATGATCGTCCACCTCTTGATGAGACGCCATGCCGACTCCAACCTGCGCTTTTGCCATAATGAGCTCAAAAAGCTCCTCTCTTTTTTTCAGAGTTAATAGTTTCGAGTCAGTTAAACCTGGCAATCGACACCCGCGCGGTAAAATCACGGCACCGGCCACCACAGGACCGGCCCAGGAGCCACGACCCGCTTCATCCATTCCAGCGTAAACAGACTTTGGTAAAATCATGACTGGACTATACACAGAAAAACGCCCCTTTCGGAGCGCTTCTTCTTAATTTGAGTCTAATTATTCAGCCTTTTCTTCCTCTTTTGCTTCTTCTTTAACTTCTTCTACTGGAGCTTCAACAGCTTCCTCAGCAGCAGGTTCTTCAGCTGGAGCTTCAACAGCTTCCTCTACGTCAGGCTCGATAGCTTCGATCCATTTAAGTTCTTTTCCTGGCACATCTCGTAAACGAGTAGATTTACCACTTAAGTCACGCATGTAGTAGAGCTTAGCTCGTCGTACCTTACCTTTCTTTAGAAGTTCAATCTTTTCAACGCTAGGTGCATAGAAAGGAAAAACCTTTTCTACACCGATACCGTCAACAATTTTACGAACTGTGTAAGTCTTGTTTACTCCAGTTCCTGAGCTAATTCCGATTACAAGTCCTTCGAAGATTTGTACTCGTTCTTTTGCTCCTTCTTTAATTCTTTGATGTACACGAATTGTCATCCCTGACTCGAGAATTGGAACTCTCTTGTTCATTGATGATTTTGCAACGTGATTTAGTATATCTTGGGACATATCTTTTCTTAAAATAGCTTAGGCAATATACGGAGCTAATGAGTCTTTTGCAAGGGTATTTATGAGAAATGTTTCTCAAGCTTGTTTACCCCTATTATATTTTCACCATCCTGAACAAGGTCTAGGATGAATTGATCTCTACATTTTACTCTATACACAAAGTCGTCAGTACTTAGGATGCTGAACTTAATAGACTCTTCAGTCTCCAAAGTGTCTAAGAATTTCTCAAGAGCCTCCTTGTCTATCTCACCTACGATCAAAAGATCCACTGGCCCTCCCTTTAGAAGGAAAACACCTGAAACAAGTAGAAAATCAACCGTTCCCATTTTAACAATGTTTTTTACCAAGTTTTCACTTGAGTTTCTGGCCTTAATGATCACATTTCTTAAATCTCTAAATAAGACATGATTTACGTTCACTGTGAAAAACTTTTTTCTACTTTTCATACGACTTCTTAAAAGTCCCATTTTCTTTAAGTTGTCTAGCTCACGTCTCACTGAATTAATTTGTTCGTCCAGTTCACGAGTAAGTTGGCGCACGTAATACTCCTTGTTTGGGTTCAAAAGAAACAAGGTTAACAATTTGATTCGTGCCTTTGATGTAAATAAATGTTTGAGCATGTACACATATTTTATACAACCGTGATCGAAATGTATAATTTTTTGGTTCATAACGCAAGCTCAAGCTTGAAAAAGGGCTAGATACTGCGAATAATCCGACCTACTTATTGAATAGTTTTTTTACTCACTTTTTGGTTTTTATTGGCTACTTCGAATCATTTTTTTATTCATGATTTCTACCTGTTAGCGCTTGTTTTAACGCAGGTCTTAATCAAAAAATCACAGCCTTTCAGCTGTGATTTTTCTCTGCGTCAATTTCTACTCTTACTTAGTGTGCAATGCAACTAGCTTTCGAAGACGAAGTTGGTTGAAGACTTTAGACCATTCTTCCCCTCCTTCCTTCATACGTTCCCTAGCCATCTCAGCAAATTGAGGTGGGTAACGTAGAATCATTTCTTCAATTTCTACTTTAATTTCTTTGTCATTCACTTCGATTTTTTGGACATCGTAAGCGGCTTCTAAGGCCAAACGAATTAGAACTTGCTCCTTAGCTGGTTTTTCTAGCTCCTTTCGAATGTCTTTTTTCTTTTCTTTCATTTCCTTTTCGTAATCCTCCCAAGATTTACCTTGTTTTTTAAGGTCTTCTTTCATTCGTTCGCTCATGAAATCAATTTCTCTATCGATTAGAACTTGAGCAATGTGCGCCTTCGCATATTTAGGCAGTTCCTTGAGGAAATCTGTCTCTAATTGAAGCTCTTCTTGTCGTTCTTTTTGCTTTTGAAGCTCTTCCACAATCTCCTCCTTAAGTTCCTTCATTGTCTTTCGGTGACCCCCGGTAATTTCCTTAGCAAATTCGTCATTAAGTTCAGGCTTAGCTGATTCTTCGATTCGCTTAAGCTCAATCTTAAATTTAACTTTTTTCTTTTGGAATTTCTTAGAGTGGTAATCTTCAGGGAAAACGATGTCAAAATCTTTCTTTTCATCGATCTTCATTCCCACTACCTCTTCTTCGAAACCAGGAATAAGACTGTTTGAACCCAATACAACTGGGTGGTTTTTACTTGAAGTTCCGTCAATCGGAGCTCCACCTTCGTCAAACCCGTCGAAGTTTACCTCAACTCGGTCTTCCATCTTTGCAGCACGTTTAACGTCATTCCACTTAGTGCTTTTACCTTTAAGGTTTTCTAGAACCTCATCAACCTCCTTGTCTTCAACTTTTAAAGCTTTCTTTTTAACTGAAAGTTTTTTGAGGTCCTTAGTCCATTCCACTTCTGGAAGAACTGAAACGGTTGCTTCATAATTCAAAGGCTCAGGAGTGATAATGTTCACTTTTGGGTAATCAACAGGTTGAATTTTCTCATCTCGAATTACTTGTTCGTAAGTTTTACCGATAGCAATGTCCATCACTTGTCCCATGAAGGCTTCTTTTCCTACATGTTTCTCCAAAAGGTCTTGAGGGATGCTTCCCTTTCTGAATCCATCAATCTTCACCTGACCTTGCAGTTCTTTTGTTGCTGCTGCCCTGTGAGGCTTCATCTCTTCGGCCGTAAGCTCAATAGAAATCTTAATTTCTGAGTCTTTTAACTTCTCTACGTTAACTTTCATTCTTTGTGGGTTAAATCAGCCGCAGAATACCCAAGCTTACAGGGTATTGCAATTGTTTGTGAAATGAGCTATAATAAAGAGATTTAAATTTACGTATGGCACCTGATAATGGATCAAACAACTTGAACGAGTCCTACGAACACGCTCCTGACAATAGCGTTGACGCTAAGGCTATTATTGAGCGTGGAATGGATTTAACAGAGGACAAAGCTCGACTAGAGCGTGTTCAACCTCTTGACTCTGAAGCCATTCAAGCAATTGATGTACAACTTCAATCTGCTGAAGATGATTATGTTCGACTCATGAAGTTGGAACGTGGCCGAATTAGAAATGAAAGTGTTTTTCGACGACGATTTCGAAATAAGATCAATCGTCAAGCTCGACAAAGTCTTCGTTATGACATGAATCATGACATCGACATGGACCTTATTGATGTGAACCTAAATATTAATGGAGGCCCTGGGTCATTAGAAAGTCCTGCAGAACGACAACAAGCCAGTGCAAACATTGAACGTTCTTATAGTTTTGGAGACGTACAGACAGATTCACGAGAACGTCGTGAAGTCATTAAAAGTGACTTAGACATTGAAGACTATGTAAGTAATAAGAATGCTCTTATTATAATTGCTCAAAAATTTCGCGAATCAAAACCGCCTTTATTGGCAAGTAGCCTGAAGTCTAAAGATGATGCTGCTTATGCTATTAAAACAGCTTTTTACCCTTTCCCTGCTGAAGCAGAAAAGATGATTGCTGATATTAGAGAAGGTGGTGCAGCTGGAGATGCAGCTAAAGAATTAGTACATGAATTAGCTAAAAATCTTGAACCTCACATGGCTCACTCTATTGAACGAGAACAACTCGCCGTAGAAATGGGTCGTGACGACTTAATAGAAGAAACCGGAAACCGACTTGGAAAAGTACTAGATGAATTCCGACGACACCCAGTGCCAGCACTTATTGGAAGTGCCGCATTGATTGGAGCACTAACCTTGGCCTGGAAACACGGTCCTGACTGGATGAAAACAAGTTTGAAATATGGGGGTATGGCTATTGGAGGATCTATTGGTGTAGGAATGCTCGCTAACATGGTTGTTCGAAGTCAAAGTGATGACGGAAGTGATCTATGGGATTGGCTTGGATTTAAACCTGAAGACATGGGCTCTGACCCTAGTCGATTAGATAAAATGCAATCTCAGTTCCCTGATCTCAACCTTGAAAATGACCAAGCGGGTCGTGATCTTATGATTATGATGGATGCTGATACTGATAATGTTTATGACGTCTTTAAAGCCGCCTTTAATAAAGGTGAAGAAAGTATAAATATCAACGCCCTCTCAGCGAGAGACACTGACGTTGATAACGATGAAGCAAACAGTATGAATGGTAAAGCTTCATACTCAGCTCTTAAAGGTTACTTCATACTACTTGCAGAAAAAACGGCTAAAGCTAATGGCACAAGCCAACGAGGAATGAGTGAACGACAAAAAGTAGAAGAAGGTCTTCAAATCTTTCGAAATCGTTTTGTTGGACGTCCTGAAGATCTTAATCTTCAAAGTGCGATTCTTATGACTATTGATCAAGCTGACGTTCGAGCAGCAGGGTCTGCTATGGGGCCAGGAAGTGGTCTCGACATGGGAGGTTCAGAATTACTTTCTGAAACTGAACGTGCCGCACA
>JBLIGW010000031.1:0-11288 GCA_047635955.1 Oceanicoccus sp.
CTGTGGAATATTTTATGACTAGGACTTTTCCGACTGTAGAGCCGGATACTGATACTGGTCACAATTCCTAAACTGACAAAGAGTGAAGAAATAAGAACAATACTAACGGTAATAGGAATACTTTTAATGAACTCTCCCAGTATCCCGCCTGTTAAGAGCATAGGGAGGAAAGCAAAAACGGTGGTCATTACTCCCGCAATAAGTGGCATTTGATGTTCATGAATCGTTTCAATGGCAGCCTCGAGAGGAGCCATTTTAGCTTCAATCTTCACATTGATAGACTCTGTAATCACAATGGAGGCGTCCACCAAAATCCCAAGAGATAGAATCAAGGCGAAGAGTGTCAGGGAGTTTATTGTGTATCCCAAGAGAGATAAGATCGTGAAAGTAATGAAAAAAGTGAGTGGAATAGAAATTCCAGCCATAAGTGATTCACGCCATCCGAGGAACAGAAAAAGAACCGACATCACAATGAGTACGGTTTGTATTCCACTTTGTAGTAGAGCTCCTAGGTCATCACGAATGTATTTCGCATTGTCTTCAATCATTACAATATTGATATCCTCAGGAAGGATTTCCAATTCCATCTCTACAATTTTTTCTTGAATTTCATCCACCATTCTAAGTATGTCACCTCCTTCAGCTTTAAAGACTCTTAGAGTTACAGCTTCAAAACTAGGCTCACCATCTTCACTCATAAGAGAAAGACTCCGTTGTTCTTCAAAGCCATCAATAACGTCAGCAATGTCATCCACAGTGATTACCGTTCCCTCAATAGAGGTGACAGGCACATCGGCTACGTCACTGGCCGTGAGCAATTGGCCATCAAGTGTAATAGTAAATTCCTCATCCGCTGTTTCAATGAATCCAACAGGGATGTCACTGTTGGCTTGTGAAATAGCATTATTAACTTCGCTTAGGCTGAGCCCTAGGCTGTCCAAGGCGGTTTTATCCACTAGGATTTGTACTTCTCTATTCTTAGTTCCTAGTACTTGAACTTGAGACACACTTCCCACTCGTTCAATTTCGTCCTGAATGATTTCTGCGTACTGAGTTATTTGGGCCAGGTCGTAAGGACCTCCCATTCCAAATACCAAAATTGGCGTATCAGAGAGTTGAACTTTTTGAACAAAAGAGTCGCTCACATCATTAGGAAGATCAGAAGCGGCGCGGTCAACCGCGTCTTTTAAGTCATTCACTTTTTCACTAATATCTGCGTCAGAATCAAATTGAACCGTGATCATAGAAATACCTTTGGCAGAACTGGAATCCACTTGGTCCACTCCTTCAATACCAAAAATTTGATTTTCAATAGGCGTAGTCACAAGAATTTCTACATCTTCTGAACTAGCCCCAAGAAAAGGAGTAGTCACCACGGCAATAGGAATATTCACTTCAGGTGAGGCTTCCTTTGGCATGTTAGTCATGGCGAAAAGCCCAAAGATAGTGATAGCCAAAATCATGATCGAAGTGAATCGATTGTTTTCAAAGAAAAACTTCCATCGTGTTTTGAACTCGGTCATTCGTCAGAATTAAGGACGTTCACTAGCTCACCTACGCTCAGTCCTCGAACTGAACTTACAAATTGATCTTCGTCATTAAGTCCACTTAGGACTTCTACAGATTCTCCAACTATTTTACCTAGTTTTACTTCTTGCTCCTCTATCAGACCGTCTTCACTGACGATATAAATGTAACTCGTATTTGAGCTAACTTTAACCGCAGCAAGCGGGAGGAAGTATTTACTGTCTTCAGATTCGATTTGAGAAGAGTAGACATCAATTTGAACGTATTCACCTACGAGTAGGTCGGTATCTTTTTCTGTGATTAAAATAGTGATTTCTACTTTTTTAGTGTTTGGGTCGATACTAGGTGAAATTCTAAATACCGCTGCGTCTATGCTTTCATTCACAAGTACGGAATCTCCAATTTGGATTGATTTGAGGTCATCAGCACTGACGTAGGTAAGTACTTGAATCTGATCAGAGTTCACAATAGAAACGAGTTCTTGCGCGGAATTGACAAGTTCACCTGCTCTAAGACTCATAACTGAAACTAGTCCACTGATCGGAGCCGTTATTAGTGTTTTACCTTGATTGATTGATGCCAATTGGTAGGCCGCGTAGGCCTCAGCAATACTAGCTTCATAAGGGGCCACATCCACATTACGAGGGCCAGAGCTAACAAGATCATAAGCGGCTTGAGACGCCGCTAATGCTGCTTCTTGAACAGCTATAGCTGCCTGAGCAGAGGAGAGGCTGTATTCAGCAGAATCTTTAGCTTGATTGTAATCAACGAGCGTTGACTCATAAGTGATTACGGCATTGTCATAGCTGAGTTCAGAATCAGAAATAGATTGAGTGCCACTTGTGAGGCTAGATATTTTTGTTTGTGCATTACTTAGGTCCGTTGTGAATATACTTACATAAGCATTGATTTCACTTGCACTTAGACCCGCAGAATCAGGAGTGGAGTTCATCACATTGATCATGGCATACAGGTGATCTTCAAGCTCTTCTAAGATGTTTTCAGCCTGGTCAGCATAGTCTTCAATCACATCATTATCAGAATTAGAACTTAGAGAATTGACTCCATTGAGTTCTTCATCCAAAAGATCTAAAAGTCTTTCATAGCTATTTTCTGCATCTCTTAAGGCCTGACTGTTTCTGGCAGAAAGAGCGTCCTCAAAAGAATCATTGATAGAGCTGTTTTCAATTCCAAGAATTTCATCCGTATCTTCCATGGTGTCGATCACTATCGTATAAGCACCTTTAATTGTGCTCACTAGACTGTCATATTCACTATTTACCTCTGATAGATTGAGATTGTTTTGAGATGTTGATATGGCCGTAGCTGAATTATAAATATTCATTTCAGCTGAAAGCTCTGATTGATTGTAGGCTATTTCAGCAGAAAGTAGATTTGCTTGAGCTTGAGCCAAATTGGCTGCAGATTGTGCAACTTCTTGATCACTTGAACCTGCAAGAACTTGATTCAAGGAAGCTTGAGCCTTTTGAATGCTTGCCGCTGCTTGTGCCAATTGTGCGTTATAGCTAGCAGATTCTAGTTGAACTAGTGGGTCACCAGCATTCACGTAGTCTCCAATCTGTGCATAGATAGACTCTACGGTTCCAGAGATTTCACTGCTTAGTATCACTTGATTAACAGATTCAACTTCACCAACTGCATTAATTTCGCTATCGGTAGATTGAAAGTCACTAGCACTTACGATCGAAACGGTAGTAGGGGCTTCTAGGGAACTAGTATCTACAGTTTCAACAGGTTTATAAATGAGGTATAGGAGGGCAAAACCAATCACTATTCCAATTCCAATGTATTTTTTCATAGTCAATTCTCTATAAGATGGCAAATTCTAACAGTTTAGTTTTGAGAAATCTAGACAAAATAGACGGATTATGGCCTCACCTCTTTCACCAGACCTGTTAATGTGTTATAATTACTAGATAAAATTAACGATTTTGATGCAATTAGCAATTAGTATATTGATGGCCATGATTCCTGCCTTTATTTGGGCCTCTATCTTCTACAAAAAAGATGAAGTTTATAGACCAAAAGCTATTCAGACTTTCCTATTGGGGATTGCCTCTGTTTTACCGATTTTACTCTACAAGTGGAGTTGGGACTTAATGCCTGGTTTGAATGTGTTCTCTTACACAAACGAGCTACGGTTTGATGTTTTTAACTTCACAGATTACCTATTTTTACCTCTGGGAACGGTTTTTGCCTTTCTTTTTGTTGGGGTTATTGAGGAGTGGATGAAAATGTGGGTAGTACGAAAATCAGACAAAGGTTTCTTTAGGAATATTGATGATGCAATTGAATTCTCGATAATTTCAGCTTTAGGGTTCGCCTTTATTGAGAATATTCTTTATTTCTACTTCATTTGGCAGTTGCAGGGGGTGGAAGTGCTTTTCGTCTCATTCATATTCAGAAGTGTGTTCTCGACTTTTGCTCATATTCTATTCTCGGGTATCTTTGGTTACTTTTACGGAGTGGCTTACTTTGCAGACCCAATTTGGTCTGAAGAACAGAGGAAGTCTAGACACCCGTTTGTTGACTTTGTACATACCATTTTCCATATGAAGCGTAATAGAGTCTTTGCCATTGAGAAAATGAGTGAAGGTCTGATTATGGCAGTAATCCTTCATGCGGCCTTTAATATCTTATTGGAGTTGAACCTCTCGTTCTTTATGGTACCGTTCTTGGTTGTTGGATACAGCTATTTGGATCATCTGTTCAAGGAAAAGGAGAATTTGAAAGCCTATGGTTATCTTGTGGGAGAAGATTCTCCAGCTCATATCCATCACGTCCTTTGGCACCATGCAGGACCTGAACGAGTGCGTCGTTGGAACAGGAAACGTAAGAAGAAAGTTAAACAAAAGAAAGCATGATTCCTTCTGGATTAAATTTTGGAGAGAACTTAAGTGGTGCTATGAAGGCATTAAAGGGTCTTGGTGGGATCGTTGAACATGCGATTGGTAATCCTATCTCAGATGAGCCAAAAGGTTTACGAGGGAGGGGAAACGTACATGCGTCAACAGGGGTTGAATTATATGTCTCAACCGGCTTTTTCAATTAAAATTGCCCTTCTGGGTTTTATCTGTTAGGATCCTTTGGCTTAGATTTTAGTTCTAACCTGTTTTAAACATATGTCGATGGATAAAATCGTGGTCAAGGGAGCCAAAATGCACAATTTGAAAAATATTGATGTAGAAATTCCAAGAGATAAGCTTACGGTGATTACGGGACTCTCAGGGTCCGGAAAGTCGACACTTGCTTTTGATACTATTTATGCGGAGGGGCAACGACGTTATGTCGAATCTCTTTCCACTTACGCACGTCAATTTCTTGGTGTGATGGATAAGCCAGATGTAGAAAGTATTGAAGGTCTGTCTCCGGCGATTTCTATCGACCAGAAGACAGCACCTAGAAACCCACGTTCAACCGTGGGGACAACAACGGAGATTTATGATCACCTTCGACTCTTTTTTGCTCGAGTAGGAGTGCCTCATTGTCCAATTTGTCACAAAGCGATTGTTCGTCAGTCAGCAAGTCAAATTGTTGAGCACATTAAGGCAATGGATCAAGGTCGTAGGATCATGCTTCTAGCGCCATTGGTATCTGGAAAGAAAGGATCACACGGCGCCGAAATTGAAACCGCAAAGAAAGAAGGATTCGTTCGTTTACGAATTGATGGAGAAATCTATTCAGTTCTAGAACTGCCTGAATTAGATCCAACTTTAGAACACGATGTTGAAGTAGTAGTAGATCGTCTCGTAGTTAAGGATTATGAGCCTCTTGTTAAGGAGCTTTCTTCAGGACAAAAGTTGATAACACCCAATCCAAACTCAACTCGATTGGCTGATTCCGTTGAAACCACTTTGGCTCACAGCCATGGGGTGATGATGGTCTTAGACGATGAAACTGGAGAAACACATACTTTCTCTGAAAACTTCTCATGTAATGAACATCCAGAAGTAGCGATTAGTGAGGTTGAACCTAGAAACTTTTCGTTTAATAGTCCACATGGTGCTTGTGAAGTTTGTCATGGGCTAGGAACTCGTTTGGAAATTGATTCTGATTTGGTAATGCCAAACAAGAAGTTGAGCTTATCTGAAGGAGCAATCATGCCTTGGGCTTCAAGTAGTTCTCATCTGACTTGGTACACACAAATTCTAGAGGCAGTTTCTGTGAAATACAAATTTTCAATGGATGAACCTGTAAGTAAGTTGAATGAGAAGGCAATGAAGCTCGTTCTTTACGGAACGGGAGAGGAAAAATATGAAGTGAAAATGGAAAGTCATGGAGGGGCAACAAAGTCTGAATTCAATACTAAGTACGAAGGAGTGATACCTAATCTGCAACGACGTTTCTTGGAGACAGATTCAGATTACGTTCGAAAGAAAATCGAACAATTCATGCAAATTCACATGTGTAATACCTGTGAAGGGAAACGACTTAAGCCTGAATACCTTTCAGTAACGGTTGATGGGAAAAACATTGCAGATGCAACAAATATGTCTATTGAGGAATCAAGTGCGTTCTTTGAAGGCTTGGTACTCAATGAGACTCAAAAAATGATTGCTGAACCTATCTTGAGAGAAGTACAAGCTCGTCTTGGTTTCTTGAATCAAGTTGGAGTGAGTTACCTCACTTTGAATCGAGCATCAAACACGCTTTCTGGAGGAGAAGCTCAACGAATCAGACTGGCTACTCAAATTGGATCTCATCTGATGGGAGTGCTTTATGTTTTGGATGAACCTTCAATTGGATTGCATCAAAACGATAATGAAAAACTAATTGAAACGATGATTTCTTTGCGTGACAAAGGAAACACAGTGATTGTAGTTGAGCATGATGTAGACACAATGTTGGCTGCCGATTACCTACTGGACATCGGTCCTGGAGCTGGAAAGCATGGTGGATACGTAGTGGCAGCAGGAACTCCAAAAGAAGTAATGGCTAATAAAGATTCAGTGACTGGACAGTACTTGTCTGGGAGAAAGAAAATTCCTATGCCTGAAAAGAGACGTAAGGGGAACGGTAAGTTCTTGGAAGTTTTAGGCGCTGTGGAGAACAATCTAAAAGACATAGATGCTAAGTTCCCTCTAGGAACTTTCATTTGTGTGACAGGAGTGTCTGGTTCAGGAAAGTCTAGCTTGGTGAACGACATTATGGTCCGAAAAGTATCAGCAACCATCAATCGGAGTAAGAAGCTCACGGGAGCTCATAGAGACATCACGGGGATTGAGCATCTAGATAAGTTGATCAATATTGATCAGTCAGCTATTGGACGAACCCCTCGTTCAAATCCAGCGACTTATACGGGTGTATTTACAGATATACGAGACATATTCTCACAAACACCTGAGTCACGGCTGCGTGGATACAAGCCAGGGCGATTCTCCTTCAATGTGAAGGGAGGGCGTTGTGAAGTTTGTCAGGGAGATGGAGTGAAAAAGATTGAAATGCACTTCCTGCCTGACGTCTACGTTCCTTGTGAAACTTGTAAGGGGAAACGATACAATCGTGAAACTTTGGAAATCACTTACCGTGGAAAGAACATTGCAGGAGTTCTAGATATGACCGTGGATGAAGGATTTGAATTCTTTGCTTCTATCCCTTCGATTAAAACTAAATTGCAAACACTTTCTCGAGTGGGACTCGGTTACTTGCACTTAGGCCAATCTGCTCCAACCCTTTCTGGAGGTGAGGCTCAACGTATTAAGTTGGCTTCAGAGTTATCTAAACGATCAACCGGTAAGACGCTTTACGTGCTGGACGAACCAACAACGGGGCTTCACTTTGATGACGTAAATAAACTTGTAGCCGTGCTTCAAGAGCTAGTGGACGGAGGAAATACCGTTCTCGTGATTGAGCACAATCTTGATCTAATCAAATGTTGTGATCACATCATTGATATTGGTCCAACCGGAGGTAACGGTGGAGGCTTGATTATCGCAGAAGGAACTCCTGAAGAAGTAGCTAATATGGGGAAAGAGTCATTCACAGGAATGTGGCTTAAGAAAATGGGGATATGATCTCGAAAACTCTGACCAAATACCGAGCACTCAGTTCTGAAGTAAAAAGCATTCTGGGTGCTTATTCGGTTTACGCATTGAGTGAACGAATACTGACAGTTTTCATGGGGATTCTGGTGTATACAGCCACGAACTCCTTGGCCTTTATGGCTTTGTATTTTTTCGTCTACTTCACTGCCTGTTTACTTGGTTTTTCAGCTTGGGGTTACTTAATGAGCAAGTGGGGTCTAAATATGAGATGGAACCATTTGAGAGCATTTTTAAGTTATATATTAGGTTTCATTTGGCTGTGGTTTTTTCAAGATGAGAGTTGGCACTATTTGGTTTTTGCTGCATTCAATGGGGCAGGCTTAGGACTATTCTGGTTGGGGCACCATACTTTTGAGATGCTTCACACCAGTGATAAAGATCGTGATTTTTATAGTGCGATGTTGGGAACGGTAGATCATATGACGGGAATCTTGGGCCCTGGATTAGCCACGATAATATTTTTCTTCTCTGAAAAGTATTTTTCAGATCCTCTCGCTATTATATTTTTTATAATGCCTTTTCTTTACTTCTTAGTGATTCCTTTCTTGTGGAATCTTCCAGATTACATTCCAAAGAAAATCTCTAAAAAAGAGTGGAAACGTTTACGGACTTCAAAGGAACTGTGGCCTGCCAAACGTTTTGCTTTTGTGGAGTCAATGGGGTGGGGGTCATGGGAGGTATTTTCTCCATTAATTATTATTGCGGCACTTGAGACTTATGTGAATGTCGGAATTTTTGATACCGTTCTTGGTTTTCTTGCAATCATGATCGTCATTGTTCAGGGACATTGGCAAAACAAGGGGAATAGAAAGAAGATCTTTCATTGGGCTTCCTTCTTGCTTGTTATTTACTTCGTAGGGCTGTTTTTCTGGCCCTATAGCCCGTGGGTTTATATATTGTTGGGATTCTACTGGGAACTGGTTTATCCAGTCTATGGGACGGTCTATCACGTGATTTCTTTAAAGAACATCGACCAGCTAAGATGTGGTGAAGGACGCTTCTTTGCAGGACTACTTTATAGAGAATGGATGATCTATTTAGGAAGAATCACAAGCTTAGCCGTGATCGGAACGGTGGCGCTGTTAAGTCCAAATGACTACCTAGTTGTAGCAGTAGGTCTTTTCTGGATTTTGGCTGAGTACCTATTACTTGCCTATTTTGTGGATGGAGTTCTTGAGGATTAGTAGCGAGCCTCTTACTGTACTAATGGGTCGTACAGCCATTTTTTGGTGTAGGACTTCTTTAATATTATTTGATAGCATTTAACTAGATTAACTGAAATTGTGTAAAACCTATTAAAATTGTGCAAAACATGTTTAAAACAGGTGAAGCAAGAGTAAACATAACTAAGCACTATTAACTTAGTAACACTTAGGAAAACCCTTGCAAACTTAAGTAAAACTAACTAAATTATAAACAAGTTAAGTAAACCACTCCAGATGATCAAGCGCCTTCTAACACCAGAAGAGGTGGCAGATGTGTTGCAATTGCATCATTTGACTGTACTTAAATACATCAAACAAAAAAAACTCCGAGCCTTAAAACTCGGGCGGGTCTATCGGATCCGAGAGGAAGATCTACAGCAGTTCTTCCAAGATCAGGCTACGGCCTAAAAAACCCCACTCCCCCCTTTAACTCATCTCCCGCGTGCTCTTTAATTGCTTTTCCTGTGGCAAGCTTATCTCCTTGAAAAAGGAACTTTGTCCTTATTGTATGGTTGATCTTTGTGCGGCACGTAATTCCGTGGAGGTGGAAGTTGAATCAAAAGTTAGAAAGCCCGTCATGAAAAAGAAATACACTTTCTTTTCTCTATTGTCTCGATAGCTTTATTACCCTGAACATTGTTTCCCATATATCTCTCCTAATGCCTCTCTGATGGCAGGGAAGTCTTGAACGTTATTGTTGTTGATCACTTGGTTCAGCTGGTCCAGGAGTATTGAAGTGTTTTTAGTGGAAGTGGCACTGATTTCTCCATAAAGAATTTTATATTCGGCCATTCGTTTGGCACTGGCTTCAAAAGTATCGTCGTCACTTGAGCTTTCTTTGAGCTCTTCTAAGTAGGCGCTGAAAGTGTCAGGGAAGTCAGTTTTAGATTCTGCTTCTTCAATGCCACGTGCTTGTTCAGCCTCTTCAACATTACCAGTGAATTTATCCCATGCATTAACCACACTTTGAACTACATTATCAAAATCTTCACTCGTTTCAACGTCGGGTTTAACTACATCCATAAAGCTTTGCCTTTCAGGTGCATCAATACTGAGGTCAATGGATTGCATGGTGATCAAGAAGCTATCCCAACTTTCAGAGAGTTCTGCAATAGGGCCTTCTGCACACTGACTGTATCCAATAATAGTATCACTGTATTTGCTGGTCCAATTTTCAAACATGATGTCCAGTTCATCTTCAGTGGTCATGTTTTCTTGAGTTACAAATTTTTTCACCATGTCGTTTTTCAATTTGCTGAGTATCTTTAGCTTGCGCTCTTCAAGATCACTAATGTTTGAGGTCTCACGGGCCTCTACTTTAACGTTTCGAATAAAGTAGACCTCAAGTAGGTTACGAACCATTTCAGACTCATAACCGGCAATTTTAGAGTCATAGTCTGCTACGGTTCCACAATTAGCAGCATCTGCTCGGAATTGGTCTTTAATAGATTCATATTCTTCATAAAGAGGAAGTACGTCATTGAGCTGACACCAACTCATTGTGATTGCGTCTTTAAAATAGTTTCGGCGCATTTCTTCATTTCTAATGGTGAAGGCTACGTTGTAGTAGTCGCCCAGACACATTTTTCCGTAATCGACTATTTCATCACCAAGACTTTCTTCGGCGCTCGCAATAGAGAGAGGAAGAATCATTCCTATAGTTAGAAAGAGCATGGCAATGGCTTTTTGTAGTTTGGTCATGTGCAATAAGGTTTCTTTACGAGCTCAGTAAGAGGGGCATCTTCAGTGGCATAAGAATCTTTGATCCAGTCACTAAAATTATTAAAATGTAGCAACATGGTTTGGAATTCTCCTGCCATTTGATGGTATAGATTGTAACTAGATTCCACCTTAACCTGAAGCTCATTCCCTTCAATAATAGCAGTGAGCTCTTCAGATTTCTGTTCTTCAATTTGTATCAAAGCACTAAGCGTTTCTGTAGTACTAGTGGACGCTCCTGTAAGGGAGAGACTATTAAGATAGGCTTCTTGCTCAAATTCAGCAGCAGTTTTACCAACGCTATTCACATTATTTAAATGAGACCATTCTTCCCAGGCTTTTAGGGTGTCTTCATACTGTTCATTGGCTAGATCATCCGTGTCGTCACCGGGGTCCAATTCAATAGGAACGGGAATGGCATAAACATGGAAATCAAGATCGATGCCATCAGCGACTTCTTTACAAGTTCCATCTTCAAACCAGTTTTGAGAGACTTTATTTGGCTGAACTCCTCCACTTAAAGTAGAGTCCGTTGCCGCAGCAATGTAGTCAATATGGCACGCAATACAATTGTCCGTTTCTTCAAACTCACCCTGTGAACCAGCCGTGGTTCCCCAACTTCCTTGAACCAGGTTAACCGTGATACAAAAGATATCTCCACAGGGAAGGGCTCGCGTCCAATCTCCTTGCGAGACAACAAGTTCACTAACAAAGGCGTCAAACTCTTCACGAGTGTCTTCAGCCGCTTCTTCTTCTGGAGTCAATGCTTCGT
>JBLIGW010000032.1:0-10972 GCA_047635955.1 Oceanicoccus sp.
CATACTCATGCGCTTTCCTTTGCGAAATTCAAACCAAGCATTCCAAACATTTCCTAACCCTAAATCTATGTCTTCACTTCCCATCATCAATAAAAGTTACGAGTTATACAAAGTTATAATAGAGACAAACCAAGGTCTTTCAAAGCGTTGGAAATATGGTTTGGGAATCTCTTTGGAGAACTCCATACTTGATATGCTTGAGCAACTGCTCATGGCAAAAAATGCGCCGAAACCGATGAAGGCAGGCTACCTGCTTAAAGCAAGCAGCAAACTTGAATCTTCCAGATTGAAAGCCAGACTTATGCTCGAACTAAAATTAGCTAACGAAACAAAGCTGTTTCAAGCCCAGTCTCAATTTGAAGAAATAGGAAGAATGCTGGGAGGGTGGCTCAAGTCCTCACAAAGCCAATAGACCCTTAGCCAGAGCACCGCCCCACGATTATCATTCTGATTGTTCGCATTGTCATTGTTGACGTTCGTATTCTGATTGTTAGGATGGAAGTTCCCGCTAACCAGATAACGAGTTTGCGACTGAATCTGTCCAAATCATTTCGCAGTCGCAACCACACCCGTATTTTTTCAGCCCAAGAGAGGGCTAGATTCAGCTCAACGTGATGGGTATATACTCTTCCTCTCATCCTAGACTGTGCTTCACATGGCACTAGGTCTATTTTATGGACTTGAGTTTGTGGTAGCCCAGCATAATCTGGGTGGCTATTCACCACTCGAGAAAATTTTACCGCCTTCAAAGGCAAAAGAAAAGCCCCGCAGAGCGGGACTTTTGAAAGATAAAATTTAAGAAATGATAAGGTTCAAAGATCAAGCTTTAATAACCCCATCACACGAGGCACGAAAGCGAGCACTATCACCCTGAACGTCCGCATTGCATCCATTCAAGTACGCGTACCGATCATAAGGATCGAAGCACCCGCCAACCAGATGACGATATCCTCCATCTGTCAACTCGCCTTCTTCATCTAGTATTGTGGCATTCCATTCCTCGTATTCTTCTGTAGTAGTTGCGTCATCCGTAAAGCGAATATCAAGAGGCTTACCGCTCTCCAAACCATCTGCCATAGCAGTAGCCCACGAACTACGGTCAGTCCCACGCATACCTGCCTTCTCCCATTCTGTTCTGTACTTGGCAAGTCGGTCTTCAATAGCAAGAGTGATATCATCCCATGATTCAGTACCGATTATTTGTTCTGATTGGTAGAAATCCCACTTCCACACAATGCCTGAACCCTGACTGATTCTTGTAGACATGTGCTGTCTAGCTGTAGACCAGATTGTCAAATCCTGCTGTGATTCTCCGTTTGGTATGCTCATTTTCTTTGGCTGACGGTCTAGCAGCTTTTCTACAAGATCAAGTCTAGAGCTTGGACCAACAGCTTTGACCTGCAAGGTGAATGGTGAACGCCCTTCTTGCATCATAAACTCAACTTGTTTTTTAGTGAGTCCTTCTAGGGCTGACTTCAAAACAGCTTCTTTTTCGGGGAATGCAGGAACACCCTCTACTCTAAGAAGAGGAGCATTCACTACTTTTGAACGTTCGTATCCAGCTTCAATATGCTCTCTAACCCATTCAGCTTGTGCGGGTTCTAGTTCAGTCTCATAAGTTTCAACGGCTTCAGTAGGCGTTTGTGATACTTTTGTAAGTCCTTTTTTAATTGCAGACACTAGACCTCCAACTTTCGCGTTCTCGGCTTCCAGTTGTTCAATTAAAGCAGGGATCATTTCCGTCATTTCTGAAAGGTCTTTGTCGTCAAAACCTTCAGGAAAGCCTATACCTTGCCCTCCAATCCTTATTGATTTTAATCCCTTTAGCACTTCAGCTTTATCAGTTTCCTCAAGTAATCTTTCACACAAAGAAATGGTATCTGTTCGCTCGGCGATGACACAATAATGGGCATCTTTTTTTGCTTCTGAATTACGGATATCGTGAGGTGTAGGTGATTGCATGATTCAAATTTGTTACAAGATGAAATAATAAAGCTTTTCTTCTATTTTATCAATAGCGGTCGCAAATACAACCCCTACCATCCCAAAATAGCAGATTGAATGCTCAAAAACAATCCGTCACAAAACATCGTTCACCCCTAGAGAAAGCCCTAATAAGCTCTCACCAAAACTGTTTTCGCAAACACATTGAACTGTGTATGATTAGCTTCGATTCTGGTTCTAACGTCGTCCACGACTCTCCGCCAGGATAGCTTGAAGCTAGTCCTTTAGCATTTGGAAAATCACTTTCTTAAGTTTTGGGATATCTCGTTCTATAAACACCCAAATCTGTTTTAAGCTTACGTTGAAGTATTCATGAATTAGTAAATCCCGAAGTGCTGCAACTCTTTTCCACGGAATTTCGCTTTAATTCTCTTTGAGTTCACTTGGCAAATTTTTGACTGCTTCTCCGATAATTTCGGATCTACGCTGAACGGCATCTTGCTTCTCAACATTCTGAGAAAATGATTCAAAATCAACACCCTTCGTAAAGGATTCTATAAACTCTATGGAATCTAAGATGTGACCAAGTAAAACTGAAGGTTCTTTCATAGAATTTGAATGACATCTTTTTCAATGTAAGGTTTGATCCGTTTGTTGATGGAATCGTAAGAAACAAGGTCTACTTTTTTTCCCAACTCATCTTCTAGATCAAGTTTTAGCCCAGCAAAGTCTATCAATGAAGTCCCTTCAGGCATTTCTACAAGTAAATCAATGTCACTCTCTTCCGTATGATCACCTCTGGCATAAGATCCAAGAGATTGGCAGAATGCTTGGAGGATAGCTGAAGTCCTCACAAAGCCAGTAGACCCCTATCACGCCACGGAACGCCCTATTGTGATTATGATTGTTAGCATCATTCTGATTCACGTTCACGTTCTCATCATTACGATTCCCATAGAGCGCATTACCACGCAGTTTGTGATGAAGTTCATCTGTTCTTGGGTGCAGTCGCAACCACACCTGTATTTTTTCAGCCCAAGAAAGGGCTAAACTTCACTCAACCTAAGGGGCTACCTTAACTTGATGCTCTATCAAGACTCCTTGTTTCATGCAAAGCCTGTTTTTTGAAAGAGCACGTTACGGTAGCTTGCTCCGAGGCAAGTGGCTATTCACCGTTCACCTACGATTGTACTCAATTTAAGGCAAAAGAAAAGCCCCGCATAGCGGGACTTTTGAAAGATAAAATTTAAGAAAGAAAAAGGTTCAAGGATTAAACCTTAGAGACCCTTAGCGAGCCACGGAACGCCCCATAGTAATCACGACTGTCAGCACCATACCGATACACGTTCACGAGCTCATCATTACGAACCCCATAGAACGCAACACTACATTTTCTCATTTCGTCAAGTGTTTTGAGCCAACTCCACGTTTTATAATCAAATTTTCCTAAAGTTTGCAGGTGTCGGTATTGAGCTTCGTCCATGAGATCAATGCCCATAGCTGCTGCAATATCAACGGCATTTCCGTTGCATGTTTCTTCCGGTCTGTTAGTTCGTAGCCATTCCCGTGCTTCCGCATCAAATACGATGTTACGATGAGCATCTGGTGTTTCTACAGAACACGTACCAAAGTAGTAAGCTCCGTCATCTCCCTTATAAACATCAGGCTTATGACCTGCTCCCTCCATTTGTTGTAATTTCCATAGACTTGAAGGGTCGGCTTCAAGTGAACGCTTAACATCTTCCCAGCTTACTCCTTCGTGCCTTTCTGTATTAGCATCGAAACGAGTTTTGAGCTTAATCAGAAGAGCGATTTGCACTTCTGGGGTAAGTACGCGTTCCTCTCCATCATCGGCAACTTCTACAACGATAGATTCAGCACCTTCATCCGTGCTTTCTTGCGGCTGTGCACGAATTCGTGCTAAAATTGGAAGTACTTTATCTTTACTGTCTCTTGAAATTTTCTCAACTTCTATAGGCGAAGAGAGGTCTTCTGATGCAGCTCTAGTAACTGCAAGTTGTAATGCTGGAGTGGCTGTTTGTGCAACCACTACTTCTGTTGCATCACCAGTACCTTGTTGAGCGACATCTGTCATGGGAGAGGGGTTATTTGACTTAGTCACGAGCAACACAGGTTTCTGGGAATTGTCAATCGCGGTGTTGAAAACTCGTGCTTCAATCACAAGATAGCAGATGGTCTGGTGGCTTTTAAAGGTTAAAGTAGCAACGATTGCTTTTCTACTCAAACAGCAGTTCATACTCCTCCAAGCCTTCGGCTGCTAAATGGTCTACGGCAATAAAACGAAGTGCTGCCGAGTTGATGCAGTAACGAATAAAATTATTTGACTTGGGTCCATCTAGAAGGATGTGTCCAAGGTGGGAATCGGCATACTTGCTACGGACTTCCGTGCGGCGAATGAGGAGCTTGTAGTCGTCTTTTTCAACTATAAATTCAGGATCCAATGGGCGAAGGAAGCTTGGCCAACCCGTTCCAGAATCAAACTTTTCTGTCGATGAAAAAAGTGGCTCCCCTGAAACAATGTCTAGATAAATGCCTTCTTTATGATTGTCCCAGTATTCATTTTGAAAAGGTCTTTCGGTTCCCTCCTCCTGAGTGACTTCATATTGAATGGCCGTGAGCGTTTCCCTCAACGTTTCCTCCTCTGGCTTTTTATAGCCATCCCAAACTTTGGTGCTTTGAAAATACTGTTGATCAAAATCGGGCAAGCTCGGTGCGGTTTGACTACTGTAAATATTGAAAGCAGCTAGAACAAAAAGCATCAACACAATCGGCAAAACGAACTTCCATTTCTTTTTCATTTGAACTTACCGTTTAGATTAGAACAGGAATAGTTTAAACTAGTGACCATGAAAGTAAAAGATTTATTCAAGGTGTCGGCGCTTCCTGCTATTTTTGCTTCGCTTTGCTGCTTGAGCCCACTGGTCCTTGTCCTTTTTGGACTGTCGAGTGTTGCTTTTGCGAGCTCCTTAGCCGACGTCCTTTATGGTGATTACAAATGGTTTTTCCGTGGGGCTGGGCTTGCTCTTCTCCTCCTCAGCATCTTTGTTTATTTTCGTAAACAAAAGGGAATTTGCACCCTTGACCAAGCCAAGCGACGTAAGCGAGAAATCATCAATACCAGCCTCTTATTTTTGATTGCTGGAGTTTTAGGCTATGTCTTCTTCCTTTATGTTGTGGTCCACTATGCAGGAGTTTTTCTTGGCCTTTGGGAGAACTATTAAACAGCTCCCGCTTTTTCCCTATATCCCTAAAGATTCAAGTTGAGCTTTAGTACTCCCCGAGAACCGAGGGTTATAAAGGATCTTCGCAAGTCACATTGATAAACACATACGCTTATACTCCTCTAAGTTCACCAGCCTCTAAAGTATTTGCTTCCTGTGAATCACCTCTGGCTTATATAAATTGTTTTCCATTTTACGATATTTATTAAGTGATTACGGGGTCATAGTGTCTTTTCCAAGTCTGTCAAGACTTTGATTCAAACCTGCTCTATGTCCCAAATACTGGTTTAGCCCCCTAAATGGGTTGACAAGTCCCCACTTAACAGTTAGAGTACTATTGTTATGACACACAAATCATTCTTCACTAGCAACCTTTCATTTTACTTCGCTTAGGCGCGGTGTTGCCAAGTGTAGATTACTCATAACTATATAAAGCCTCGCATGGCTCCGGCGGGGTATTTTTGATTCCCAAAGAAAGAGAGTCTCAACTGAATCTACTTCATGATGAAATAGCGCTTTGTGAAGGTATCGAACCAGAAATCATTTCCAGAATATTTGAAGTGATCTTTCATGAGTTAAAAAGGATCAGTATGGCAATATGCTATAGTCTCTTCATATTAACCCCTATCGACAAATGGAAATCAACTTTCTAGCGGTTCTCGTAGCTGCCATTGTTAGTATGATAATTGGTTCAATGTGGTACTCACCTCTTTTATTTGGGAATATTTGGATGAAACTTTCAGGCGTGAAAATGCCTCAGAATAAGGAGAAGCACCAAAAAATGATGCTTACTGGTTACGGAATAGGATTACTCACTTCAGTAGTTGCAGCCTATGTTATGGCTCACTTTGTTGTGATCACTGAAGCTACTGATGCAGCAGCTGGAGCTCAACTTGGATTCTGGATTTGGCTTGGATTCATTGCTACAACTCAATTTGGACCTGTAATCTGGGAAAGACGATCACCAAAACTTTTCTTTATTGGAACGAGCAATATGTTAGTCACTTCACTTGCAATGGGAATCATACTCGCTGTGTGGCCCGCTTAATTAATTTTTATTTTAACCAAAATATTTTATGTCAAAAGACAAATGTTGCTGGATCATGAAACTAGCTTTTACTCTTGTAGTCGTCGGTGCCCTCAACTGGGGACTGATTGGAGCTATGGACTACAACCTAGTTAATAGCCTTCTCGGACAATGGGAAGTAGTTGAACGTGTAGTTTACGTACTTGTAGGGCTATCTGGGCTCTTCGTGATGGTTAATCCCTGTATGAAATGTAAGAAGAAATAGTCTTCTTAATCCAAATATTAAAAGCGCCTGAATGGGCGCTTTTTTTAGTTCTTGCTGAAATGAAGACTCACACTGTGATTGAAATACTTAATTTTTAGGTATTCCGGAGCTTGACTGGGCTTGGTTTGCCGAAGGTAACCAGGCAAGCGAGGCATAGTGGCCTGAGCCGCTGGAGCGAAGGACCACGGCCTACAAATTAAGTATTTCAATCTACCATCTTCCGCTTGCTCCTCCACCTCCGAAGCCTCCACCACCAAATCCTCCACCTGATGAAGACCCACCTCCACCTCCAAATATTCCACCTTTGGATGTTAATTTTTTATAGAAGAAAGTAGACAGTATGTAATCCAGAAGCAGGCCTGCTAAAATTGCAAATAGTATCTGAAAAACTGCCAAGCTTAAGATTATTGCAATAATCGCTCCAAATATTCCACCAGCCCACCAAGATTTACTTTGAGACATAAAGCTTAGTACCAGCCATATCAAGAAAATCCCAAAAGCACTGAACACTGACATCACGTCATCTTGCTGTGATTTTTCTAGCTCAGAGAGATCAAAGTTTTCATCATAAGCCAAATTCAAAATGTAATAAGTTCCTTCGATCACTCCTTCGTCAAAATTACCTTCTGCAAAATTTGGTAGAACCACTTCGTCCAAAATCAACCAGGCTTTGGCATCAGGTATCGCTCCTTCCAAACCACGACCCACTTCAATTCTTGTCTCTCTTTCATTAGGAGCAATCAAGAAAACGACTCCATTATCAAATTCTTCCTGCCCCACTCCCCACTTACGTCCAATCTGAAGGGACATCTCTTCAATGTTGTATCCTTGAAGACTAGACACGGTGACCACCGTGATCTCCACACTGGTGTCTAGTTCAAGCTGGCTTAGTTGCGTTTCTAGCTCAGACTCAGTTGATTCTGACAGAACATTCGCCTCATCTAAAACATAGCCTTCTGGGGGGGCTGGAATGATTAATTCAGCCGATGCAAGAGGGGCGAGCGCGATTAGCGCGAGCCCACAGACCGTTAAATATTTGACTATTTTATTCATCATCAGAACCAATATCAAATTCTACAGTTGGTGCTTCTTCAGACCCAGTTGATGCTTCGAACAAAGGAGACCGATCAAATCCAAATACTCTGGCAAAGAACATCATAGGGATTTTCCGAGTTGCTCCATTATAGTCAGATGCCACCGCGTTGAAATCTTCACGAGCAATAGACACTCGATTTTCAGTTCCTTCAAGTTGAACCTGTAATGCTAGAAACCCTTCTGTTGCCGTAATTGTTGGGTAAGCCTCCACAGTAACAAGCAATCGAGACAGCGCTGAATCAAAAGCTCCTGCTGACTCCATTTGGTCTTCCAGGCTTGCGTTTGGATCCGCTTGAGTATCTAACCAGTTAGTTCGAGCTTCTGTCACTGCGATAAGTGTGTCCTGTTCAAAGTTAGCCGCTCCACTAACGGTAGCTATCAACTGAGGAATGAGATCTGCTCTACGTTCATATTGAACCTCTACATCTGCCCATGAATTCTCCACCGCTACGTCTAAATCAACGAGTGTGTTGTACTGCCCTCCCACCCAAAGAGCGAGAATTATTACGATTCCAAGTGCCACTCCCCACTTAGGAACTTTGAATTTATTTTTTGCCATACGTGATAATTAAAAATATTACCTACAGGCTAACAAAAAAACAGTTGTAATCATAGTTATGACGCGGTAGTTTATCCGGGCTGCGGAGAGATGGCAGAGTGGTCGAATGCGGCGGTCTTGAAAACCGTTAGGCCAGCAATGGTCTCCAGGGTTCGAATCCCTGTCTCTCCGCCATTTTTGAAAAGTGACTGGTCCAAAGGGCTAGACCGTTTTTAAAGCTATTCGATTAATATAGACAGAGATTAGAAGTAGGATTCTGGGAGGGCTTTAGCCCGAGTCGGTAAATCCCTGTCTCTCCGCCATTTTTGGTGTGACCGTTTTAGCGTCTTACTAGTTCTTGTTTTCTAGAACCTAACCAGTGTGATCTAGATTCTATCCCTTCACTAGGATCTACTCTCCATCGTGCAAAGGCTCGTCTCAATTCTCTTAGAACCTTATCCATTCCATACGCTCTATCAATCGCTCTTTGATCTATTTCAGAAAGAGCATCCACAAGACTCTTTGTATGACTACGCAAAATAGGCACTTCAAGCGGTAATTCACTTGGACCTTGCGTAGGTGCGACATCCCAAAGTTTAGCTCGATGGATAAAAATAGGATTGGTGCCTTCTTTAGGGACAATAACATTCGTAAGTCCAGGTATAGTCACAGCATTTTGAGAGATCGTCATTGTATTAAGTCCGAGAGTCCTACCATCAATACCTATAGTGGCTCCTCTCATTTGTGAATCCCAACGACCAAAAGTTGTCCGATTTGCACTAGATGTGTCGATATACTGCCACGCTCTGAATAGAGCGGGTAAAATATCTGCACGTTCATTTGGGCCCACAATCCCCTTTTGAATCCCAGCCTCTGAATCATTCAGTTGAGGGTCTGGACTCCAAAGTCCTTCTCTTGTTGTTGGAATCAGAGCTAAAGTTGCATGGGTAACATTTTTAGCATCTCTACCCATTCTTTCTAGATTGGGAAGTACAGCTAAATCAGCTATGACAGCGGCTATGTTTTCACCCGATTCAGTCTGAATTTCTTGTGCAAGAATGAGGCGCTCCTCTTGTCGTTCACCAGCAGCTTCATCAAAATTAAATAGTTTTTCCTCCCGTTCAAAGCTTCTCCAGTTCATATAAGTCTTAGGTTAGGTTCCATACTCTACACTTAATTAGTTTTTTGTCAACTAGACTTGGATACACGAAGAGAGTCAATTGAAATGCTAAATAAGTCCAACGACAATGAAATTCAGCAACGCAGCACAAAACTACGCAAGGGAAGACTTTGAAGGGCGTAGAACCATACTTCAAGGCTTCGGCTCAATCTTCCTCATCCGCGACAGAAAGCTGAAAATGCAGCCTCATGAGTGGTTAGTAATGATTGACAAAGGGCACAAAGAGCTTGAAAAAGAATTTCTTAACTTAGAACCAGTAGAAAGGGCATGCCAAAGCGGTGAAAGTGCTGCTTTGGACTCTATATGTCTACGATGCCGGGAGGGCTTCACCCTAACTTCTATTAAATCAAAATTAGACCTTTCTTGAGTCTTCCCTGAAAGTGGTTCTTAATGACTCTAGAACTTCATCACTTACAATCTGAGAATAGATAGCACGAATCACTCCATGAGCAGCTTTTGGAAGCTCAGAAAGCAAAAATTCACAAAGCTCTTTAAACATTTTCCTGTCTCCTCTTCCAATTGACTCTAAGGATCTAGTTAATAGTCTTTCAAATTCTAAAGACCCTAAAGCACTCAGGTTTTGGAGAGACTCTGAACTTTTTATTTCAGATAAAGTACTAACCTGTGTGTACGCCTGTTTTGGTGTTTGCAGATATACATACAAAGCTGTGAGCCACTGAGTCATTGCTAGCTCAAGGTCTTTAAGTTTGGATTCTATTATATTAGTATCGTCTGAAAGCTTCATAACTAAAGTTTATAAGAAGAGAATGTAACAGCTATTAGTCAGATCCTGAAAATGAAAACTGTAATAAAAACTCCACCTGCACATTGTATAGGTGTAGAATCACTCAGTAACCCTGGCAAATGACTGTCGACTTGGAAACAGAACGGAAGCTCATTGAAGCCGCGCAAGCGGACCCTCATGAGTTTGTTGCCCTCTATGATCTGCACTTTGATGCTGTGTATCGCTTCCTTGTGAGTCGTTCCAGCAACACTCAGCTCGCAGAGGATTTAACGTCCGATACTTTCATGATCGCCATGGACAAAATTAAAAAGTTCAAGTGGTCAGGAAAGCCTTATCGATCTTGGCTCTACCGAGTCGCGATTAATGAGCTCAACCAGTATTACCGAAAACATAAGAAAGAACGTGAACTCGCGATTAAACAATGGAAAGAAGAAGGCGATCAATTTGAAGCCGCAGATACCAATCTTAAAAAGAAGGAAGACCAAGAGGAAGCTCTCGGGTCAGTGCAGGCACTCAATTTGTCCTTTGGGCATTTGAAAGCCAAGGAACAAGACATTCTTTCTTTACGATTCTTTGAAGACCTCTCTTACGAAGAGATCTCTCAAACTCTAAATATCAGTGTCAGTAACGTAGGAGTTCGGCTCAATCGAGCACTCAAACGTCTGCAGTCACTGCATAACCCTCAACAAGCATGATGGAAGACAAAAACCCATTATCAGCTCAGCTCCGTAACCTAGGAACGATGCGAAAGAAAAGAGGCTCCGATGCCTTCAAAAATAAGCTGCGCGCAAAATTAAGTGAACGTGCAGAAGAATTAGAAGCTAAACCTGTGCAAAGATTCTCCTTTGATTGGAAGCACGCTTTGAGCCAACGGTTCATGCCTGCTGCAAGCTTGGCATTGGTCGCTGTGATCATGCTGCAAGTACTTGTCGGACC
>JBLIGW010000033.1:0-10904 GCA_047635955.1 Oceanicoccus sp.
AAGGTTTAGACTTTAGAGGTGCTTTGGAGTTGATGGCGGAAAAAGCGAGTGTTGAGCTGCCAAAGTATTCAGGGGCTCCTAGTATTTCAAAAGATGAAAAAGATAGGTTGCGACAAATTAATGAAGCGACGTCTGTGTTTTTTGGTAATAAACTGTGGCAAAGTGAAGATGGTAAAAAAGTTCTAGCTTATCTGAAAGGCCGAGCTTTAACGGATAAGACCTTAAAATATTTCAAGCTTGGGCTTGCGCCTACGGGGAAAGACGAACTGTATCGTTTTCTTCTTGAAAAAAAACATTCAAAAGATGATTTGCTTGCTAGTACTGTTGTGCTTTCTCGTGACTCGGAAGGAAAACAAATTGCAGACAGGTTTCACTTGAGATTAATGATTCCAATTCAAGATGCACAAGGGAATATTGTTGCTTTTGGAGGTAGAGCGCTCAAAACAGGTGACAATCCAAAATACTTAAATTCACCTGAATATTCGCTTTATAATAAAAGTGCTACACTTTACAACATGGCGGGGGCTAAATCAGCGATTCGAGAGGCACATTCTATTGTAGTTGTTGAGGGGTATTTTGACGTTATGGCTTCTCATCAGGCAGGAGTTAAGCATGTGGTTGCTACTTGTGGAACCGCTCTGACAGAGGATCAATTCCGTTTGATGAAGCGGTATTCAAAAAAGGTACTACTTGCTTTTGATTCAGATTCAGCAGGGCAAGCGGCTCTACTGCGTGCGGTAGAAGGTGCTCAGGCAATGGAGATTGACCTTTACGTGGTTTCTATCCCTGAGGGTAAAGACGCCGCGGATGCCGTAAAGGAGGATCCAGAATTATGGGTCAACGCCGTTAATGAAGCGATTCCCTATTTACAGTTTTTTATTGATCAATTTGCTTTGCAGCATGATTTGACTACAGCAGAAGGGAAAAAGGCTTACTCGAATGCAATGTTCCAACTGCTAAAGGGGGTAAAGCATCCGGTTGAGCGTGATCATTATCTGAAGTTATTGGCAAAAAAGGTAGGTGTGTCTATAACTTCGCTTTATGAACATTTGGCTCAATTTGGTCAAACAAGAAAATCAAGAACAAGAAAGGAGGCTGAAGTGGAACTTGTGAATAAACCAGATCTTAAATACAGAGTGGTTTTGAGATTGGTGTCCCTCATTCTTGCTCATCCTGATGAATACTTTAAATTGTGGACTGAGTTCAAGGAGTTTGATGTCTTTAATGCCGCAATTGTGAAGCTGCCTTTGAAGGCTAGATTCGACCTTTTGACCGAGGATAAGTATCTTAAATTCTATGAGGGGTTCGAAGAACAGCTTCATAGTGAGTGCCCAGGGGAGTGGCGCAACTTATCTTCCATTTACAAACAGGTTAGCACTTACTATAATCACCGTGGTCATTTAGACTCTGAATTCTTCCAACAGGTTGAAGACGGAGAAAAACTAAATAGATTAGCCTTTGAAATCGAGCTAGATGCAAGCGGAGAAGCTTGGGTTAGTGAGGAATTCAAAAAGTTAATCGCTAGACTCTACTTCCTTCAGACAAATTAAACCCTAGCCTTATATGGCACGTACTAGAAAATTTATCGCACATTTCTCAGAAGATCATTTGAAAAAATATCCTCAAGAAGTACGTGATTTGGTTCAGCGTGGTCGTCAACGAGGTTTTGTAACACAACAAGAATTGATGCATGCTCTTCCAAATATGGAAGAGGACATTGAGTTTGCAGATGAAGTTTATACTTTGCTCCTTGAGCTTGGAATTGACCTTATCGACAAGAAGAGTGAAATGATTTGGGGTCAGAAGGCAAGAGAAAAGGCAGAGACTGAAAAAGCAGAAAAGGCAAAGGAAGAGGAAAAGGCTATGAGGGCCAAGAGAAAGAAAAAAACAGGGAAGGATGAGCCTGAAGTTTTAGAGAAAGGACGAGCGGCTAGTGATGCTCGTGCTAAACGTGAACGAAAAGATAAAAAACGTGTGAATCTAGCAGAAATTGCTAATGATTCTATCCGAATGTACCTTTGTGAAATTGGTAAAGTTGATCTGTTGACGGCAAAAGAAGAGGCTGATTTAGCTCATCGAATTGCTAAGGGGGATCAATCAGCTAAGGCTCAATTGGCCGAAGCGAACCTCCGACTTGTGGTTTCTATTGCTAAAAAATACATTGGACGTGGACTTAGCTTTCTTGACTTGATTCAAGAAGGAAATATTGGTCTATTCCGAGCTGTTGAAAAATTTGACCCCAATCGAGGGTTTAAGTTCTCAACTTACGCAACATGGTGGATTAGACAAGCTATCACGCGAGCTATCGCTGACCAGGCACGAACGATTCGTATTCCTGTTCACATGGTTGAGACGATCAACAAGTTGACTCATACTCAACGTCGATTGGTTCAAGAGCTTGGACGTGAACCAACTATTGATGAGCTTGCTGCTGAAATGGATATGGATGAAAAGAAGGTTCGACATATTCTTAAGATCTCACAGGATATTGTTTCTCTTGAGGCTCCTGTAGGAGCTGAAGAAGATAGTAAATTGGGAGACTTTATTGAGGATGAAGACGCACTTTCACCAGCAGAGCAAACTAATCGTCAATTGATTAAAGAGAATATTCACGAAATGCTTCAGTACTTGTCACCTCGTGAACGAAAGATTATTGAAATGAGATTTGGTCTTAAAGATGGAATTGGACATACACTTGAAGAAGTCGGAAATGAATTTGGAGTGACTCGTGAACGTATTCGTCAGATTGAAGCCAAGGTGCTTCATAAGCTCCGGGAACACCCGAAGAGCATTAAAATCAAATCTTACTTCTAGAAATTAACGTAATAATTATGACAGATACTGATACAAATCTTGCTGCATCCTCAGAAGACGCAGTGGTAGTAACAAAAGACGGACTTGAAAAGCTTGAAAACGAGCTTGATAACCTTCAAAATGTTCGACGAAAGGAAGTGGCTTCTCGGCTTAAAGAAGCGATTAGTTACGGAGATCTTTCAGAGAATTCTGAATATGAAGAAGCTAAAAATGAACAAGCCTTTGTGGAAGGACGAATCATTGAGCTTGAGTACATGATCCGAAATGCAAAAGTAGTGGATGAGAAACATCACTCAAAAAAGCTTATTGAAATTGGAACTCACGTAGTAGTGAAAAGTTCTGCTAAGAAAGAGGAACTTAAGATCACTATTGTTGGTTCAACGGAGGCTGATCCATTCAATGATCGTATCTCAAATGAATCACCAGTAGGACAAGCGCTTATGGGGTCTAAAAAAGGAGATAAGGTTGTAGTTGTGGCTCCAGGAGGAAAAACTACTTATGAAGTGATTAAGCTTTCATAATAAAAACTTAAACTAAAAAAGAAGGTCCAATTTTGGACCTTCTTTTTGTTTTGATTATTTACGTTTCTTACTCTTTTTCTTCTTTTTTGCCTTAGGCAGGTATTTGTCTTCAAATGAATTCATTGTTTTCTTACTTGCTGATTCTTCAAACTTAAGTTCGTATCGTCGCCAGATAAAAATGGCGTAGGCAAACATGCTGATAAAAGTGAGAAGTATCCATATTCTCATTCCTAGGAAAGGAATGTTTTGATCTCGGAAGAAATTGAATAGAATTCCAATCACTGCGAACCATCTCATTATTACTGGAATTCCGCCAAAAAATGGATTTTCAAGTTTGGCTTTTGGTCTATTCTTTAATAGTTCATGTACTTTAATGCTTGCAACAAAGAGTAGTATGAAAAATATTAGGAATGGCCAGTTGTATGCGTAATTGTATCCTGGTGTGGTTTCAAACAGGTAAGCTGGACTGAAGAGTTTAAAGAGATCCATTGTTTTTTGATTTATAGTTGTTTATTCGATGGACGAACTTGTATCCACCTACTAAGAATGCCGCTCCAAATAGGAAGATAGGGAGGCGTATGCCTAGGATGAGCAGTGTATCATCCCCTCTTAAGAATTCAAGAAGAAAGGCTCCTAAGAAGTAGAGTGAAAAGCAGTATAATGTTCCATTTCCATCAGTATCAAAAAACTCATTCTTTTTCTTTAAAGCGTGTTTACTCCATAAGATCAGGCTGATACTTATAATGTAGTAGATCTGGGTGGGGTGGACTGGCACGGTGTATTTCACATTGAAGCTCTCATATTGAATTGCCCAAGGTAGATCTGATGGGATTCCATATGAGTATCCACCTAGAAACATTCCAATGTAACCAATTAGCATCCCAACAAGAACGGGAACGGAGAGTGCGTCCATCCATTTCCAGAAGGGTTCATTTGCTTTGCGAATGTGGTAATACATCATTGAGAAGAATCCAAGTACCGCTCCCCAGAAAGAGAAGCCTTGGTCCCAAATTGAAAATAGATTTTTTAGGGTTCGAAGGTCGAAGCCAGGAAAGTAGGCGTCTGTGTTGGTGGCAAAGTAGACTATTCTTGACACAATTAAGGCTGTTACAAAAAAAGCCGTACTGTGTTTGATGAAAAGTGTGAAGTCGAGTCTACGTCTTTTGAGCCGTTTAACTGAGAGGTAGGTTGAGACAAACATTGCAATCACAACAAATACCCAGTGGGACTGAATCGAGAGAAAGCTTGTTTCAAATAGAATTGGGATCACATCTAGAAGTTAAATAGAATTATTGCATTGAGTAGTAGTCCGCTTGGTAGCAAAGCTAGACTGGACCAGTTTTGATTGCGTAAAAACTCAAGCCGAACACTGAGGATGATATACCATAAAAACACGCTCATCAAAAGTGCACGTAAGGTCCCTGATGCCAGTAAATTGAAGTCTCCAGGTAGTGGATTCCCTCCAGGGAATGACTTTGATATGGCGTAGTGACTTAGGAAGTAGCCAATCAAGTAGAAGGCTAAAAGCCAACCAAGAAAGTGAGTTATCTCTTCTGTGATGAGTGGGGCTTGTTCTGGGGCTTTTTTGTTGCTGCCTTGTTTTGTCTTTTTATAAGCTTTTAGGTTTACTTGGACTTGTTTTTTCTCATTGTTCAGGGTCTTCATGCTTTCACGAATAGACTGCCGAGAGCTTTTTGGAGTTTTAAACCAGATCTTTCGATAAGTCCATATTTGAGAATTTATTGTTTTGATTTTGGATTTGAATTCTTTTTCTTTTTCATCGGGAATTATATTCTTAATCCACTGTCCGACCCCTCTCATGAATCGGCTTTGAGAAAGAGCTAATTGATTTTGGATTCCATCAAGATCGTCACTTAGGTTTTTCTTATCTCTTGGGCCTGAATGTAATTCAGACATGAGCTTTTGGGTCTCAAGTTTTAGTTGGTCCCTCTGGTCTGCCATTTTTTCTTTATGCAGAAATAACTCTTGATCTTGTACTTTCTTAAGTAGTTCTTCTGAGGTGTGTTCAATATAATCTAGATTGGTGCTGCTTTTGATCCGTAAGAGTTTATCAATGTAGTTTTGAATGATTTTTTGATTCTCTGGCGATATTTCATCTTTATACCCATTAAGTAGTGCTTTAATCTTATTTAAGATAATATCTACTTTTTTCAGCAATAGGTCCCTTTTTTTCTCAAATAGTTCAGTGCTGGAGTCTTTGGTCTCACTAAGACTCTTACCTTCTTTTTTGAGTTGTTCTTCGTATTCAGATTTCAAGACAGATAAGTCTTCTTGTTTTGCTTTCATCTTCTCTTCAGGGGAGGCACCGGCAGTAACTACATAGGAGACTTCAAATTTGTACTCCTCCATCAGTCGTTTAAAAGCCCTGTATCGATTGCTTGCAGGTATGGTTCCAATGACTTTCCGTGCATTTTTATCAATGGCCTCAAATTCAAATTTAGGAAGAGCTTGGCTTGTGTTGCTTTCAGTGGTGATGCTTTTCTCACCCGTTTCAGCAATTTTATTCATTACCAATACAGAAATACCGAGAGAGTTCAGCTCTTTTCGAGCTTCTTCGTCGGTTGCTGCGCCTATAACTCCTGTGAGTTTTTTTCCGGCACTATTAACTGCGGTGTACTGAAACTGAGCCATCTTGCGTGGATGGTTTAGATTGTTTGGCGTGCTTGCTGGCTTCTATTAAACCATAGAATAGAGGGTGTGGCCTATGTGGTCGTGAAAGGAATTCAGGATGTGATTGAGTTCCAATCATGTAAGGGTGACTTTTGAGTTCAGCCATCTCTACAAGGTTTCCATCTTCATATATTCCTGAGGCAATCCAGTCACTATCTTTGAGCTTTTCACGAATTTTATTATTTATTTCGTAGCGATGTCGGTGTCGCTCTAGTACTAAGTCTTTATTATAAAGTTCGTGGGCCAGGCTTCCTTTTACTAGGCTACATGGGTAGGCACCAAGTCGGAGTGTCGCTCCTTTGTCTTTTCCATGGTGTTGACCAGGAAGGAAGTGAACAACATATTTGTCGGCATTAATCTCCTCATTCTCATCAAATTCTTGAGAGGTGAGTAGTGGGTCTTTTAGGGATTCACGAGCGTATTCAATTGTCATTATTTGTAAACCAAGACATATTCCTAGATAAGGTACTTTGTTCTCACGAGCGTATTTAGCGGCTTTGATCATCCCTTCAGTTCCACGAATTCCAAATCCACCTGGAATTATAACGCCCGAAGCTGATTTTAGGCTTTCCCATGTTTTTTCATCTTCTTTGTCTATTTTTTCAGCATCAATCCATACAAGGTCTAACTCTAGATCTTGGTGGTAACAGGCGATTTTTAAAGATTCGATGACTGATAGGTAGGCGTCATCTAGCCCTGTGTATTTACCAACGAGTGCTATAGAAATAGGCTCTCTTTTAGAGTGAATTTTTTCTACTAAAGTTTCCCAATCCTCAATCATTGGTTTCACAATTCCAAGGTGCAGTTTGTTTGCAATCAACTCAGTGATATTATATTTATTGAAATGAAGAGGCACTTCGTAAATGGATTTACAAGTGATCGCAGGAATCACATGGTCTTCCTCTACATCACAGAAAACAGAGATTTTCTTCAACAATGGTTGAGGAATGTTTTTATCTGCTCTAGCTACGATAATATCTGGTTGTATACCAATACTTCGAAGTTCTCTTACTGAGGCTTGAGTTGGTTTTGTTTTGAGTTCTTTAGCAGCTTTCAAGTAAGGAAGCAGTGTGAGGTGAACGAACAAAGTGTTTTCTTTGCCAAACTCGTGTCGCATTTGACGAATAGCTTCCAGGTAGGGAAGCCCTTCAATGTCACCTGTGGTCCCTCCAATCTCTACTAGCATTATATTAGCGCCACTTTTTTCAGCAGCTGCTTTTATTTTATTTTTAATTGCATCGGTAATGTGTGGAATGATCTGAATGGTTCCTCCAAGGAAATCTCCACGACGTTCTTTCTGTAGTACCTCCATGTATATTCGTCCTGTGCTTACTGAGCAGTACTTGTTTAGATTCTCATCAATAAATCGTTCGTAATGGCCTAAGTCTAGATCAGTTTCAGCGCCATCTTCAGTAACAAAAACTTCACCATGTTGGAAGGGACTCATTGTTCCTGGGTCAACATTCAAGTAAGGATCTAGTTTCATTGTGAAAACTTTGAAGCCAGCCGTTTTAAGTAAAGCTCCAATTGAAGCGGTAGTAATTCCTTTACCTAGGCTTGAACAGACTCCTCCTGTTACGAATATGTATTTTGTTGGCACTGTTAAACGTGATTATATCGGTAAGATTATACTGATAAAGTAGGTTTTCCTCAAGATTAAAAAGCCCCTCCGTGTGGAAGGGCTGTGATTTTTATGTGTTTATAGGAACCAAGCGTAGAAAGCTCGAATCATCATTGCGGCGGCTTCGTCTCGACGGATTGAGTTTGTACCTCGGAACGTTCCATCTGAATAACCTTCTATGATGGTTTCTTCACCAACACCTGGAACCTCACCTTCAGCGTCAGCAAGTAGTATTACTGCGTAAGCTTCAGGGTCTGTTGAGTTAACATCTGAGAAGGGAATATCGTCTGAATCCCATCCCCATAGTGTTTGCTCAGCTGCTCGTACAAGTGCAAGTGCTAAGAAGGTTCTGTCAGCAGGTGCATCAGGGTAGAAGTAAAGGTTTTCAAGAGGTCGAGCAATATCATTTTGTTCGGCTGTTTTGATGTATCGTTCAGCCCAGTGACCTTCGATGTCTAGGAAGTCAGTGTCAGTGCTGCTACTTACTAGTGATTTACCAGTCATGGCAACAACGATCTTGATTAGTTCGGCGTTTGTAATCTGATTTGATGGTCCGTAAGATCCATCACCATAACCTTGTACGGCTCCGGCGTCAGCAAGACAATAAATGTAAGGAGCGAGGTCGTCGTTATCATCTACATCCGTGAAGGGGTAATCGTTACATCCATCTATAATTTCATTAAAATCAATGTCTTCATCGTCATCATCTTCGACCACAGTTGTGGTTTCTTCTTTCTCCTCATCTTCTTCAGTAAGATTCAAAGAGTCAGAACAGGCACTGTCGCTTGAGGTCACGTAGAGTGAGTCGCCACCATCGGCGCCACTGTAATAGAATATAAGGCTGTCATTTTCTGCAGCTTCAATGTCAAAGCTAAGCTCTGTGTAGGCAGTGGCCTTGTCTTCAAAATAAAGATCTCCATTCCCTGTAGTCGCAATAGTTAGTGTCACTGGGTCAAAGCCACTTTCATCACTAAGCATAATGAGTGGATTGAGGTCGTGCTTGTGGGCAAAACCTCTTTTAATCCATTCAGGTGCTTCTCTTAAAGCAATCAATTGTTCAACTACCGTCCATTCAATTTCAAATTCATGATAATAGCTATCGCTAGCCGTAGCGTAAATTTCGTATGCGTCTGGTGTGATATCTACAGATGAACAGCTAAGTGCGTATTCACCGTCATAAACAGGGCCGTCATCAACAGGGGCGTCATTTTGAGTGATTTCTAGTACGGCATCACTACAATAAGAAGTGCTTGCGGTAATAGTGTCTCCGACGCTGCCATCACTGTAAGTGTATGTTGAGTAGTAAAATGTTCCATTTACTGTTTCAGTGTAAGTTGTTTCTCCTTGAATGGTACCAGATCCAGATACGGTTAGGGTTAGTTCGTCTTCAAAGCTTTCATTAGAGCTTATGACTTCAAGGTCAAAATCTATGTATCCTACTTCTGTTGCGTCGTACTCAAGAGGTAGGTCACCAGAGCTAATGTCTAATGTGTCACAGTAGATAGCAGGGTCAGTATTGTCCGTTAGGCTTAATACTACATCTTGATTTACACCATCGTCTGTTCTTGCTGATCGACTTAATGCAAAGTTACCAGTTTCTGTATCGTATCCAGAAGCGCTTACTTCGTAGCTTGGCGTGTTGTTTCCACTAGTTGTGAAATAGCTAGTTCCGCTACACCAGTACAATCCATTCTCTTGATAATCACAGTCATAAGTGTCTGAGGCTGGAGTTGTCATTTTAACTGTGGCACCAGTTATATATTCGCTTCCGTCAGTTAGACTAATAGTCCAGGCAAACTCATTCATTGTGATTGTTTTGTGATCACTTGAGATTCCTGCTGGAAGGGTGTTTAGGTCAGTTGTTACTTCTGTTGTTGCCTCTGTAACTGTTTCCGTTGAGCTTGTTGTAGTACTAGTTTCTGCAGTAGCTGCATCGATTGCTGCATTGACCTCATTTTGCTGAGATGAGGTGTCTCTGACATCTCCGTTTATCGCGGCCAGTAAATTTGCATATCCTAAATTACTTAAAGATTTTAGTGTTTGTGAGAAAAGATTTATTTTACTTGCAAATCTTGAGTCACTTGAGAAACCTTCTAAGGCTGTTTTACCTCCACTTATGAAGCTTCCTTCTTTAGTTACGTAACCTGTATAAGCAGTTCGATATTGTTTATCACCTGAATCGGGAGTTGCACATACATACTTGTCTTCTTCATCCCAGTAGTCACAAGTACTTGAGTAGCTTGATCCTGTGCTTACATCAGCATCATTAAGGTAGTTACCGTTATGATCTTTTAGCGTTACTGTGTGGTTGTATTCAACTTCGAGTAAGGTTGAGCTACGCACATCACTACAAGAGCTAATAATGTCTACGGTAGCAGTTGCTTCTTGGTAACCATTTGCATCTACGATTACATTATATTGATCGCTTGGACTGGTTCCAGAGTATAGGAATTCATATTCACCATTGTCGTTTTCAAATCCAAATTGACTAGCTACGTCGCTTCCACTTGTTGTTTCTACGCTAAATTTACTAGTTGTGAGGCTGTCTAAACTGTTCCCATCAACGGTATTCACGGAAAGTGATAGCCAGTATTCGGGTTCGCAGTCTGTTCCTCCTCCTGTGGTTCCTCCAGTAGGTGGGTTAAAATCAAGTACTCCTCCAGGTTCGAATCCAGTACCGTCTGTACCTGTTTCTATGGTCCCTCCGCTCCAGATATCATTTGATTCACCGCCACTTTCATCTTCAATGGTGGTAATCTCATCAAAATCGCCTTTGAGTAAATTACTTTGGCTAAGGCCAAATGCTATTCCACCTAAAATGGCGATTGCGAGTAGTGCGTAGAGTACTTTTTTCATTTTTTGTTTTTATAAAATCTTATTATTATATCAAAAAAAGCTCTTTTTTGCAATAGGGGCGGTAGTGAAATTCTTAGTTCTTATAATTTTAGTAAAAAGTGTATGATGTGGGCGGAAATATAATTCGCACCCATGCCTGAGAACACTTCTAGTGATTCCGCAGATTTTTCTGGGGATCTAGAGCAAACTATTGATCACTTGATTGAAACTACGGAAGACACTCCTGAAGATTTAAAGGTGAAGCTGGAATTTGCGAAGGCTACATTGAAAGAAGGTACTAATACTTTGTTGGGTGGTTTAAGAGAAAAGCTTCAAATAAAAGAGGATCATGAATTGGTGCTTCGTAGTTCTATGGATGCACGGCGAGATCTTGCAGACTCAATTGGACGAAGTTTAGAAGG